>DATBJG010000082.1:0-28812 GCA_036556585.1 Vicinamibacterales bacterium
TCGGCAAACGCGATTCCAGGGACTTTGGTTGTTTTTTCAGCGTTGGTGAGCGCATAGCTGTCTTCGATCTTCACTCCAAGCAGGATTTCGCCAGCCTTGTTGAGCGGCCAGACATCGGCTCTCCTCAGATATTCATTTCCGCTGATGCCCCAGATTTGCGCGGCATAGCTCTGACTGCCGCTGCCGCGGAATCCCTGATCGAGGCCCGGGACTTTTTCGGCAAACGGATAGCGGCTTGCCTCGACCATCACTTTGGCCGCTTCAGGCGAGCGTGCGTGACAGAGAAGAATGCCGTGCACGCCTGCGGCAAGCACCTGTTGCACGACCCAGTAGTTCGCCCGCATGCTCGGTTCATCCAGCCCAAGAACCGGCAGCGTGACAATGACTGCCGGAGTGCGATGTCCCGACTTGGTGGGGCCGCCATCGACCAGACCCCGCATGAACTCGCGCAAGGCCGTCATGTCGAAGGCACCATGTTCCATTTCGTAATTGATGTAATCGGACGGCGTTTGCGCAAGCTTCTTGCCTTCCTCGTAGCCGCCGCGTCCATTGGTGTAGTAGACCGGCTGACCTTGCTCGAGGAGCTCGATAGCCCTGTTAATTCGTTTCGGAGTCTGGGCCAGCACCTGGCCTGCAGCCACCATGAGGAACAGAAGGACGTGGAAGGCCGTCTTCATCGTGTGACTCCTTAGCCAAAGCCAAACGTCGGGTCGAAGAGTCCGATAAGTAGTACGGGCCTGGCGGCGGCCACAACCATATCATCTTAGGGGCACCGCCGACGCCGGGCCTCAAATCACGGAGTCTGGGAGAAGAGGATGTCCATTCTCGTCATGCTCGTCGTTGTCGCCTGGTTCTGGATTGACCTGAGGCGCGAACTGCGAGCTCGGTTCTCCCGGCTCGACGAAGAACTCCAGTCTCTGCGAGAGCGCATTGCCACGCTCGAGAACCGGGCTTCAGCCGAGCACGTTATCACTGGCGACGCATCGGTCAGCGCCCCAGTCCCGGCAGTGTACGTGGACATTCTCGAACGGCAGGTACCTCCCCAGGTGCAGCCAGCACGAACGCCACAGGAACCAGAAATTCCCCTGGCGGCCGCGCAGGCCAAGACGACTCCACAACCGGCAGGCGGCATCACCACCGAGGAAGCACACGAGTCGCTCGAGACCCGGATTGGGGCACGGTGGCTCTTGTATGTGGGCGTGGTGGCGATCGTGGTGGGCGTCGCCTACTTCGTCAAGCTGGCATTCGATAACGAGTGGATCACCGAGCTGGCAAGAGTAGTGATCGGTGGGGTCGTCGGCGGTTCGCTCGTCTATGCCGGTGTCTGGTTCACCCGCGCAGGCTATCCGTTCTACGGTCAGATGATCACCGGCGGTGGCATTGCCATCCTTTATGTCTCAATCTACGCAGCGTTCAATTTCTACGGGCTCATCCCACGGCCCGTTGCATTTGCGTTAATGGGCCTGGTGACGGCCGCCGCTGCGTGGCTCGCTGACACTCAGCGATCCCAGGGGTTGGCGCTGATGGCCGTGGGTGGCGGATTTGCCACGCCGTTTCTGCTCGCCACAGGGCGCGATGCGCAGATTGCACTGTTCACGTACGAAGCCATCCTCGTGGCGGGGACGATGTACCTCGCTCGTCGCAGGGACTGGCCTGCGCTCAATCTGGTGAGCTATGCCGGCACCGTCTTGACACTTGCCGGCTGGGCGGTCCTCTTCTACACCTTCGAAAAGTTTCTCGTCACCGAAATCATCCTGACAATCTTCTGCGGCATGTTCCTGTTCATCCTGCGCGAAAACCGCCGGGCACGCAGCCTGTTCGCCCAGCTCGTGCAGGTCGTCTTGTGGACGGCGCCGATTCTCTATTACCTGGCTTCCATTGCCGTCCTCTACGAGCACCCGATTCCGATGCTCGTCTACCTGATTCTGCTGAGCGTCGCGGGCGCAGTCATCGCGCGGCAGGTCGACTCCAGCCTCGTCCGGCTCATCGTCTGGCTCGCAGTCGAAGTGCCGCTTGCGCTCTGGCTCGACGAACATCTCTCCCCTGGGTGGCTTATCGGCGGTCTTGCCATTGTCGGAGGTGTCTACGCACTCACGCTGATTGGTCAAGTGGAACTGGTGCTGACAAAGGAGCGACGACTCGATGCCGTTGATCTTGCCCTGTTGCATCTCAATGGCCTCGTCACGTACGGCCTGGCCTATTGGCTGATCGACTCCGTTCAAAGCGCTGCGACTGCGCCGGTCGCGTTCGGGTTCGCGCTCTGGCATGCGTCGCTGGCACTCTGGCTGTCGAAGCGCGCCCGGCAGGACGCGCTTCACATGGCCTCAGTCGCCTTCACCTTAGGGGCGATTGCCGTCGCGTTGGCATTCGACGGGGCGTGGGTCACCATGGCCTGGGCGGCGGAAGGGGCGGCCATTGTCTGGCTGGGCCTTCGCGAGCGTCGAGCCTGGATGCGCGCCGGTGGGTTGCTGTTGCTGACGATTGCGACCTTGCGCCTGCTCGACCTGCATGTTTCGCTGGCTCCAGTCGGTCAGCCGGTCATCCTGAATCAGCGCGCTTTGTGCAGCGTTTTTGTGATCGCACTCTTCTACGTGTTGGCGGATCTCCATCGACGGTCGGGGAGCCCAAACCCACGTACGCGCGACGTCCTCCTTGTAGCCGCGAACTTCCTGACGCTCTCGTGGTTTACCAGCGAGATTACCGGATTCTGGGAATTGCGCGAATTTGTGAGCCGACCGTCTGCCATGTCGCGGACCGGCCATCTGGCGCGCGAGGTGATGCTGTCCATCACCTGGGCCGCCTATGCGACGCTGCTCGTCGTCGTGGGCCTGCAAAGACACTGCCCGGCGATCCGATACTTCGCCATCGTGGTATTTGCGGTGACGATCTTCAAGGTTTTCACGATTGATCTTGCCGCGCTCGAACGCATTTACCGGGTTCTCAGCATCATCGGCCTTGGCGTCCTGCTGCTGATGTCGTCGTATCTCTATCAGCGTTCACGACATGTCCGCCAGTCGGCCTCCCCAGAGGCTGCGACGGACCCGACATGACCTTCCTCGAGCGTCTCGGTCTCCATCGTCCCGAACTGCGAGCGTGGGCGTTCTACGACTGGGGCAATTCGGCCTTCCAGACCGTGGTCATTACGGCCGTGTTTCCGGATTTCTTTGCTTCGGTTGCCGCCGCGGATCTGTCGCCCGCTGCAGCAACGAGCCGGTTCGGGTGGGCAACGACGATTGCCGTGACGATCGTGGCCCTGCTCGCGCCCGTTCTGGGCGCTGTCGCGGACTATCGGGCGATGAAGAAACGCATGCTTGGCTGGTTTCTCGTGGTGGGCGTCATCACGACGGCCATGATGGCGATGATCGATCGGGGCGAGTGGCAGCTGGCGGCGGTGCTCTTCATGGTTTCCAATATTGCCATTGCCGGAAGCTTCGTGTTCTACGATTCGCTCCTGCCGCACATTGCCACGCACGACGAACTGGATCGGGTTTCGACCTCGGGTTACGCGATGGGCTTTGTCGGCGGCGGTTTGCTGCTGGCCGTGAACCTCGCCTGGATTCTCATGCCGACAACCTTCGGCCTGCCGGATACGTTGTCTGCCATCAAGCTGTCGTTTGTGAGTGTCGCTCTCTGGTGGCTCGCCTTTTCGATTCCATTGTTTCGCACCGTACCGGAACCCCCGGCCCGTCTCGAGCTCGACGAGAGGACCGGGGCGAGCCCGATTCGAGTGGCGTT
Source organism: Vicinamibacterales bacterium (assembly GCA_036556585.1). Classification (GTDB taxonomy): domain Bacteria; phylum Acidobacteriota; class Vicinamibacteria; order Vicinamibacterales; family JAMQPK01; genus DATBJG01. The sequence goes on from DATBJG010000082.1 coordinate 3,736, forward strand.
CATGCGTGTCCGCGAAACGTTTGGCGAGCTGCGAAGCTGCCGCAATGCGTTCCTGATGCTGGTGGCGTTTCTGCTGTACAACGACGGGATTCAAACCATCATCCGTATGGCGAGCATTTACGGTGCGGAAGTGGGCATCGACCGCAACGCACGAATTGCCGCTTTCGTCCTCGTCCAGTTCGTCGGCGTGCCGTGCTCGTTCCTGTTTGGTGCGCTGGCGGGCCGCATTGGCGCCAAGACGGCGGTGTTTTTGTCGTTGGTCGTGTACACAGGTATCAGCGTGCTCGGTTATTTCATGACCACGACCTGGCATTTTTTTGCGCTGGCCATCCTTGTCGGCATGGTGCAGGGAGGCAGTCAGGCGCTCAGCCGATCGCTCTTCGCACGCATGATCCCGCCGCACAAGTCCTCTGAATACTTTGGATTCTTCTCGGTGTTCGAGAAGTTTGCCGGCATTGCCGGTCCCGCCATTTTCAGCCTGGCCGTGAGCTTCGGTGGCTCGAGTCGTCCGGCCGTTCTGGCCGTCATCCTCTTTTTTGCTGCCGGCGCCGCAGTGCTGACGCAGGTCGATGTCGCGGCGGGAGAACGGGAAGCCGCTGCCCTCGAAGCGGCCCGCGTCGGACCATGAGGGTTTCTCGTCCACAGATGGGACGGTGGATCCCACGGCCGAACATACGAAAACCCGCAATCCCACGAACATACCTTAGCGGGTGGCCCTGAGCCGGCATGTGCGTTGCACGAGCGAACTAAATTGCTGGTTTTGACGTCAAAGATATCCAACAGAAACATGCCCGGTACACGTCTGGAGACTTGGCATGACCCTAAGTCGCTCTACGATCCGTGAGTTGAACCGAGAACTGGCGTATCACCAGCGCCAGACTGAGATTTTGCGCCAGCTTCTCATCGAAGCCAGGTCTCCGCGCGCCCGATTGCAGGTGGTGCCTGCCGACGGCGAACTTCCGTCTCGACCGATGCGCTGGACCAAGAATGGCCTTCGGGCGTGTCTGCTTCAGGTGATTGCCGCTCATCCCGGCCTGGCGCGCGGAGCCATGGTCGATCTGCTCAAGGTCGCGCCAATCAAGCCTGGCAAAACCAACCTGAGTATCAGAATTTCCAACGACCTCTGGAAGCTCGTCCGCGACGGTCGGATTCGGCGGACGTCGGACGGCGGCTACGCCCTCAGCAACGGAATGTAGGTTAGAGGTCGACTCCTGTCAGAAGGTCTGCCGGGTCGTCCTGCCGTGTGCCGGCCTCCCGCCGCTCATCAGCTACAATGCAGCGGAATGGACAAACAACTCGTTCGAGATCTGGTCAGCGGCTACTCCATCGAGACCACGGTTCGCGAAGCGGCGCGCATTGAACGTTTTGGTGAGTCGCTGCGACCGGCCACGCGCGTCTACATCGCCCACGTTCCAGGCACCGATTGGCAGGAAACCGTGGCACTGGCAACACGGCTCCGCAAGGAGCAGATGGAGCCGGTGCCTCACATCGTGGCGCGCCGGATCAGCAGCGCCGAGCAACTTGACGACGTGCTCACGCGACTTGTCGGTGAAGCGGGCGTAAAGCAGGTGCTGGCCGTGGCCGGCGACATCGAAAAACCGGTAGGGGAGCTCGATAGCGCGCTGCAGCTGCTCGAGATGGGTGTCTTCGAGAAACACGGGCTGCGCAAAATTGGCGTGGCCGGTCACCCCGAAGGTCACAAGGATGTCAGCGATCCGGTGTTGAAGGATGCACTGAAGCGCAAGAACGACTACGCGCATCGCACCGGTGCCGACGTCTACATCGTCACGCAGTTCTCGTTCTCCGCTGAGCCGGTGGGAGCCTGGGAAGCAGCGAACGGCCCCGAGGTGAATCGTTTGCCCTTTACCGTCGGTGTGCCGGGCCTCGCCACGATCAAGACCCTCCTCAAGTATGCGCTCGAGTGCGGCGTCGGCCCTTCGATGCACGCGCTGTCAAAGCATGCCGCGAGCCTGACGAAACTGGTCACGGTCGCGGCTCCCGACGAACTCATCGTCGGTTTGGCCAGCTACAAAGGCCGCAATGCCCGGACCCTGATGAATGGAATCCATTTCTTTCCGTTCGGCGGCCTGAAGCGAACGGCCGACTGGGCCAACAAGATTGTCGAGGGGCGCTTCGATCTGACCGCCAATCAATCGGGGATCACGGTGGAGAGTTAGCGGCGAGTTGAGAACTGAGAACTGAGAACTGACCAGTGACCCTACGGCACCGGGACGACGCCATCGAGCTTTGAAAAACACTCTCGCCTGACGATCTGCAGGAAATCCCGGGCAAACGGCTGACGTGCCATGTCCGTGGTGGTGGCACCGTACAGATTGCACCAGAGACCGTTCTTTCCAATGCGCCGGCCGATGACGTGGTCGTCCTCCACGTAGTTTTTTATCCCCCAACTCGGGAGTGCGGCCACACCCCGATGGCTTGCCACGAGCTGGAGAATCGCGATCGTGAGCTCCGTCGTGCGGCGCGACGGCCGAATGTTGGCAGGCTTCAGGACACGCCGAATCAGATCGATGCGTTCATTCGGAACGGGGTACGTGATGAGCGTCTCTCCCGCGAAATCGCTCGCGGTCAGGTACCGCTTCGCGCGAAGGCGGTGATCCGGTGCGAGAACGGCGAGCACCTCGAAACGGAAGAGCGGGTGATAGATGATGCCCGGTCGCCGCTTGTTCTCCGAACCGATCACCAGATCGGCCTTGCCGTCGGCCAGCAATGCCAGCGAATTCGGATGAAAGCCCGAAATGAGATCCAACTCGACGTCCGGCCAGTGAGCGCGGAACGCATGCATGATTGGCATCAACCAGTCGAAGCACGTATGACACTCCAGCGCAATCCGAAGCATGCCCCCGCTTGGTTTGTGTACGAGCTTGACGAGGGTGCGTTCGGCGTCCTCGATCTCGCTCATCACGACTCGAGCGAGCGCCACAAGCAACTCGCCTGATTCGGTGAGTTTCACCGATTGGCCGTTCCGCTGCACGATCGGTGTGCCGTAGTGCGTCTCCAGCGCGCGAAGCTGGTGTGAGAGCGCCGACTGTGACAGATGGACCCGGTCGGCGGCTCGGGAGACCGTGCCGGCCTCGGCCAGGGCAATCAACGAGCGAAGATGCCGTATTTCCAGCATGAACAATCCATCACAGCCGAATTATGAATCAGGTTCATGAGACATTCAAAAACTTTCACTCGGTTCATAAGCGAGGATGGGCGATCATCGACCTATACAGAAGGGGAAGAGACATGAGCACTGCCCACATCCTCGGGTTTCCGCGTATCGGTGCCAATCGCGAGTTGAAAACCGCACTCGAAGCGTTCTGGCGGGGTGACCTCTCCGAGGCCGGGTTGACGGCCGTCGGCCACGAGTTGCGCTGCCAGCATTGGCACTGGCAACGCGAGGCCGGCCTCGATTTCGCGACCGCCGGGGACTTCACCTGGTACGACTCGGTGCTGGACCTCGTCGCGCATCTTGGCTGTATTCCCGAACGTTTTGGATTCGATCCCACAGCTCTCACGTTGCCACAGTATTTCGCGCTCGCGCGTGGTGACGCCGGTCATGCCGCCATGGAGATGACCAAATGGTTCGATACCAACTACCACTATCTCGTGCCGGAGTGGAGTGGTGAGACGCGGTTTGACGGTGGAGTGGAGTGGTTGTTCGAAGACGTTGCCGCAGCCACCGCCCTGGGTCACAGACTCAAGGTCGCCCTTATTGGACCCCTCACACTGTTGTATATCGGCAAGATCCGATCCGGCCTGTCCGACAAGCTCGATCTACTGCCGAGCCTCATCCCCGCGTACCAGCGCCTGCTTGAACGCCTCAAATCGCAACAGGTGAGCTGGGTGCAAATCGATGAACCGATTTTGAATCTCGACCTGAATCGGCGATGGCTTGGGGCTTTTCGCTCGACCTACGAGCAGTTGGCCTCGTGCTCCGCCCCGATTCTCCTGACGACTTACTACGGCTCGGTCGCTGAACGTGCCGACATGCTCAAGTCACTGCCGGTGGCCGGTATTCACCTTGATCTGGTGCGCGAAACCGAACAGCTCGCGACTTTCTTACCTCACTATCCGGCCTCGAAGGTGCTCTCGCTCGGTGTCGTGGATGGTCGCAACGTCTGGCGGACGGACCTCGACGCGGCCCTTGCGCTGCTCGAGCCCGCGCATGACCAACTCGGAGAACGCCTCTGGGTGTCAGCCAGCTGCTCGCTGCTGCACGTGCCGGTCGATCTCTCGCAGGAGCGTGGGCTCGATCCCGAAGTCAGGTCCTGGCTGGCGTTTGCGCGGCAGAAGTTGGACGAAGTCGTCTACCTCAGTCGGGCACTCGACGACCCCGGTGCGATCGCGCCGGCCCTGACGGCCTCTCGTGAGGCAGGTATTTCCAGAAGCCGTTCAACACGGGTGCACTCCGAAACCGTCCGGCAACGACTCGAGGGTCTCTGTGAACGGGATCTGCACCGCCAGTCATGTTTCGCAAGCCGCATCCAAGGTCAACGGGCACGGCTTGAATTGCCGTTACTGCCCACGACGACAATCGGGTCGTTTCCGCAAACGCCCGCCATCCGGAAGGCGCGCGCAGCGCTGAAGAGGGGCGGGATGAAGCCCGAGGGCTATCAAGACGCCATGCGCGCCGAGATTGGAGACGCGGTCGCCCGTCAGGAAGCGCTCGGACTCGATGTGCTGGTGCACGGCGAGGCTGAGCGAAACGACATGGTCGAATATTTTGCCGAACAGCTGAAGGGATTTGCCGTTACCGAGCATGGCTGGGTCCAAAGCTACGGATCGCGGTGCGTGAAACCGCCGATCATTTTCGGCGACGTCGAACGGCCGGAGCCGATGACTCTCGAATGGACGGAATATGCCAAGAGCCTGACCGCGAAACCCTTGAAAGGCATGCTGACCGGCCCTGTGACCATGCTGCAGTGGTCGTTCGTGCGCGACGATCAGTCACGAGAAACGACCGCGCTTCAAATCGCATTGGCTTTGCGTGATGAGGTGCTCGATCTCGAGAAGGCGGGGGTCGCCATCATCCAGGTCGACGAGCCGGCTTTGCGCGAAGGCTTGCCCCTGCGTGAGCGGGATTGGACCCCATATCTCGCGTGGGCTGTCCGCGCGTTCTGGATTGCCACAAGTGGTGTCGCCGACGACACGCAGATCCACACACACATGTGTTATGCCGACTTCAACGACATTCTGCCGGCAATCGCGGCGCTCGACGCCGACGTCATCACGATTGAAACCTCGCGATCGCACATGGAGCTCCTGGACGGGTTCCGCCGCTTCGGCTATCCGAACGATATAGGTCCCGGCGTCTACGATATCCATTCCCCGCGGGTGCCGGATGTAGACGAAATGGTAAGCCTGCTTGAACAAGCAGGCCGTCTGATTCCGTGGGAGCGTCTGTGGGTCGTGCCCGATTGCGGATTGAAAACCCGCGGCTGGCCCGAAACCGAGGCCGCGCTGGCAAAGATGGTCGAAGCTGCCCGTCGCGTGCGCGCGAAGGTGATGAGCGAAGAATTGGTTTCTGTATAACGAGATTTGGAACGCACATGCAGGGTCTGAATCGACGCCCGATCGATCTGAGCTTCGAGTTCTTCCCGCCCAGGACGCCTGAGGGGGTTGCCAGCCTGTCGGCCGCGTGGTGCCAGCTCGGCACGCTCGAGCCGAGCTTCTTTTCGTGCACGTATGGTGCTGGAGGCTCGACGCGTGATCGTACGCTGGGGACGGTCTTCGCGATCCAGTCTGCGGGTTATCGCGCCGCACCGCATATCGCCTGCCTCGGATCGTGCCGCTTTGAGATCGCCGACATGCTGGAACTGTACAGGCATGTTGGCATCGACCACATCGTGGCTCTGCGCGGGGATGCAGTCGGTGGCGTGGCCGGAGCGGATGAGCTTCGCTACGCAAATGAGCTGGTGGAGTTCGTCCGTGAAACGACCGGTGACCACTTCCGCATCCAGGTCGCATGCTATCCAGAGTTTCATCCTCAATCCGGCAGTCCTCAGGACGACCTGCTGAACTTCAAACGAAAGGCAGAGGCTGGCGCGGACTCCGCTATCACTCAGTACTTTTACAACATCGATTCCTATTTTCGTTTTGTCGACGACTGTCACTCTGTAGGCATCGGGCTGCCAATCGTGCCGGGTATCATGCCAATCGGGAACTTTGCCCAACTCGTTCGGTTTTCAGAGAGTTGTGGCGCCGAGATTCCCCGCTGGCTGCGCCTCAAAATGGAAAGCTTCGGCGAAGATGGTGTGTCGATTCGCAGCCTCGGCCTCGATGTCGTCACTCAGCTTTGCGATCGGCTGCTTGCGGCCGGCGCGCCTGGCCTGCACTTTTACACGATGAACCAGGCTGGATTGACCTTGGAGATCTGTGAGCGTCTCGGACTCGCTGCTCCCTGCGCGACCCTCGTCGGTTAGCGTTCCCGCTCGAATGTTCCCACCAAATTGAATCGTGCCCGCACGTGGCGGTACACTTGCGGCCAATCTTACGAGGGCTGACGGCTGACGGCTGAAAGCTGACGGCTGACGGCTGAAGGCTGAAGGCTGAAGGCTGAAGGCTACTATTGTTCCCCATGCGCCCGAGTCGCAGAACGTTCCTCAAATTCACCGGGCTGGCCGGCGCAACGCTCGTTGGCAACCTGGCCGGAGTTCGCCGTATGCAGGCGCAGACCAATCGCCCGCCAGCGACAGAGCACGTCGAGACGTCCGTGCTCACAATCGGCTACGAAGACACGGGCAACCGACAAGGGTTTCCGATCATTTTGCTCCACGGATTTCCCGACGACGTCCGCGCCTGGGATGACGTGGCGCCCCCGTTGGTCAAGGCCGGATACCGGGTGCTCGTGCCATACCTTCGTGGGTATGGACCGACGCGATTTCGTGAGGCGGGCGCGCCGCGCATGGCACAGCAGGCAGCGATCGGACAGGATCTGATTGATTTTGCAGATGTGATGGGCCTGAAACGTTTCGCGGTGAGCGGGTACGACTGGGGTGGGCGCGCCGCGTGCATTGCCGCAGCGCTTCACTCTGCCCGTGTGCGCGCCGCGGTGCTGATCGGTGGCTATACCATTCAGGACACGCGTTCCCCACCCCAACCCGCCGCACCAGACGCGGAACGTGCGCTCTGGTATCAGTGGTACTTCAATACCGAACGCGGACGAGCCGGGCTCACCGCCAACCGTCGAAGTCTCTGCCGGCTCTTGTGGGAAACCTGGTCGCCGACATGGCGGTTCACGGACGACACGTACAACCGCACGGCGCTGTCGTTCGACAATCCCGATTTCGTGGATGTCGTCATTCACTCGTACCGGCATCGAAACGTCAACGCGCCGGGGGAGCCGCGGTTTGCCGAGATGGAGAAGCGGCTGGCCGAGCGACCGAAAATCGAAGTGCCCTCGATCGTGCTGCATGGCGCCGATGACGGAATCAGACGGCCTCCACCGGATTCACCCGCCGAGCGTGCACCATTCACTGCATTGGTGGCCAGGCGTATCGTGCCGGGCGCTGGTCACTTCATGCCGCGTGAAAAACCAGAAGTCGTGTCATCTGCAATCCTGGAGTTGCTGGCGGGGACCCGTTGACGGTGATGGGTCGTCAAGGAGGCACCATGCGTCTCTTGGTCACGTTTGTTGTCATCTCGGCTCTGAGTGTCGCGTTGGCTGCGACGCAGGCGACTGTGGCGCCGACAGGCACCTTGCGTGTGGCGTACCTTTCAGGAAATCCAGCCCAGGCCGTCAAGGATCCGGCAACCGGGACGATTCGTGGTGTGGCCATCGATCTGGCGCGCGAGCTGGCACGCCGGCATGCTGTCGAGGCTTCGTTGATGGGCATGGCCACTCCACAGGATGTGATCGAAGCGGTTCAGGGGGGCAAGGCCGACGTCGGATTCGTGGCCTACAATCCCGAGCGTGCCGGGCCGGTTGAGTTCTCTCAGCCGTACCTGCTCGTGCAGCAGACCTTCGTGGTGCTGCAGGATTCCACGATCCGGTCGATCGCCGATATCGACCGGCCGAACCAGAAAATTGGCGCGCGCAAGGGCGATTCGATCGCCCTGTACCTCGCCCGCACCCTGAAACGCGCTCAACTCGTCAACACGTCTCAAACCACTTCAGCCGAAATCACGCAGATGCTCGTCTCAGGCCAGCTCGACGCGTTTGGGGCCAATCGACAGCGTTTGTCTGACGTGCTACCTGAAGTGACAGGCCTCAGACTGCTGCCGGACGACCTCTATGGCGTGGAGCAGACGCTCATCGTGCCCACCGGCAAGCCCGACGTCCTCAAGCACGTGAATCAATTCATCGAGGACGTGCGGCGTTCCGGGTTCCTGCAAAAGGCCATTGAACGAAGCGGCGTCATCGGCATTGCGGTGGCGTCCCCACCCTCGAAGTAGTCGCAACGAGTCTCGTTTCAGCCGGCGGTTCCTGTTGACTTTCAACAGGAGGCATGCCAGAGTCATGTTGACTATCAACAGGGCAACCGATGGCTGCACCCGCTGAAGTTCCTTACGGCACGCTCGACCTCATGGTGCTCAAGACCCTCGACGCGTTGGGTCCTCTGCATGGATACGGAATCGCCCGCCGAATCGAGCAGGTCGCACAGGGCTCTTTGGCGCTGAATCAGGGGACGATCTATCCAGCGCTGCTGAGGCTCGAGCAGAAGGGCTGGATCAGCAGCGCGTGGGGCACCAGCGAAAACAACCGCCGGGCAAGGTTCTATGCCATCACCCGCGCCGGGCGAAAGCAGCTGGCCGCTGAAACCAAGGACTGGGCTCGAACTGTGGCCATGGTCAATCGGTTGCTCGAGGAGTAGCGCGCGTGGGGTGGGGCCCCGCGAGCGCAAAAGAGGCGCCTGCGGCCGTTGCGACGAGCGAAGCCGACGAGCAACAGCGAGCGGGGGTGGGGCCCCGCGAGCGCGAAAAAATGCTGACACGTGTTCTGCTGTCGCGGATCCTCGCATTGTTCGCAGTGCGCAGCAGCGAAGCGCGTCTTGCCGACGAAATCCAGACGCATCTGGATCTGTTGACGGACGAACACGTCCGTCGCGGGCTGTCGCTCGAAGAGGCACGGGCGGCCGCCCGACGGTCGTTTGGTGCCGTAGAGCCGGTCAAGGAGATCTATCGCGAACGCCGCGGCTTGCCGATCGTCCACACGCTCGCACAGGATGTTCGGTTTGGGGCTCGTCTGCTTGTCAAAGACCGATGGTTCACGCTCACGGCAGCCGTGACGCTCGCGCTGGGCATTGCCGCGACGAGCACCGTGTTTGCGATTGTCGACGCCGTCCTGCTCCGTGGGCTTCCTGAAGAGGCCGGCGATCGCATCGTGCACGTGGGCACGCGGTCTCGCGTGGGTGATGCCGTTCGCGACTCACAATACGTCTCGTATCTCGATTACCAGGACTTGCGAGACTCGGCCCGCACCTTCTCGGCAATGGGTGCCTTCACCGACGCCACCATGAACGTCAGCGACGACTGGCGAGCGGCCGAGCGGTTTCGCGGCTCGTACGTGTCGGCCAACGCGTTTCAAATGCTTGGCAGGCAGCCGATCGCCGGACGCGATTTCCAGCCCGAGGACGATCGACCCGGTGCCGCGCGGGTTGCCATTCTTGGACACCGTATCTGGACCGAGCGATACGACGGCGATCCGGCGGTTGTCGGTCAGGTCATTCGAATCAATGCCGTCCCCACCCTTGTCATCGGCATCATGCCTGCGGGCTTCCGGTTTCCGTACATGACCGACGTGTGGCAGCCACTTGCCGTGGCACCAGATCTGGAGGGTCAGGCCCGCGACGTTCGTCGGCTCGATGCCTTCGGCCGCCTTGCCGACCAGGTCAGCATCGAGCAAGCCCGATCGGATCTCGAAGCGGTTGCGGCCCGCCTCGCTCGTGAGTATCCGGATACGAATGCCAACATCCAGCCGACGGTTCGTCCGTACATCGAAAGGTACATTGGCTGGCAGGTAGGGCTGCTCTTATCGGCGTTGATGGGCGCCGTCGTGTTCGTGTTGCTGATCGCGTGCGTGAACGTCGCAAACCTGCTCCTCGCGCGCTCTTGGGACCGGGCTCGCGAGATGGCCATTCGCTCGTCGCTCGGCGCAACGCGCTGGAGGATCGTACGGCAGCTGTTGGTGGAGAGTGTGTTGCTCGCGCTGATTGCCGGCGCGATCGCCCTCGGACTCGCCAATGCTGCTGTCCAGGTATTTTCGGGCCTGGCCGAGCAGATCGGTAAGCCGTACTGGATGGAATTTGTCATCGACAGACGCGTGTTCATGTTCCTGTCGACTCTCTGCCTGGGGACGAGCATCGTCTTCGGGTTGGTGCCCGCAATCCATGCATCAAACACGAATGCGCGCGAAGCGTTGAAAGAAGGCGGACGAACCGGCAGCGGCGGTGTCCGTGCCCGGCGTTGGTCGAGTGTGCTCGTCATTGCCGAGCTGGCGCTGACCGTTGTACTCGTCTCCAGCGCGGTTTTCTATATTCGAAGCTTCGTTGCCGTCTACCGAGCCGACCTCGTCCTTGACACTTCTCGGTTACTGACCATGCGACTCACGCTGCCCGATGCCGCGTACGCAACACCCGTGCAACGGACCGACTTCTATCGCCAACTCGAAGAACGCCTGATGTCGATTCCGGCCATCGCCTCGGTTGCAATTGCCAGTACTGCTCCCTGGAGTGGTGCCGCGGTTCGAGAATTGGCGATCGACGGTCGCACACCGGCTCCAGGTACACGGTCGCCAATTGTCTCTACCGTGACGATTGGTCCCCGATACTTCGAAACCCTGGGCCTGCGATTGCGGCGCGGGCGGGCACTCGACGTCAGCAATGTCAGTCCAGGAAGTGAAAGCGCAATCGTGAATCAGGAATTCGTCGCGCGGTATTTTGCAGACGAGGATCCCATCGGGCACCGAATTGGACTGACCACTCCGAATTCTCCAGAGCCAACCATGTGGATGAGGGTCGTCGGTATTTCGCCGACCGTGCGACAACGAACCGACGGTCCGGGCCCGGTCGTGTATCTGCCCGACCGCGGTGAACACCTGCCATTGGCGGCGCTCCTCGTCCGTGGCAAATCCGGACTGAGCGGGATTGCCGCACTCGTGCGCGATGAAGTCCGAACGCTCGACGCCAATTTGCCGCTGTTTGACGTGAAGCCCTTGGATCGCCTGCTCGCCGAGTCCCGTTGGCCGCAACGGGTGTTCGGCGCACTGTTTGCCGCGTCTGCCACCATTGGATTGATGTTGTCCCTTGTCGGGCTGTATGCGGTCACGGCACACAGCGTGACCGAGCGCACTCGAGAGATTGGCATACGGATGGCGCTTGGTGCCGGGGCTCGAGAAGTTCGCTGGCTGATCCTTCGGCGCACGGCCGCCCACCTGGGGTTCGGTCTCCTCCTCGGTCTTGGCGGCGCACTTGGCGTCGGGCGGTTCCTTCGAGGCGTCCTTCAGCCCGGGGCGTTCCAGCCGATCGCGCTGCTGCCAGTCGCGGTTGCGCTGGTCCTGGTGGGACTGGCGGCATGTTTCTGGCCCGCGCGTCGCGCGACACACGTCGATCCTCTCGCGGCACTTCGACATGAGTAAATGTCAGAAGACAGTCGACGGAAGTCAGAGGACGGAAGTCAGAAGACAGAAGACAGAATGAAAACGCGTTTCTTGCGATGACTCGGCGTGTTTTCACGCCGGAGAAGCGACACCGGCTGTCCGAAGAAATTCAGACACACCTGGATCTGCTGACAGATCGCGTATTGGACGGCGATCGGACTGCGTGCGGCCTGAGGAAATCTTCCCGGACGTGACGCTGCTCAATCTTGGAGGATGGCCAAAAGGGTGCCGGGTGCTGCACGGGTGCCGGGTGCTGCACGGGTGCCAGGTGCTACACGGGTGCCCGGTGCTACACGGGTGCCGGTGCTTAGTGCACCCAGCACCCGGTTAGCGCGTAACCTGTGCGAGCGAGGACTTGGGCAGCGTGGCGGCAATGCTCACTTGCGTTCCCACCAGACGGTTCGTGCGCACCTTGTTGAGCCGGACAACCAGGGTGTCGCCCGGCAGCGCGCCTTCAACGAAAAATGGACCTGTCGGCGGGTTGCCACCGCGGGATCGAGGATTCCCTTGTCGGACGTGGGGGAATTCGAACGGCGGCCCACTTCTGCGGGCCATCGGGGGACGCGACCTCACCCTTCAGCGCCGCACCCTCGAGCACACCACGGGCAACGACGTTCCCACTCCTGAATTCGACCGACACGCCTCGCACCGTTCTCTCGATCGGGCGATTGCCAGCCAGACCTGTCAGCTTCTCGCCGTCAACTTTGAGTGACAGCCGTTGAACGTTCTGGCCGAACTGGTCCAGGATGGTCAACATCCACTCGCCCGCGAGGGTCTGCTGGGCAAGAAGCGACGGGCTCAGAAGGCCAATCAGGACAATGCTTCGGAAAAGGATTTTCATGCTTGCTCTTCTCCTTGCGGGGACGGCACGACTCGCTGAGCCGAGACGAGGTAGGCAGACGGGCAGCTGGTGGACGGCAATAGCCCCCAGCACCCTTTTTTGTATAATGTCGCGTTCTTAATCTGGCTGTCAGCGTCTGTCGACAGCCGTGGTCTGACAAGGAGAGCCAGCCATGAGGCTTGCCGTTCTTAGCGGGATTGCGATCGCCTGCACCGCCACTGCGTTGGTGGCCCAGGCGCCGGCGACGACCCCGACCGATACACCCCTGACCCTAATCGGATGCCTGCAGGGTGATGGGTCCGAGAAAAGTCCGTGGGTGCTCGCGAAAACTGTCCTTCCGCCGCCGCCCGGATCGTTCCGGGGTGCGGGTCCAGGAGGGGGGCGAGGCGCGGGTGCGCCACCTGCTGGGCGTGGGGATGGTCGAGGTGCCGCTCCCGGCGGCGCCGCACCGGCAGCTGGAGCGGGCGGCGCAGGTGCCGGGCGCGGAGCGGCGCCACCGCCGCCGCCACCACCTCCTCCTCAGCCTCCGGTCGATCTCCGGTTGACGGGAATTGATTTGGCGCCGTGGCGCGGGATGCGGGTTCAGGTGGACGGGACGCTCGGTCCGGCTGGAAAAGGCGCCGGCGCGGCGGGCCTTCAGGAGTTCAAACTGACCGCCGCGCGCTCGGCGTGGGGACTCTGCCCCTAAGCGCACGCGGCTTCACTTCGGTTCGTCGGCTGACGCGGCCCTGGTGCCACGTCAGCCGCGACTGCTGGTTCTCCGCCGCAGGCCGAATCCTCGACAGGATGTCGAGGAGCGTATCGATTTCCCGCTGATTCTCCAGGTGATAGCGGGCCCTCGTCCGCTGTCCGTTTCCGATTCGAATCGATAACAACCTCTCGGGATGCTTAGCTCCGAACGCCGGCTCATCCGTCCCGTCATCTCCGACATAAATCGCCGCGTCGCATCCCAGCAGGCGTGTCAGCCGCTCGAGCGCTTCGCCCTTGTGCGGCGCGCCCCGCGGTAGCAGGTTCACCGCCTGAATTCCCTGCAAGGCAAACACGCCGGGCAGGTCGCGAACGGCGGCCGTAATGGCGGCGCGCGCGCGCTGCGGCGCATGTGCCCGCCGGTAGTGAATCGTCACCGAGTAGGTCTTGTTTTCAATGACGATGCCGCGATACTGCGAGAACCGCTTCGTGAGCTGCCAGATCCACTGTTGGACCTCACGCGCAATCGCCTCGGTCTGTTCCCACGGCTCCATGCCGTGGTTGCCGGCCACGTGCCAGAGTGGGATGCCGTCCACGCGCTCCTCGATGTCGTTGAGCGCGCGCCCCGAGATCACCACGCACGGATAGCGCCGCGCGACGGCGTCCAGTAGCCGGCGCGTCCGCGCGCGCATGCGCGCACGCGAGGGCCTCGACACGATGGGTGCAAGAGTGCCATCGAAATCGAAGGCCACCAGAACGTTGGAAGTAGCGAACGAGGCGAGTTTGGGAAGGTGACGCTTTTCCAACAGCAACGGCATGCAGTCAGTGTCTCCAGGGTGTCTTCGCGGGCGTCAACGTCGCAGGGCCCACCCGCGATCCAAGGTCGTCTCGTTGACGCAGTCGTGCGGCGTCGAGCAGCATGTCGCCCGCCCAACGGTACACGTTTCGTTCCTCGACCAGCGCCCGAAGCGCGCGCATGCGGCTCTGCTGTTCGTCGGCAGGCAGGCGCAGCGCCGCGATCAGGACGTCGGCCACGCCGTCGACGTCGTACGGATTGACGATAAACGCATCGGCCAGCTCACGCGCCGCTCCGGCAAAACGGCTCAGGATCAGCACCCCGCGCTCGTCGTCTCGCGCCGAGACGAACTCCTTGGCCACGAGGTTCATCCCATCGTGGAGGCTGCTGACGTAACAGACCTCTGCGGCGCGATAGTAGCGAACGACCTCAGACGGTTCCACGTGCCGATCGATCAACACGATAGGCTGGTATCCGTCGACGCCAAAGCGTGCGTTGATTCGCACAGCCTCTTCCCGCACGCGCTCACCGAACTCTCGATATTTGTCGATGCGCACGCGGCTCGGTGACACGATCTGGACGAACGTCGCCCGCGCGCCGCGTTCGAGCACGCGCTCGGCGGTTAACAGCCGCTCCTCGATGCCTTTGGTGTAATCGAGCCGATCGACCGACAGCACAATCGGCATGTCGGCTTCGAGACCCAACTCCTCGCGGACGGCGCGGCGACAGGTCTCGACCGGTGGCGCACCCTCCACCCAGCGGTTCGGCCATTCGATTGAAATCGGATACGACCGCACGAGCGTGGTTCGTCGCCGATGGACGATGGCCGCGTCCTCGCGATCGAGACGAGCCTCGAGCGTGCGATCAACGCTGTCGAAAAAGTTGCGGCAGTGCTGCCACGTCTGAAATCCGAGAATGCTGCTGCCGAGGAGCCCGTCGAGCAGCGCCTCCTGGTACGGACAAATTGCAAAGCGCTCGGCATGCGGCCAGGGAATGTGCCAGAACGTCAGGATGATGGCGCGTGGGAAACGATCGCGCAACAGTCGTGGGACCAGAGCCAGGTGGTAGTCCTGCACGAGCACGATGGGATTGTCCGAATCGAGTTCGGCCGCCACGGCATCGGCAAACCGCTCGTTGACAATGCGATATTGATCCCAATCGGTGCGCCGGAATACCGGTTGTGCGGGCGCCTGGTGACAGAGAGGCCACAGCGCCTCATTGGCGAACCCGTAATAATAGCCGCGCTCTTCTTCCTCGCTCAGCCAGAGCCGCTGGAGGAAATAAGACGACTCACCGGTTTCAACTCGACAACGTCCTTCTGGATCTGCGGCAGCGCGATCAGCCGGTCCGCTCGCGTGTGCGACCCAGAGACCGGAGCATGCGCGCATGACCGGTTCGAGCGCGGTCACGAGGCCGCTCACAGGATGACGCGCGATGATCGAGCCCGCCTCGTTCCAGTCGTGGATGCAGGGCTCGCGATTGGCAACAACGACCACGCGTTCTCCCTGCAGTCGCGCCCGGAGCGTGTGCTTGAGACGACGTGCCGTCCATGGTGTGACACCCGAGAGTTCGCTCGTGATGTCTGCTTTCGATACAGGGACCGATCTGAGGTTGGATTTCAGAGCACGGCGGCTGGGAGCGGGCAAAGCGCCGTTATCGGCTGGACTTGCAAGTGATGCCACCACGGCGGAGGCTGCCGCCACGCACGCGGATCCAACCCGCGACACCCCGCTCACTGCATTGACGAGCGCTCCCGCGGCTCTCCAGACCTGGACCATCCCTACGGCCTTTGTATCATGCCCCGGCGCGTCATCCAACCCCTACTTGCCCGCGCAGAAATCTCTTGCGCACCATTGCTGTTTCCTGCATCCACCGGTCTTACGGATAATCTGTGCTCGCCGCAAAGTCTTGTTTGGACGAAGTGCGAACATGCGAAAAACGAACGAGGCAGCCGAGGGGGAATCGGCGTGGTTTTCCGGACTACCAGTACGCCGGCACCGGCCCGAGGCTGGCGCCGCATTGGCAGGTTGCACCTTGCGCGTCACGACTGACCATTTTTCCGCATGACGCACAGCGAGCCCAAAGCGTGTTGATGCGATCGGGAACCCAGACGCTCGTCCATCCTCCCGCTGCGAGGTCGGGTCCGAGGAACGCGCTCGCCGCTTCTGAGTGCAGGCCGCCGCTCATAAGCTGCGCTGGATCAGCTGCCGTTTCCCAAGCCGAGATCGTCAGCATCCGATCGCCGTTGACCACGCCAAGCCATCCCAGGAACCCGCGCAGCTTGATCATCTCGGCGGCAATGCGTCGGCTGTAGTCTCCAACGCGCTCGGTGTCGCTCGTCGACCGAACGTGCAGCGCTGTGATGCTGAATGCACCCGGTTGACGAGACGACGACCCGGCAACGCGGACGCTGGTGCCAAAGCTGAACGGACCCAGTGACTTGGGTTGGACGACAATGTCGAGTCCCAGTTGTCGCGGGACTTCTCCCGCGTCGAAATACCCCTGAACCAAGTCGATGCCGTTCTCGCTCACGCGAATGAAGTCTGCGCCCGGCAGCACCACCCCTCGCCCTGTCGGCGGCAGCCCGGCGAACGACCCGGTGTTGGTGCCTTTCATCGTCCACTCGGCCGCGAAACGGCCGTCACTCATTGATCCGTGACTTCGGATCTGGAACGTCACGTCGGGGAAAGAGCTCCAGAGCTGCTCCGCGTTCTGCCCGATGGCTTCACCCGACAAGGGTCCCGGTGTGGTGGGATCGGCGTACGTCCCATTCTTGGAAAAGGTCGAGACGATGGCACGAGCGTCGTGTGCGTTCCAGGCATCGAAATATCTCTGTACTAGCCGTTCGCGATCCACAAGGACACCTCGCTATCTGATAATCTCTGCCCGAAGTCGATCTGGCTGCGCAGTCTACACCACGGGTTTGGGGGGGGAGCCGAACCGCTGCCCTGGTTGTCAATGACCGTGCAGCGCGGCGTACGCTGACGGCTGACGGCTGTCCGGGCTGAAGGCTGAAGGCTGAAGGCTGAAGGCTAAGAGGATCCTCACATGCATCGATTGGTCCTGGGCCTGGCGCTCGTGTGCGGCGTGTTTTCGGTTGACGTGTGGCCATCTCAGGCCCCCGGTCCCCCGCAGGGATCGAGTGTGTCGACTTCGGCCATCGTTCCTGGTGAACTGCTCATCGAGCCGCCAACACTGATCAATCTGGGGTTTGAGTGGTTCGTCCAGGGGGACGTCAATCGCAACGCCGCGGTTGAGGTGAGTTATCGCAAGAGGGGCGATGCAGCCTGGAAATCCGCACTGCCGCTCCTACGGCTCAACAGCGAGCGGATTTATGCGGAATCGCGAATCGATGTCATCGCCCCCAACATGTTTGCCGGAAGCATCCTCGATCTGGAACCCGACACGACGTATGAAGCGCGGTTCTCGATGTCCGATCCTGACGGCGTGCAGGGTGTCGCTCAACGAATCGTGACCGTGAGAACGCGTGCCGAACCTCGTCCCTATGATGGTGGACGCGTGTTTCACGTCTACCCGCACAATTTCAAGGGCGCGAAAGTGGAGCCTTCGTTCGAAGGGCTGATGTGCGCCTACAACTACTGGTGTGCGGGGACGGATTGGGCGACGTCGGGGCGCCCACGCGTGCGCCCGGGAGATACGCTCCTCGTGCACGCTGGCACGTACAAGTACAACCGTTTCGAGTACACCAACGATCCCACCGTCAACCGGACCGTCCCCCTGGATGGAACGTACTACCTCACCGCCGACGGCACGTCCGACATGCCCATCGCGATCAAAGCTGCGGGAGACGGCGAGGTGGTGTTCGACGGAAACGGCGCCTACGCCCTGTTCGACGTCAAGGCTGCCGATTACACGTACTTCGAGGGCTTGACCTTCCGCAATGCCGAAGTGGCCATTGCGGCAGGCACCCAGTTTGTGGCCGGGGCGAAGGGCCTTACCGTCAAGCACAGCCGTTTCGAAAACGTCGGCGCGGGCGTGTTCACGAACTACTCTGGATCGAGCAACTTCTATATCGCCGATTCGACGTTCATCGGCCGGAACGATCCGAACCATCTCATCGGATGGGCGGGTGATTTCTGGACGAAGTTTAGCGGCATCGAAGGACAGATCTTTCCGCCGCGGATGGCGTCGTACGTGGCGGTCAAGCTCTATGGTCCGGGACACGTCGTGGCCCACAACTACATTGCCGATTTTCACGACGGCATCAACGTCGAAACGTATGGCAATCCTGACGGCTCGACCGCAACGGGACCCGGTATCCTGGACGGTCCGAAGTACCCGACGCGCGAGTACTGGGACCGCCGGCCGGTCGCAATTGATTTCTACAACAACTACATCACCAACTCGCACGACAACCCGATCGAAACCGACGGGAGCATGCACAACGTTCGCGTCGTTCGCAACATGCTCATCAACCATGCGTCGCATGCGCTCTGCAACCAGCCCACACTGGGCGGCCCGGTGTACTGGATCAGAAACATTGCCTATCACCTGCCTGCGGGATCCACGAGGCTGACCAACGGCGCGGCGGGCGTGCTCTTCTACAACAACACGATCCTTTCAGAAACGGTTGTCGCGGCCGCTTCGAACGTCCACTGGCGGAACAACCTGATGCTCGGACAGAATTCCGGTCCCACCATCTTCAGCGTGAACACGTTCACGAACTATTCTTCGTCCGACTACAACGGGTTCCGTCCCAACCCTGCGGCACCCGTGTCTTTTCGCTGGAATTCGCCGCCGCCCGCCGTAGCGAACGACTTTGCCGCTCCCGACCACACGCCTCGCCTCGAGACCCGCGAGTTTGGCGTGCTATCCGACTATGCCAAGGCAACCGGACAGGACCGCCACAGCGTTGTCGTGGACTACGAGATCTTCATCAACGTGAGACGCCTTGATGCGCAGGACACCGCGAGCGTTCAGAAGATCTACAAAGCGGCCGATTTTGACTTCAGGCTGAAGCCGGGAACCGCGGCCGTCGATCGAGGATTGGTGCTTCCGAACGTCACAGAGGATTTCACCGGCAGCGCGCCCGATCTCGGTGCACTCGAGGTCGGGAAGGCGACACCTCGATACGGGCCCCGTCGGTGATGGTGAGATCTCATCGTCGACAGGCGAAATCCTGGAAGTGAGGATACAAGCATGGACACGAAGGAGCAGCGCGACGGTGACATTGGCAGGCGAGACTTTCTCAAGAAAGGCGCAACGGCTGGAGTGGGGGCAGGCGCTGTGGCGAGCCTTGCCATCTCGGACGCGGCAGCGCAAGGGAGTGCATCACGTCGGTGGGATTTGACAGCAGATTTCGTCACCATCGGGGCAGGGGTTTCGGGGCTCGCGGGAGCCGTCTCGGCTCTCGACCACGGAGCATCCGTGATCATGGTCGAGGAAAATTTCGACATTGGCGGGCACGGCATGGTGAGCGGTGGCAACGTGCACCTGGGTGGTGGGACGAGCCGCCAGCGGAAGCACGGAATACAGGATTCGGCGGACCAGGTCTTTCAGGACTGGGTGCGCTACGACCACCGCGAAAGCCGGTACAGCGACCGCGAGCTGGTGCGCGCCTTTGCGGACGAGAACGCCCCAACGTTCGAGTTTCTCGTCGCCAATGGCGTGCAATTCCACGACGAAGCAACGGGGCCCGGTGCCGCTTCGACCGTTCCTCGACAGGGCACGACCGTCCAATGGCCCATTCGAAGCGAGCTCATCTCATCGGTGCCTTCCAGGAGAGGGTCAGGCCTTGTGCGCGCGCTCGAAAAGAGCGCCAGAGCCAAGGGCGCGAAAATCCTTCTCCGACACAAGATGACGAGCATCGTCCGCGAGTCTCCCACGTCGGGACGGGTCCTTGGCATTACCGCGACGACCGAAGGTCGCACGGTGAGTATCGAAGCGAAGAAAGGCGTCCTGGTCGCCACCGGTGGACATTCAAGCAACGTGACCTTCCGAAGAATGTTCGATCCGAGGCGGACCGAGGAATATCAGGTCGCGGGAGAACCCTACTCGCGACAAACCGGCGAAGGAGAGATTGCCGCGATGGCCATCGGGGCGGCGCTCTGGGGAACGGCAAATCAGACGATGGAAGCCGGGATCCACATGTCGAAGACGACTTACATTGGGTGTCGTTGGGGTTACAGCAGTCTGCACTGGCAGCCGGACAGCCCAATCTTCGATCGAGTACGTGCGTCCGGCCTTTCGTCAGTGGATTGGCAAAACGTCATTCTCGTCAACCAGGCAGGTCGCAGATTCTGGAATGAGGTTGCGTCAGGATACGACTTCTTCAACGCCGCCATGGCCTACAGTGGGAACTCCACCAAGCTGAACGGAGGCGGACCGATCTGGGCGATCTTCGACGCGGATGCCGTGATCCGACAGCGGTGGGATCCCAAGCCCCCGCACGTCGATCCCGAATACTTCTTCAGAGGAGACACCATCGCGGAACTGGCCCGGAACATTGCAAATCCCTATCAGACGCGGCCAATGCCCGCTCTCGTCTTGCAAGAGACCGTTACTCGGTACAACAGCTTTGTGGATACGGGGGCCGACACCGATTTCAACAAGCCCAGCCCGCGATACAAGATCCAGACGCCGCCCTTCTATGCGGCATGGTCGACTCCCATCATCCACGACTCGCTCACTGGTCTAAGAACGAATGCGAAAGCTCAGGTGATGGACGTCAACGGTCGGACGATACCGGGCCTCTACTGTGCCGGTGAGTCACAGGGCGGGTTTGCGCAGCACGGCCTCGGTAGAGCAACGGTCTTTGGTCGCATTGCCGGCAGAGAAGCGGCTCTGAACGGCGACAGAACTTGAGAGGGTTGGGGTCATGGCCTCTACGACCAATCGTCATACGACCAGCATCGCGGTTTGGGACGTCCCGAGTCCCGTCGTCACGGGCCGTTCATTTCGAGTGAAGGTCGGCGTGAAGTGCTCCGCGATGTGTCGCTTGGCCGGCCAGCGAATTGAAGTCTGTGATGAAGGAGGAACACCGATCGGCGAGGCCGTGCTCGCTGATATGCCGTGGCCGGGGACGAGCGGGCTGTATGTGGCCGACGTTCGACTGGCCGCTCCGGCAACAGAAGGAACACTCGCGTGGTCCGCCAGGTTCGCTGCTGTGGTGCCGGAGTCGCCGCACGAGGAATCGTCCGCGATCTTCAGTATGCGGATTGCCAGGCCACCAGAGCACCGCGTCACCGTCCATGTCACTGACAAGGACACGGCTGCTCCACTCGAAGGCGTTGAAGTGCGACTGGGCATCTATCGCGCCTCGACCGACGCGCAAGGCCTGGCGTGTCTGGAGGTCCCCGGAGGCGCTTACAGTCTCGATGCGTGGACAGTTGGTTACGAAACGCTTTCGAGGACGGTGGAAGCCGACAAGGATCTCACGATCCAAATCGAGGTCAGGACTTCTCCCGAGACCGATCCGGATGACGAGCAGATCTGGATGTAGACCGAACCAGATTGATGTTTTCTGGAGGTCTTATCTGACCTTGACGTACTTGCGCAACACTCTCGGGCGCGGTTCCCCTCCAAACACGTTGCCGTGGCGATCCACGGTCACGAACTCCGGTCCACTACCCGTTCCCGTGTTCGGATTGCCACCCTGATCCAGAATGAAGTACTTCACCCAGCCCGTTCTGGCGTCCCCAATTCTGATCCCTTGCTCCCACCCCGGATTGTTGATGTTGTCCGACTCTGAGTCGGCCACGTAGATCTGATCCTGTTCATCGAAGAAAATCCCGCTCGGCGTCCCGAACTGCGTCCAGCTCTGCAGGAACTTCCCGTCTTGATCGAATAGCTGAATCCGATTGTTCGATCGGTCGGCCACGAACACACGTCCTCGGGCATCGATGGCAATGGCGTGCAGCGATCGAAACTCCCCGGGCGCGTAGCCGGTCTTGCCCCAGGCCTTGATGAATTTCCCATCGCGGGCGTACTTCATCACCCGGTTGTTCCCGTTCACGTCATGGCCATCCGCGACGAAGACATCGCCGTTGGGTGCCACGGCGACCGCGCTTGGCGACCTGAAGTGGTACTGATCGTCACCGGGCACTCCGGCTTCGCCGAGTGTCATCAGCAGCTTTCCGTCCGGGCTGAACTTGAACACCTGGTGGCCGGCGCGCACGCCTGCCTTCGCGGCCAGCGCCACCCCCTGTTCTCCCACCGCGTCGGTCACCCAGATGTTGCCTTCACGGTCCACGTGCAGCCCGTGAGGCCAGATGAATCTGCCGGCGCCGAAGCTCTTCACGACAGTGCCTTTCGGGTCGAACTTGAAAATGGTATCCAGGTTCTTGATCCTATTGTCGGGACCGAGGCAATCGAGCCCGAAGCGCCCGCCGGCAGCTACCGGCAGCGGGCTGGTCTCGTCGCATCGAATGAACGCCCAGATGCTTTCGCCGTCAACATCAACGTGCACAGAAGCCGGCGGTCCCATTTCGCGGCCGCCTGGAAGCCTGGCCCACTCGCCGCCAGGAACGCTCGGGCCACCGCCGTCGGCCAGTCCTTTGACGGGGCGGTATGGATTGGGGAGCCCAGACTGGGCGGATGGCATCGTTCCAAGCATAAGCCCGGCCACACCGATGAACGTCGCCCACAATCTGCTGGAGTTCGACATGTCTACACCTCTTTAACGACGTCTCATCTTCCATCTTTCGCGTCTGATTACCGACCAAGCCGGGGGTGAATTGATATCGAATGACTCAGGTTCGAACTGAACGGCATCTAACACCCGGTCCCGGTTCATTCGGTCGCTGCTTGCAGCGCCACGCCCGATCTCCGCTGTTCCATGATGCGTGTCACGGTTCGTGCGATCTCCCGGGCCGCTGCCTGCGGCGGCTTGCCCTTGGGATGGATTCCGCAGATCGCGGTCGTGGCGGAGTGATCGAGGTCGCGACCCCAGCGCAGTTGGCCCGCCTCGTCGCGCCCGTATGTCAAGTAAGCCGAGAGCGTATTGAGGCCGGTCCCCGGTCGCTCACCTATCACATGGACAACGACCGCGGCGGCGACGAGTCCACCAATCTCGTAACCGGCCCGCACGCGGCCGTTTTCCACGATGATATCGGTTTCGCCGAGATGGTGCCCCGAGTCGGACAGGAGCCGACGAAGCGGCGGCAGCAACGCGCGAAGCTGCTCGTTGACCGCGTCGGCATTCAGCCCGTCCGACACAACAAGCTGCAGTTGTGATCCCCGCCTTCGAAACAACGTCGCAACCGCGCGGGCATCGTCGCCGCGCAGCCGCTCGCCTGCGGACGGATGCGCAAGATAGTCGTCGCGGCTCGTGGCGGTCGTCCGCACTCGCACGCTGCGCGGGCTGATGTCCTTGATGATCCTGTCGTCGACGGACGCAAACAGCGCGCGGCGCGCGTGTGTGTAGATGGCGTCGAGTCTCGCCTTGGCTTCCGACGGCTTTGCCACGCCCAGGTCGAACCCGCGTTCGCGTAGCTCATTCAGTCGCAGACGGCCTTCCTCTTCGAGCGATGTCAAAGCGCGCCGATCACCGCCTGCTTTGGCATACGCCGCATAGAGACGTGCAACCGTGTCGGGCGCGGGCTTCGGCTCGCCGTCGCCACCCAGCGCACCGAGTGCTGTCAGCCGCCGCTCCATCGAGGAAGTCATGCGTCGGCGGACCTGGCCGCGCAAGCTCGGGTGATCGCGAAAAGACGTGGTGAGATAACCGAGCATCGGGTCGGCGTTGCCGGCCACCGCCATCAGGTACGCGGGGACGGCGCGATCAACGATGCGCGCCGTGAGACGGCCGAGCGCCGGAGGCGAAATGCCCATATGAAACGTCGCGCAGACGTCGAGCCCCATCGTGATGCCATGCAGCTTCGCCATCACGATGTCTTCCAGACACGCCCGCTCGAGCTGGCCCACATCCTTGAACACCTCGGGTCCGATAAAGCCAGCCACGTCGTTGACAATCATCCAAGGCTGGCCTGTTGGGCCGATCGCGTGCGAGCGGCGAGCCTTCCGACAGATATGGCGGGCGAGTCCGTACGTGCGTGCTTCCAGTGTCACCATGTCAACGCCCTCGGCGGAGCCGTTGGTCACCTCCGATCCCTGTCCCGTCTCGAAATACAGACCCTCGAAGCTCCGGGCCAGGTCGGCGACACCGTCCACATCCAGACCCACCATGCCCGCGAGCGCCCGAGACGTGCCGGCGAGGCTCTGGAATCCAACGTCGATCGGTGTGTGCGTCTGCGCCCTGTGTTGCTTGACGATGTCCGACAGGACGCAGTAACGGGTGGGAAGATCGAGGCGCCGGACGACCTGCGCGAGCAATTGCTCGAGCCGGACGATCGTGTCGAGATCGTCGGCTGCGGGATTGAGACCGATAATCACGTCACCGCAGCCATACGAGAGCCCCTCCAGAATCGAGAAGAGGATTTCCTCCTCGTCGTCACCGGGGCTGTTCGGCTGGATGCGCGAGCCGAAATGTTGCGGCCCGCCGATTGCGACGCCATTGATGCCCAGCGGATTGAACAACGCGCGTGCGACGACCGATAGCTCGTCGTTTGTCATCACCTTTGCGACCGCTGCAACCACCTCGCTTGCGAGCGCAGTCTGGTGAATCCGCGCCCAGGCCGACGCACCGGGCCCGAGAAGGAGGGCTTTCACGCCGCTTATCGTCAGTGCGTCCAGATCGTCGTCGAATCGACGATCGCGTGATCGTTCAAGTGCGGCCGTCACGCCGTCGTCGACAAGCACCGCACGGCGGAGGTCGCCGACCGTCGTTCCGAGCAACACATTCCGTGCGTCCTCGCGCAGGCGGTCATCGATGGATCCCCCCACCAGCAGATCGCCATCCTTGAACTCATTGGCGAGTACCAAGATGCGTCGAAGTTCCCGCCCGTCCATACGCGTTGATCGCTGCGCCGAATGAGAAACCTGCGGGCAATTCCGCCGTTGCCAGTGGTCAGTTCTCGTCCAGGCGATCCCGAACCGCGAACTGACCACTGACCACTATCCTAGTTGGCGAAACAGTAGAAGTATCCCGCTCCGCCGGTGCTGACCAGATTCTCCTGACTGCAGCCCTTGCTCCCGTGAGAGCTGTTCCACGATTTGGCCTGTTCGGTGTCGGCAAGACCCATCCGATCGGAATGGCCCACCTGTGCGCTCCCGGTGCTGTTGCTCGTCCAG
>DATBJG010000083.1:0-18288 GCA_036556585.1 Vicinamibacterales bacterium
TGCGAGCGGTACGGCTCGGAATTGCCCGTTCCCGCGGTGTGCCGCCGTACGTGATCTTTCACGACGCCACGCTTCGTGAAATGGCGCGACGCCGACCGACGTCCGTCGAAGCGCTGCTGACCGTCAAGGGCGTGGGCGCACGAAAGGCCGACGACCTCGGCGAGTTCTTCCTGAGTGCGATTCGTGGACATCCGCCAGCCGGGCAGACGTCCTGACACCCGATGGCGAGTTGAACCGACGGCTCTTACGCCGCCCTGACGTTCTCGCCTCTCGGTCCCTTGGGCCCTTGTCCCCGGTCGAACGTGACGGCTTGACCCTCACGAAGATCCGCAAAGGGTGTCTGCGTACATGCAGACTGATGGAAGAAGTATTCGGTGCCATCACCCGCCGCAATGAACCCGAACCCTTTGTCCCTCACAATCCGTTTGATCGTCCCGCTCATCGTCGACATGTCGTCTCCTCCGTAGTCTGTGATCGTGTCCCCTAAAACACTTCCGGTCAAGTCATCCTTGCCCCTTTTTTTGGCGTCAACCCGCCGCAGTGTCAGGCCGACGGACACACGTCCACAAACAGCGCCAATGCGCAAGCCAGGGCCATCCTCCCATCCAGCAAACGCTCGGCGCGGGGGGAACAGTCGAGGACCAGCTCGGGCATGAGGACGTTCGACCATGCAAACGTGCAAACAGGCGTGTTGCCAATGTGAGCCCGATACTTTGCCCGGCCGGTGGACACCGCCCCCTGGTCGATCGAACCGATCTCCCGTCCGCTCGGATCGAGAATTCGCCATTCCGTGCGGGAGATTTTCTTCATGCCGCCAAGACGCTCGTCCTCCGAAGCCGCAACCTCGTACGCCGGCCACGACGTGAAGTAGCGATTTCTCGTCGCCCGCACAATCTGCCGCAGCGCATGCCCGGAGGAGTACACGTGGATATGGCCTGTCATCGGCCCGAGCGTTGCTGACAGCACTGCAGGACTGTTCAGATCGACGGCTTCGAGCGCTCCACCGAGAAACCCGGCCACGTAGTTGGCTCGAACCGCATACCTCGGAGCGTTGTCGGTCATCGACCTGCTCAACACGGCGGGACCTTGCTCGACAAGTGACGACGGCAGGTGAATGACTGAGGCCAGTGAGTCTCTGGACGCCGGCTCGGCCTCCTGGGAAAAGGCTGCCGTTGCGCGAGGAGACATGATCAAGAACAGCACCCAGACGGCACTGGCAACGAACAGGCCGGTCTGGTTGCGCGCAACGGTTCGAACCGCGGCGTGGTGCTCTTGGATGAGTGGAACCGCCGAGGCGACAGGATCCGTCACCGTCAATCCCAGATCGATGGCCGCAAACGCCATCAACACGAACCCGAGCTGAAAACCGGCCAGGGCGACAAAGGATTTTGGGAACACAGAACTTTTCGACAGGAACAACCCGACTACAGCGACGGCTCCGAGAAACAGGCCCACGGTCATGAGCGTCTCGAACATGGGAACCGTGAGCGCGGACCCCAGGATCGGATCGCTCGTCAGCGATCGCTGCGCGCGCGCGAAGCGGATGGCGGGGGCGGCTGCCGCGACGAACAAGAATGGAAGTGCGGCAAGATAGACGCCGAAGAGAATCAACGTCGGTGTCATGCCATCTGCTGCACTCGACACGCCAAAGAGCCGCCGAGTCATCGATGCGGTCATAGTCTCTCCTAACCTTTGACCTTTGCCCTTTGACCTTTGACCTTTGACCTTTGACCTTTGACCTTTGACCTTCGTTACGCCAGGAACTCCGCCAGGTCGAGGTTCTCGATCGGTTTCAACGTCTCGACGATGTGCCGTTCGTACTGTCCAGACCCGTCGCGCGCCGAGGTGTCGATCCGACCGTTGGGCTTGTTCGTGCCTTCGTTGATCACGGTCAGGATCGGGTGTAACGGGTCGCCCGGCCTCGTCTTCACGACCAGGCCCAATTCGCCGCGGTTGGTGCGGACAACCGAGCCGATGGGAAAGAACGTGATGGCGTTGACGAAGCTCTTGACGAGCCCCGTGTTCAGCTTGTCACCCGCGAGCCGCGCGAGCACGAGGCAGGCGCGTTCGGGTTGCGTCGGGTCCTGATAAGACCGTGCACCGGTCATCGCCTCATAAATGTCGGCCACGGCGACAATCTGGCTCATTGGATGAGGAATCGCGTCGCCAAGATCCGGATAACTCGTTCCCTTGATGCTTCGATGATGCTCGAGCGCAACGATGGCTGTGAGCGGATGCAGCCCCTCGGTCTGCAACAGGATCTCGGCACCGAACCTGGTATGGGCCTCAATCAGCTTCTGTTCCCGCTTGTCGAGCGCACCAGGTTTCTTGACGATCTCGAGTGGAATCCTCGTCTTGCCAATGTCGTGCAACAGCGCCGCTTCCACCAGCACCCGCAACGTCGCATCGTCGAGGCCCACCTGGCGTCCGAGTAGCAGGCTCAGCATGGCCACGTTGACCGAATGGCAATAGGTCAGGTTCTCGTACTGCTTGATGGCCAGGATTTGTGCCATGGCCGCGCTGCTGAATGCGACCTTCGAGATGAGAAGCTGCACGAGGTCACGAATGGTCACGACGTTCAGCGGTTTGCCCGCCGCGGTATTTTCAAAAGTCTGCTGGGCGAGCAGGATGGATTCCGCATAAGACGGATCGAGCGGGCCGGTGGGCGCTTCCGGCCACCGCTGAACTCGCCAGCGCGTATCGAGTGGCAGCAGTTTGCCGAGACTGATGTGCCTGACGTGGCGTTCGGCCAACTGTGCCGCGACCGGTTTGCCCGTCTCGCGCTGTTGCCAGAGAAACTCGGCCACCGTGCGCAGCTCGTCGAGCTGCACGCCTTCGTGAATATGGATACTGTCGACGCCGAGCGATGACAGCTCGCGAACGAGCTGATGATTCGACGGCTTTTCACCGCCTGACGTCACCCCATCGAGACAGACTTCGCCACCGATGACGTCGATCCGCAGCACCGGGTTGAGACGAACGTGACTGTTCACCAGATCGCCGAGCTCAGCGAGCTTCTGCGCAATCATCGGGTGGCCGGCAGGATATGTTCCTGTAAGGCGTCGGAGACTTGCGAGACCCTTGAGAATGGCTAGTGGATCTGCCAGCCCTGGAAGAGTGGATTTGTCCGAGGGAGTCCGCGGTGCGGTCGAGGTCATCATCGCACTCGAAGCTCCCGCGCCTTCCGCGCCACCCGAACCACGTGGGGCTTCCAGAACCTGAATCGCAGTTGCTCGAGACGCGCAAGCACGTCTTCGAGACCTTCCGTACGAGCCTGCGCCGCACGGTCCAGCAGCCGCGAGGCCATCTGCGGATGCTGAACGACGAAATCGCGGGATCCGAGAAACTGGCGCACCTGGGCCGCCGTTTGGCCTGGCGGAAAGTGCCACAGCGCCTCTTCCGCCGCAGCCCTTCGTCCGATGTTTCCCTCTCGAATCTGCCGGGAGACCAGAGCGGCCGCTGCGGTGGTCCCGATTCTGGCGAGCGCGCGAAACGCTTCACGGGCAACCTGGTCGTCCTCATGAGCGACCAGCTTGGCCACCGCGGCCTCGTGTCCTACGCCGCCGTGACCCATCACTCGCACCGCGACGCGTGTCGCCGTCAGACCGCACGACTGAAGCGCAGCTTCGAACGCTGGCGCAAACTTCACGGCGTGCTCGCAGAAAATTGGCGTCAGTGCCCGGGCTCGCTGCTCGTGGACCACGTCGTCCAGGAGCACGATAAATCCCTGAACCAGGGCGCCGCCGAGCGCCTTGATCACGTCAGTGGCAATCTGACGGCCGTTGCTGTCGCGCTCGTACAGCTGGATCAAAGCAAGGACGCGGGCAGGTGAGCAGAAATCGGTGACCGCCTTGACGATCGTCTCGGCAACGTCGGGCCGGCGTTCCTTCAACTCGACGGCAAGTTGTCCAAAACTGGCAATCGATGTGGCGAACTCCTGCCAGCGGCCGTCGCGTTCGAGCGCGACCAACAGCTCACAGACCCGCCCGAGAAACGATTCGACAATCGTTGGGTTTGGCTCGAGTCGTACGAGCTGCCACACGAATCGCACCCGAGCTGAGAGCAGGTCGGTGGCGCCAATGCCTTCACGAATGCCGGAGACAGCCGAGGCGGCATGTTCGTCAATCGCGAAGTCAAAGGCCGTGAATTCTGAAAAGTCCTTGCCGGATTTGGCTTCGATTCGAATCAGTTCGCGGGCATACCGATCGAGACTGGACTCGTGGGCGAGTCCACCCGGCGGTTCGTTTCCCGTCTGGCGGGCGCGGACACGCTCGTCGATGAGCGGCGCCACGGACTCGCGCCGCTCAGGCGCCAGGTCCAGGTGATTGAGCGCCGTCGCGAGAACTTCTGGTGCAGCCGCTTCCAGATCGAGCAGCAGGCACAGCGAGTCCGCCAGTTCCAGGTCGGGAAAATCGCGCAGGACCGATCCGTCCGGACGTTTGTCCAACAGCCCAGGCAGAATGGTTCTCTGCAGCAGAGTCTTTCGCCGTTCGGGATCGAGGTCGAGAACCGCCCGTGCGAGTTTCTCGAACATAATGCGCGCAAGCCGCGGATCGAGCGACGACACGAGCGTCGTGACATCACTGAACTTCCGCTCGAGTGCGGCCTGGCGGGCATCGGGACCAGCCGGCTCCTCATCGGTCAGCCGCAGCAACATCGTGGCGACTTCGGCCGGGTCCGCTACGAGCACGACGAGATCCATCAGCGACACAGTGTCGAGCGACTGGGATGGATCGATGCGCACCCATCCCTTGTCGGGAGGATACAGATAGCTGACCGGCGCGTCAGGCGAGATGAGTTCTCGCCGTCTTCGCCGTTCGTGCTCCATCAGATCACAGAGCGGCGCCGTTGGTGTGCCGATCTCCAGCACCTCCGGTCGCAGTGCCATGCCCGGGACGATCGTGTTCACCCCGTGCTCGGCCAGCCGGTCGGCCAGTGTGGTGCGCGATTTCTCCAGATCTTCGGCGTCAACCAGGTCCGCACAGAACCGCGAGACGTCGCGCGCTGACGCCGCACGATCGATTTCGAGGGCCCTGACCCTGGCTCTCGAGAGCCGGCGGCTCAACTCGTGTTCGATGATGGTTCCGCCCCCGATCCGCACTTCGTCGACGATGAATTCACTGGGCGCAACACGAAGCACCAGACGGTCGCGAGGGCCGATGACTGCCAGCGACTCGTGGCAGGCGGTCACCGCATTCAGACAGAGCGGGCTGGTAGGCGGGTAGGTGTGGAACTGACGTACGGCCCGTGCCAGTTGCTTGAGAAATTCCTCGACAGGCTGGATGTCTGCGGGCCGAAGCGTGACCGTAGAAGCAATTCTGTCAGCTTGTAGGTCAGATCTGTTATTGCCCGGCACCGACAAGGTCACCATCCTGACGTTTTTTGATGTGTGCCCTTTGCTGAGGCAAAATTCGGACCGCTTCAGTGATCGATTCTGGTGCCTGGCGTTTTGAGGGATGAGGGGGTGTCGCCTTCCGGCCCAAGCCGGCGTTCATGCAGGGACGGTGTTGGACGGCGTAGCGTGCGGCTTTCCGCCTCCGCTGGTTTCGGCGAGCCTCGCGCGGAGCGCGAAGGCGGTCGGCGGACGGTCACGCAAACACGCCGAGGGGCTCGAAGCGGCCTTTCAAGATGGTCTGGGGATCGTCGTAACCCAGCCATTCCTGAATCATCGTGGCATAGACACGCCTGAAGTCCGTCGTCATCTTCATGTTGCCATCGTCGAGATCGGACAGGCTTGGATGCTGTCCGTAGAGGCCACCCTTGACCCCGTGGCCGACCACGAACATGGGGGTCGCGGTGCCGTGGTCGGTCCCCAGGCTTCCGTTCTCCTCGACGCGACGTCCGAACTCCGTAAAGATCATCAACGCCACGTCGTCACCGCGACCGAGACGTTTGACGTCCTCCATGAATCCGCGCACGGCGTCGGCCGTGTACATCAGCAGCCGACTGTGCAGATCCGCCTGCTGCACGTGCGTATCAAACGAATTGCCCTGGTACGTCACGTAATAGAGTCGCGTGGGCATGCCGGCCGCGATTAACGCCGCAACGCGTTGTAGATTTCCACCAAGCCCGCCACCAACACCGTAGTCCACCGGCGTTCGATAGGTGGCAGACGCACGCGCGACGAACTCCGAGCTTTCGGTCGCGTTGCGGGCCGTCAGGGCCAGAAACTGGAGAGCCGAGTTCGACGTCGTCCGTGCCTGGCTCAGTTCGGCGAGGGCGCGCTTTTCGACGTCGGTTCCTTCGCGCCGGAAGCGGGCTGGATCGTCGAAGACGAGCGGCGAATGTTCACTGCTGCGTACGGCAAGCGACTGCGAGTTCCCAAGATTCACGATGACGTTGCGGGTGGACCCGTCGTAACGGTTATCCGCAAGACGACCGAGCCAACCAAGCGGCTCACCACCGTTGGGAACTCCCGTGTGCCAAAAACCCATCGACGAGAAGTGCGACAGGCTGGGATGATCGTAGCCACAACCGTGGATGACGGCGAGCGCACCGTCCTTATATAACCGCTCGAACCCGACCAGCGACGGATGGAATCCAAAACCGTCAGCAATCTTGATGACCTCCCGATCCGGGATCGCCAGCTTCGGTCTCGCGCGATAGTAGGCCTGGTCGCCAAACGGCACGACGGTGTTCAGGCCATCATTGCCGCCCGACAACTCGAGGACGACGAGTATCCGGTTGGGATGCTTCTCGACACTCGTTCCCTGAAGAGCCTGCGCCGCCAAGGCTGCCGACGTGCGATCCAGCACGAAGGGCAATCCGGCGCCAACGCCAATGCCGTAGAGACCCCGAAGCAGAAAATCCCGGCGGGAACAGTTGCAACCCATGGTGCCCCCTGTCATCCCAACTGATACTCGGGCGTGCTCAACACAAGATAGAGCAACTCGCGAAGCGATTCCTCGAGCTTGTCGCTCGCGAGGACACTGGACGTCCCGAGGCGTCCCTTGAGAAAGTCGACCAGCACTGTTCGATCTTTTTCGGCCAGCGCGACTCGCAGGAAGCGGTGACTGAGCGCATCGACAACCTCTTCCACGGTGTCAGCGCCCGAAGCCTTTACGATGGCGGTGACCGAAATCTCAGCCGGTTGACGGGGAATCAGCTTCGTCCTCTTGAAGGCAAGCTGATAACCGGCGTAGCCGCCATACCGTGTGTTGTAGTCCTCGTCGCGGTCTACCATCTTGTTCGATTCGGCGTCCCCTTCTCTCGTGGCTTCGGTGATGTTCATCCCTTGAGCCAATCGCTCTCCCACCCGCGCATCGGTTGCCGACATCATCCGATCCGGAGCACGAAAGTTCACGACATCGGGAAACAACACCTCACGAAACAAATTGCCTCGCTGCAGGAGCGTCGAAGGGGTAATCCAGGTTCGTCCTCCGGCCCATCCAGCCACGTTGGGCGGTTCGAACAACGTCTGCCCGAGACCGCCCGTCATGCGGCCGAAGTCGGGGATGGTTGGCACCTCGCTGAGGCCCAGCTTCTTGTAGGTTGACACGACAAGATGCACAGGACTCTTGATTTGCGTGGCCACCGATGCCGGACTGTAAAAGTCCTTTGAAAGGAAAATCTGTTTCAGCAGCGGTTTCAACCTGTATCCGTTCGACCGGAGCGTACGGCCCAGCTCCGCCTTGACCGCGCCGGCCGCTTCGTCCCGCACGAAGTATCGATACAGTTTTCCGGCCACGAACTCCCCGGTGACAGGGTGGTCCAGAATGACGTCGATGACGTGGTCGCCGTCGAAGCCGCCGGTTCGACCGAGGAAGGTCTTGTCGCCAAAGTCGTGCTGGTCGCGATCGAATTTGAACTCCAGAACGTCGTTGGTCCAGCCCGTGAAGGCGCGCGCGGCTTCGCGTACGTCGCGCTCCGAGTAGTTGCCGACGCCCATGGTGAACAGCTCGAGCAACTCGCGGCCGAAGTTTTCGTTCGGATGGTTCTTGACGTTCTCGCCGTTGTCCAGATAGACCAGCATTGCGGGATCTTTCAGAATCCCGATCAGCAGGTCGCGCAGACTCCCTGATGCGTGCTGGCGGAACATCTGGTTCTGTCGAAGCATCATCCGGTAGTCGCGTACTTTGTTTTGACCCGTGGCAAAGTGACCGTGCCAGAAAAGCGTGAGCTTCTCTTCGAGCGGCCGCCTGGTGGCAAGCATGCGGTTCGCCCACCAGAGGCCCAGCCGCTGAGTCTCGATGTTGTTTGCCGTCAAGCTGTAGAAGAATTTGTCGACGACCGGTTGAAGCCGCCGCTGTGTTCCTTCGGGGAGAACCTTCTCACCAAGCCCTTCGCCGCGCTCGCGTGCCAGACGCACGGCCTCCGCCCGACTTGGGGGAAACGGGTCCATACCGACATCCCAGATCCCTGACTCGTCGAACGGCTTCAGATCTCGAGTGTCAATCGATTCGTAGTCGACCAGCGCATCGACCACTTCCCGCGGACTCCTGGCAGCAACACGTGCGATCTCGTCTGGCGTTGCACCAAAACCGGCACGTTCGAGCAAATGCGCGGCACGTTCGTAGGTCCAGTCAGCCGGCGCGATCGGCGACAGGTCGTCAACCCAGGACGCCCGTCCGGCAACCCGGGAAGCATTCGGAGTGCGAGTGGGGCTTTGACTGGACAGGACTCGGACCGTGAATGGTCCGGCCAGGCTGGCGGTCAGGACGATGCAACCCGCCAGCTGGGCGGTGCGGCGCAGGCGGAGTGATCGATCAACCATGATCCTCGCATCGCCGATTATACGCGCTATTTTTTGGCGGTCGCAGCCGCAACCTCGCCCAGCTTGATCTCTCTCGCGGTCGCCGGGGCCTTGCCGTCGCCGATATCGACCACGACACGCTCGCCAGCCTTGACCGCCGTCAGGTCAAGTTTGGCTTTTCCTCGCAGGATGGTCGTCTTGTCGTTCAGGATGATCGTGACGGTCTTTCCGTCCTGCGTCCTGACCTGCAGCTGATTGTTCTCCTGCGCCGTGACGGTGCCCATGACCTTATGCACGTGACCGCCGTGCGCCCAGACCGCCACGGGAGCGGCAAGAATCGCTGCGAGGGCTGTGCTGATGATGTATTTGCTGAACATTGATTTCTCTCAGTGAGCGTGCGGTTTTGGCGGTGGCGCCGGGTCGCCGCCGTCCCCCTTGAGGAATCGCTCTTCCTCAATCTGTTGCCGAATCTCGTCGGGCGGCCTCGGATTGAGCGCTTCCATCTGCTCGATCTGTTCGGGCGTGAGCGTAGGCAGCGTCCGGATGAAGTGCACGAGATGCCAGCTTGCCGCCTCGCCGTCTGCGGCACCTGTCGACCACGCCGGCATGCCGGTAAACCTTACTCCATTTTCGATAATGTAGAAGAGTTCGCCATCCGTCAACTGTTGAGTGGCCGGCTGTCGCATGTCCGGCGCCTTGGGAAACAGGCCCTGCCCCATCTCCGTCTTGCCGCTTCCGTCGTTGGCGTGACACGACGCACAGTGGTCGGCGAAATGATTCATCCCATCGGCAATCACCTCCGCAGATTTCGGGGCCGGGTTCGCCATTCGCTTGACGTCGCCTGGAATCGCCAGGCTCCGTACGCTTCGCGCCAAACGCGTCTCGAGTGCTCCGGGCTGCGCACGGGCGCTGAGTCCCGTGGCCACGACATACGCCACGCCCGCGGCGCCCAGGAGCGCGACGACGATCACAGCGATGAGGATTGCGGAAAGTAATCGTCTCATCAGTTAGTCCGGCCAGTGCTTAGCGCCATAAATTGATAGTAGCCCGAAAACGCGGATTGGAGTTCACGGGACGCGGATCACGCGGATTGGGGTTCACGGGATGCGGATCAGGTTCACGGGACGCGGATCTTCGCGGATTACGCGGATAAGAAATTGTGTAGCGTTCGAAGCCACCATATTCTCTGCGGCCAGTGAGCCAGACGACAAGAACCACTACGAGTCTGGGATCTCATGATTGATCACGTCTTTCACACCACCGACGTGCGACTTCTAACCACTACGACACGAAGATCACGACGTCGAGAAGCGAGTGACCCTCCGGCGTCCGGTGGGCCGCGCTCGCGTGGCGACGGATCGAGAGGCGGCACGTCAAGTTTGCTGAAAACTCTTCGGTCATTGGATCCGTATTGATCGCGATCCGTATTGATCCGCGACAATCCGCGACGATCCGCGTCCCGTGATTATTCGAGCGGATACGCGAGTGTTAAACTATCTGCGCATACAGTTGGCGTGACGCTGCTGTGGTCGATTGCCCGGCATGGAGTCCGGGAAGAGGTGCTCATGAATTTACCTTCCGTATTCTTTCCTCCACAGACTTCAGGCATCGTGGTGAGCGAGTCCGCTCATCCGTAATAGCGGGTCCTTAGACCCGCCGAGCGAAGACGATCATGCCTGGGTCACGGGCGAAACAATCGGCGTCCTCTGACGCGATCAGGGCTGTCTCTTCAGCCTCGGCCTCGACTCGTCTGCGCGAGGCGCGCCAGTTCGTTGACGGGTTCGAATCTGGTACGGAAGTTCTGCTGATTGGACCCTCGCGCGGAGCCGTTGACGATCTCGCACGCGACGTCGCCGTTGATCGAGGGGCAAGCTTTGGCTTGCATCGGCTGTCGTTCACCCAACTGGCCGCGCGCCTGGCGGCGGTGGATCTGGCCGCACGAGGTCAAACCCCCGCCACGGCGTTGGGCCACGAGGCTATTGCGGCCCGTGCAACGTTCGAAGCTTCGAAGGACGAGACACTTCAATACTTCTTGCCGGTCGCGACGACACCGGGTTTCCCAAAGGCACTTGCGCGCACGCTGCTCGAGCTGCGACTGACGGGGAACGGTGGAATCGGCATTGACGCGCTGTCTCGCAGCGGCCCCGATCTGGCAGAGCTGCTCGAACGCGTTGAGACGCTCCTGAGCGAGGCACACGCCAGCGACCGGGCGTCACTTTTCGAAACCGCAACTCGTGCGCTGGTGGCGCCCGAGCCGGGTTGGCCGCCAATGCCCGTTCTGCTGCTCGACGTCCCGTTCGAGTCAGAGGCGGAGACACAGTTTCTCTGGACGCTCGTTGAGCGAGCTCCACGCGCGCTCGTCACAATTCCGGCCGGCGACGCACGCTCGCTCGCACAGCTCACCAGGCGGAAGGTCAGCGTCGAATCGCTCGAATCGGGTGGCAACACGGACCTGACTCGGCTCGTACGCCACCTTTTTTCAACAGAACCACCGCCACAACGAGAACGGAGTGGCGAGCTCGTGTGGTTTTCGGCACCGGGAGAAGGCCGGGAATGTGTTGAAATCGCGCGCCGCGTGCTCAAAGAGGCGACAAGTGGCGTGCGCTTCGATGAAATGGCGATTCTGATCCGCTCGCCGCAGCAGTATGTCGGCGTGCTCGAGCACGCACTGACACGGGCCGGCATCCCTGCGTACTTCGACCGCGGCACACGGCGCCCGCACCCTGCCGGTCGTGCGTTCCTGGCAATCCTCAGCTGCGCCGTCGAAGACTTCTCCGCTCGACGGTTTGCCGAGTACCTCTCGCTCGCACAGGTGCCGTCTCTGGAACGTGGTGCGACCAAACCGTCAGATCCCCAGATCGTGTCGCTCGATGAGGTGTTTGGTGTGCTCTCGGAGCGCACCTCAGGAGGGGAAGCGAACAGCAGCGAATCCGCTGACGCGGAGACTCCCGAGCAGCTGGCCGCAGACGCCGATCCCGCCTCAGCCATAGTCGCGGGGACCCTGCGGGCTCCATGGAAATGGGAGAGCCTGCTCGTTGAATCGGCCGTTATCGGGGGACGTCAACGATGGGCGCGCCGACTCGATGGCTTGGCCGAAGAGTATCGGCTCAAGATCCGCGAACTGAAGTCCGATGACCCCGATGCTGCCCGCATTCCACATCTCGAGCGGGAGCTTCAGAATCTTCGTCACCTCCGTGCCTTTGCTCTGCCCCTCATCGAGATCCTCTCGAGTTGGCCCGACCGCGCAACCTGGGGCGACTGGCTCCAGCGGCTGGAAGGCTTGACCCCTCGTGTCCTGCGTCGCCCCGAGCACGTGCAGCGCATCCTCGCTGATCTGCGCCCGATGAGCACTGTCGGACCGGTTTCGCTCATCGAAGTTCGCGACGTGCTTGCAGATCGCCTGCGTTCGCTCGAAATCGATCCGCCCGTCTATCGCTACGGCCGTGTGTTTGTTGGCAGCCCGCATCAGGCACGTGGTCGCTCATTTCGCATCGTCTTTGTCCCAGGCCTTGCCGAGCGGTTGTTCCCCCACAAACTGCGTGAGGATCCGCTTCTGTTGGACGATCTCCGCGAGGAGATCGGGCCTGCCCTCGTCGTTCAGGATGACCGTGCGGAGTTGGAACGGTTGCTCCTGCGCCTCGCGGTAGGTGCGGCAACTGACAGGCTGTACGTCTCGTTTCCGCGGATCGAGTCGTCTGAAGCCCGAGCGCGCGTCCCATCATTCTATGCACTCGACGTGATGCGCGCCGTGACCGGCCGCGTTCCCGATCATCAGACGCTGGAGCGCGAGGCTGCCACGGAAGCCGAGGCGAGCCTCGCCTGGCCTGCGCCCATCCGAGCGGATGATGCGATCGATGAGTTCGAACACGATCTCTCGGTCCTCCGCGCGTTGATGTACCAGGACGGTGACGTCAAAGGCCGCGCGCAATACATGCTGCAGCTGAACGATTGCCTGCGGCGGTCGGTGACCGAGCGATGGGCCCGCGCGAAACGGAGCTGGTCTCAGTACGACGGTCTGGTTCGTGTGACGGATGCAACACGCTCGTTTCTCGAACGACAGAGACTTGGTGTGCGCCCGTATTCAGTGTCGGCGCTTCAGCAGTACGCAGCCTGCCCCTATCGGTTTTTCCTCTCAGCGGCGTATCGCCTTGCTCCACTCGAGGAGCCCGAACCACTTCAGCGGATGGATCCCCTCACGAAGGGGAGCCTGTTCCATCAGGTGCAGGCCGAGTTTTTCCGGGCCCTGCAGGCAGCACATCTCGGCATCACGCTGGATGACCTCGATGAGGTGCTGCGGATCCTCGACAAAACCCTGGAGCGTATTGCCGCCGAGTACTACGAGCGGCTGGCGCCGGCTGTCGATCGCGTCTGGCAGGACGAGATCGCGAGTATCCGCACCGACCTTCGGGTCTGGGTCGAGCAGCTGGCACACGGCCGGGAGTGGGAACCCTGGCTGTTCGAGTTTGCCTTCGGCCTTCCCGGGGAGCCCGGTCACGATCCCGAGAGCCGTCCGGATCCCGTCACGATCGACGGCCGGTTCATCCTCAGAGGGTCTGTGGATCTCGTCGAGCGCAAACCGGGCACGAGCGTGCTGCGCGTGACCGATCACAAAACCTCACGGAATCGTTCCCCACGCGACTCGGTGATCGGCGGCGGCACCCAGCTTCAACCGGTGCTGTACAGCCTTGCGGTCGAAACAGCAACCGGGTGCACGGTTGAATGGGGTCGATTCTCCTACTGCACGACCGCTGGCGGCTTCACGGATCACCGAGTTCCCATCAACGAGCGCACACGACGAATTGGCATCGAGGTCCTCGAGATCGTCGACCGTGCTGTGGAAAAAGGAGCGCTCCCCCCGGCACCAGCGGAAAACGCCTGCGTGTTCTGCGATTTTCGTCCGGTCTGTGGCCCTGACCAGGAACGCAGCACCCGCTACAAGCCACACACCCGGCTTGAAGACCTCCTCGAGCTCAGGAGCCGGTCATGACTCGGAGGCTTGCCGACCAGCGCGACCGCAGCCTCATTGCCAATGCGCTGGACGATACGCTGATTGTCGAAGCCGCGGCTGGTACCGGTAAGACCACCGAGCTCGTGCGGCGAATCGTGCGCGTCATCGAGACCGGACGGGCCGAGGTCACTGAGATTGTTGCCGTGACCTTCACCGAGAAGGCCGCTGGGGAGCTCAAACTTCGATTGCGCGAAGCGATCGAGGAGGCGCGCGGAAGTGTTACGACCGGATCCCTGGAACAGCATCGGCTCGACCAGGCCCTCCGTCGACTCGAAGAAGCACAGGTCAGTACGATCCACGGTTTCTGCGCCGATCTGCTCCGTGAGCGTCCTGTCGAAGCCCAGGTCGATCCGGTGTTCAACGTGCTCACCGAGGCACAGGCAGGGCGCATGTACGACGCGGCCTTCCACAGCTGGTTTCAGCAGCAACTCATCAGTCCTCGCGAAGGCCTCCAGCGCTCACTCCGACGGCCCAGTTTTGGTGGATTCCAGCCGGGCCAGGATCGCGACGATGGACCGATCGCACGGCTCCGCAATGCGGGGTGGGATTTGATTCAGTGGCGGGATTTCGTGGGCGAGTGGCAGCGCGCCCCGTTCGATCGCACCGAGCGCATCGATGTTCTCGTCGAACATCTTCACGAGTTTGCCGAGCTGGTGCGAGATCCGGCTTACGCCCGCGACAACTTCTTTCTGGACACCCGGCCCGCCCGACAACTCAGCGAGGAAATCAAGCGGACGGAGAGCGTCACCGACCGTGACTACAACCGGCTGGAAGGCTCCCTCATCGGGCTCGGCCGCAATCGCGACTTTCAGCGCGCTCGG
This sequence comes from Vicinamibacterales bacterium, assembly GCA_036556585.1. Lineage (GTDB taxonomy): Bacteria > Acidobacteriota > Vicinamibacteria > Vicinamibacterales > JAMQPK01 > DATBJG01. The sequence goes on from DATBJG010000083.1 coordinate 14,522, forward strand.
AAAGGCACGGGCAAACTCTACCGCCCCGACGTCTTGCGTGAAACCGTCACTCATGCGCGTGACGAGCTCCAGGTGGCGCTCGTCCGGTTCGAAGCTGATGCGAATGCCGATCTGGCGGCACACCTGCACGAGGAGTTTCGAGGCTGCATTGAAAGCTACGAGCAGGCGAAAGCTCGGGCTGGAGCGTTGGACTTTCTCGATTTGCTCTTGAAAGCGCGCGATCTCGTCAAACGCGACGCAGGCGTCCGCAAAAGCTTTCAGCAACGCTTCAAGCGAATCTTCGTCGACGAGTTTCAGGACACCGATCCACTCCAGGCGGAGATTCTTCTGCTGCTCGGTTCAGATGACTCTTCCATCAGCGACTGGTCCCGGATTCGACCGGTCCCGGGCAAACTCTTTATCGTTGGAGATCCCAAACAGTCGATCTATCGATTCCGACGAGCAGACGTCGGAATCTATCAGCACGTCTACGAGATTCTCGAGGCCGCCGGGGCGAAACGGGTCAGGCTGCGGACGAGCTTCAGGGCCCGACCCAACATCCAGCAGGTTGTGAATGCCGCCTTCGAACCCCTGATGAACGGTGATCCGATCGCATTGCAAGCCAACTATGTCCAACTCGAATCATTTCGCTCAGATGCAACCGACCAGCCGTCGGTTGTCGTGCTGCCGGTTCCAAAGCCGTACGCCATTCAACGGGTGGCAAACACCAGAATAGAGGAATCGCTGCCGCGCGCCGTCGGCGCCCTTGTCGACTGGCTGGTTCGCGAAAGCGGATGGACAGTCACTGAACGTCCGACGGTTGCCCATCCCGCCGGGTACACTGCCGATCCGCCTGCACCTGCTGCCTCGTATACGGCGTCGGGCCCTCCGTTGCTTCCGTTCGAGGAGCCAGAGCGCGAAATCATCAGCCGGACGGACGAACACGTCGTTCCAATCCAGGCGCGACACATCTGCCTGTTGTTCCGGCGATTTGTGAGCTACGAAACCGACGTCACACGACCCTACGTCGAAGCGCTCGAGGCACGAGGCATACCGCACCTTCTCGTTGGGGGCCGCTCGTTCCACAATCGCGCCGAGATTGAAACACTGCGTGCTGCGCTGGCGGCCATCGAATGGCCCGACGACGAACTGTCGGTCTTTGCCACCCTCCGCGGCACCCTGTTCGCTCTTGGGGATGAGGAGTTGCTCGAATATCGAAAGGACTCTGGCCGTTTCCATCCCTTCCGAATTCCCAGGGACGTTCCGCCACACCTGACCCCAATTGTCGAAGCACTGAGTCTTCTCCAGGCGCTCCACCGCTCTCGCAACCACGTTCCGGTGGCCACGACGATTTCCTCGTTGCTCGGAAGCACGCGCGCGCACGTTCGCTTCGCACTCGAACACGGCGGGGAGCAGGTGCTTGCCAACGTGCTTCACGTCGCTGAACTCGCCCGTCGATACGAGGCGGACGGGGGAATTTCGTTCCGCGGCTTCATCGACGAATTGCGAGACCAGGCTGACGATGGCACGGCCGCCGAGGCCCCCATTCTCGAGGAAGGCAGCGATGGCGTTCGGCTGATGACCGTTCACAAAGCCAAGGGACTGGAATTCCCCGTCGTTATCCTTGCGGACATGACTGCCAAGCTCCAGGCCGGTGCTGCGAGCCGATACATCGACCCGGTCCGGCGCGTCTGCGCGATTCGGCTGGCGGGATGTTCCCCACTCGATCTGGTTCAGCATGAGGCCGATGAACTCCAGCGAGACCGAGCGGAAGGAGTTCGCGTCGCGTACGTGGCTGCCACACGAGCCCGCGACCTGCTGGTAATTCCCGCGGTGGGCGACCAAGAGCGCGAAGGGTGGATCGAACCCATGAATCGCGCGGTGTACCCGTTGCTCGAAGATAGACGCACGCAGGTCCCCGCGCCGGGCTGCCCCGAATTCCCGTCGAAGGATTCGGTCCTGTTCCGACCGAACGGCGATCCTGCATTGATGAGTACGGTGTCGCCTGGACTGCACATTCTCGGTTCACACCAGGGCATTGTCTGGTGGGACCCCCGCGTGTTGAATCTCGACGCGGAAGCGCCGGTGGGAATCAGGCGGTCCGAGCTGATCGTGCGAGAGGTCGCTCCGGGAACCGTCCAGGACGGATTGAATGCGTACCGGGCGTGGCGGGAGCGGCGAGATGCCGCGACGGATGCCGGGGCAAAACCGTCGATTGCCGCCTCCACCGTCACGCAGTGGGTGCAGAGGCCGGATGCACCCACACCGGATTCGAGCCTGCCGCCTGTCGAGCTCGTTGAGCTTCCGCGCGTGGCCGATCGGCCGAGCGGGCCACGCTTCGGTGCGCTGGTTCACGGCGTGCTGGCGACCATTCCACTCGATGCCGAACTTGACGCCATTGCACGGCTCACGGTGGCGCAGGCACACATTCTGGGTGCGACCGCTGCCGAGGTGGAGGCCGCCACACGGGTTGTGCAGGAGGTCTTGGTTCATCCACTCCTGCAACGCGCCTTCGAGGCCACAAGAACACATCGGTGCCGACGTGAAGTGCCGATTGCCTGGCGTGACGGGCACACGCTGATCGAGGGAGTCATCGATCTTGCGTTCGAGGACGATACGGGCTGGTTCGTGCTCGATTTCAAGACCGACGAAGAACTTCGTGGCGACACGCGGGCGGACCGACAGGTTGGCCTGTACGCCGCCGCGGTCAGTCACGCCACCAGGCGGCCGGCATCGGGCGTCGTCGTGCGGATCTAACCCGGCGGTACGTGCCCGTTCATCCGGAGGTATTCCACGATCTGACCGTAATGATTTGACGCATGCGTCAAGGCAACCAGCATCAGTCCCATACGTGTATCGGACACCGACCCCGCATCAATCTTCATCGCGGCAAACGCGTTCTTCTCGTCGATTGTCGAGGCGGCCTTCTTCAGCTGGGCAAACGAGTCACTCAAGTACTTAAGGACGTCAGCTTTCGTTTTGACGGAGTCGGGGCCGCGCTCATCGGCCATGTCGGACGTGACAGGCTCGCCTAGAATGGTCGCCGCCACCAGGTGGTGAACAGCCGCCGCGTGCTTCACCTGCTCGGCAAAATTGCGGACGCCTCGGAATGCTCCAGCGGTTGGCGCAAACTGATATTTGTCTTCGGGCATCTCGGTTGCCACGCCAGTCAATTCACGCTCGACCGATGCGATGGAACCCAGCAGAACCTGCGAAGGCGTACGTGGCTTGGCGGTCTGGGCCGACTGCGCGGACGCCGCCACGAGGATTCCCGAGAGCAACAAAAGACCATGGATCAGCTGTCTGGGCTTCATAGCGCCTCCGCTGAGGGTTGATACGCCCACTATACGCGTGATTCCTCTTCAGAACATTCCGGGTGGCGCTCGTCCTCGTGAGACGACAGCGAGGCCTCAAAGATCTGAGGATACAGGGCGGTTTCTGCCCAGATGACTCGGGGTCCCGATGGTACCGAGTTTGCCTCGCATTGATCTGCCTGCCTCGAGATTGGAAAGCCACCATGCGTGCTTCATACACGCTACTTGTCTGCCTTGTTCTGATTCTTCTCACACCACGAAGTTCTTCAGCGCAGGGATCAATTGACGGGTTCGGCGGGCTGTCCCTCAACCAGTTTTCCTCCGTTGACGGCTCGGCACTGCCGTTCGACTTCGGCGGACGGGTCTCGGTTGACCTTGTACCGGGCATTCAGGCGATCGGCGAGTTTGGCCGGATGGGGAACGTGTTGCCGACAATCACCGATCTTCCCGTTTCGCTACTGCCATTCGATCTTC
>DATBJG010000084.1:0-4104 GCA_036556585.1 Vicinamibacterales bacterium
GAGTGCCGAAGCCGGAACTCGCACCGGGCACAGTCGAACGGCTCATCGGATATGCGTGGCCGGGAAACGTCCGCGAATTGAAGAACGTCTCCGAACAGCTGGTCGTCCGGCGTGGAGGCAAGCTCGTCACGGTCAACGACCTGCCCCCCGCGCTTGGAGCGGCGGAACAGAAGGTGTCAATCGGCACGACGGCGGTACTAGCGCAGCCAAGCCCGGTCGCCGATCAGCTCTTCGACAAGATGGTCGTCGACGGTGAGTCGTTCTGGTCGGCGGTGTATCCGATTTTCATTCGCAGGGATCTCACGCGAGATCACCTGAGGCAGGTCGTTCAGAAGGGACTGCGTCAGACGCGAGGCAACTACAAGCTCCTGGTCAATCTGTTCAACATGGACGACCAGGACTACCGGCGCTTCCTCACCTTCCTCCGCAAGCATCACTGTCAGGTGCCGTTCTGGGAGTTCCGAACCGCCGCGCTGAAATCACGGCGGGAAGCGCAGAACGTTTCCAGGGCCAGCTGATCAGAAGTTTTCAGTTGTCAGTTTTCAGTTTTCTGAAATAGCTGAAAACCGATCACTGATTACTGATAACTGACTACTGATCACTGATTACTGATTCACCACCCCAAACTCGCGACGCGGCTCGCGGCCCCCCATTTCCAGCATCAGGGCGCCTGAATCGATCCGCCGGAGCAGGTCCCGCGTTTCGGGCCGGCAGGTGAAAAGGAAGATCTGGCCGCGTCCTGCCATCTCCGCCAGCACTTCGGCCGTCGCTCGCGCACGGTTCGGGTCGAGGGTGTTGAAGACGTCACCGAGCAGGATCGGAAGACGTGAGCCGGACATCTGCAGCTCCGTGATGGCTCCGAGCCGGAGGGAGAGATACAGCTGTTCGCGCGAGACGGCGCCCAGCTCGTCGACGGGTCGCATCCGTGCGCTCCCATCGCGCACGGTGATTGGGGTCCTGCCGCTCGCCTGCACCACTTGCTGCGGGGGCGAATTGGTGACGGCGGAATAGTAACGTGATGCCTGCGCCAGCACTGCGGGCTGATGATCGGTGCGGTGTTCGTACAACGCCAGCGTGAGAAGGGCTTCGGCCACGACGAAGGTCTTCCACGTTGCGACTTTGGCCTGCAGCTCTGCTCGCAGCGCCGCGTGCCGTGTCTCCAGAAGCGGCAGTTCGCGCGCCCCGTCGTACGCATCACGGGCCGCCGTTTCGGCTTTGTGTTGTTCGCACAACACGTCAACCTGCTCCTCGTCCAGCCGCCGCAGGAGCTCTCGAACCCCCGCCAGCCCTTCCCGCCACTCGTCGGGATGCCCCGTCGCCAGCAGCTGTTGCAGCGCGTGGGGATCCGCCGACCGCTGCAGGCGCTCGGTCAGTCGGGCTTCGGCAAGCTGGACGTTCTGAGTCAGAATCTCCCGACGTCCCTGCGCGACAACCATTGCTTGAAAGGCCGCTTCGCTTGGCGCGCCAACCCGGTCGAAGAATCCCTGCAGCGCGGCCGCACCCGACTCGACACGGCTCCTGCTGATTCGCACGCGTTCGCGGAATTCGGCCAGCTGTTCGACCAGCTTCACCCGCGCGATGCGGGCTTGCTCGTCCCGAAGACAGCGGTCGTGAAGTCTCGTGAGCGCCCCAATCAGAGGTTCCCCACGCATCAGGGAGCCTTCTTCGTCCTCCGCAACGATGAGGCAGGTATGGACACGCGATTCCCAGTGATCGACGGTATCGTCGAGCGACGCGCGCTGGGCACGCTGGTGCTGAATGGCGCGCGCACGATCCTGGGCCGCCCGAACACGATCGACAAACTGCTGCGCATCCTCAAGGCGTGACAGTCCCTGCAGGCCCAGCTGTTCCTGCCACTGCTTCCACTGCACCAACGAGTCGCGCGAAACCTTTCGAGCTTCCGAGAATTCTGACCGGCGACGCGTTTCGAGCAGATCCATCTCCGCAAGTTTGGCGTCGATGTTACGGAGCGCGCGCGCCGCACGTTCCCAGCGGCGGCGACCCGCTTTGTCCTCAATCCATGCCGTCTCGCGAAGCTCGAGATCGCGTGGGGTTGGAAGCACGGGCAGGCCGAGCCTGGCCGCATCGACTCCCAGCGCAAACTCCAGTCGGGCTGAGTGCTTCTGATGATCGATCAGGTTGCGCGCCGCCGTGTCGTAGCCGTGACGGTTCGAGCTGGCTTCGCGCGTGCGCAGCTTGTTCAACGCCGATGCCCGATGCCGGAGGTACCGGCTGCCTTCCGCCCCGACGAAGCTGGCTGCCGTGAGGAGCACCAGCACCACGGGAGGCACTCCGAAGCCGCCCAGCATGGCCGTATGGGCCCATCCCGCGCCGCCAAGCAGCGTGAGACACCAGCCGAGAAGCGGCATCCACGCCGGGGGCACCCGTACGCGCTCTTTCGGCTGCCGGAGCGCCTTTGCATACTGGGCCACTGTCTGCTCGAGCTCCGCCGTGCGGCGTTGCTCCAGCGCCAGAGCGTTCACCCCATCGCGCACCTTGCGAAGCAGCCGCTCGGTTTCCTGAATCGCGGCATCCGACAACGGTTCGTAGCGGACGACCAGCGCCGACACGACCTCCCGGCTGCGTTCAAACGCCACGCGCCGGCGACGCACCTTGAGCCAGGCCTTGACCCCGCGTCGACGCCGATCGAAGGCATCGGCAATCTTTGCCCGCCAGGCGCCTATCTGCCGCGTGAGCTCGTTGACGTCTGTCGAATCGATTGACTGGGCCACCACGCCGGGCAGTTCGCCGAGCGCGTCGAGCTGGGCTTTTTCGGCCTCTGCAATTTCCGCATCGACCTGCTTGCACGTCCGCAGAAGCGCCAGCTGATCCGGAATTTCTCGATAGAGCGTTTCCACCTCGCCTTGAACCTCGAGGGGACGCTCCGGTGGCATTTCATCCAGCTGACGAGCCAGAGCCGTCTCCTGGGCGAGCGTCTCGTTCAGTCTGTACTGGGCGTCGGAAATCTCGTTACGCAACTGGTGGAACTGCTCGGCGGCGTTAGCGGGGAACCCGGCTGGCAGCGAAATCTGGTCGAGCTCTCCCTGAAGTTGAGATCCGTCACGCCATGCGGGCCACAGTTCGAGCAGCGTCTCGTAGGTGGTCTGCTCCGCCCGAAAGCGTGCGACACGGCCCTGCAGATCCGCAACCGATGCTCTGTAGGACCGCAGCTGACGCTCGAGCTCTCCATGCGCGTTCGACGCCTGGCGGGTCTCTTCAAGCCGCTTGTCGAGCGCTTCAAGCTCGTCGAGCGCGTCGCCGATGCCGCGTCCATCTTCCGACCGCAGCATCTTTGCCGCTTGGCGCCAGAGTCGCCGTCTGGCCCGCCGCTCGACCTGCTCACCCTCTGTTTCGGCAGCGGTCAGCAGCCGCGAGGCCAACCCGGTGCCGGCAAGGGGCTCAAACGAATTCAGCTCTCCAGGCTCGATCACAAAGATCGACCGGTACGACCCGAGGTCCGGGAGACCGCACAGTTCTTCAAGCTCGCGCTGCGTGGCAGCCTCACCGTTGAGATGCAGGGCAAAGCGATTCCACGCACGCCGTTCGAGCGTCACCTCGCCGCCGGGACCGGCACAAACGAGGCGTCCACCCTCAGTTCGATCGTATCGACGCTCGGCGAGGCCGGCAGGTTGTGAGTGACCGAACCCAAACAGCATTCCGGACAAGAACGATCGAAGCGTGCTCTTGCCGGACCCGTTCGGGCCGAACACGATGACGAGTCCTGATGGCAGGTTCCGTACTTGATACTTCTGCAGGCTGCCAAATCGCTCGATGTCCCAGCCTCGAATCACTGCTCGGCCCCCTCGTCGGCCAGAAGTCGCGCCACGAGCTGCTCGGCCTGTCCCAGTAGCGCTGCGGGATCACCGCCGTCAAAGCCCTGGGCTCTGAGACGTTCCCCCATCTCGTACGCCCGGATTGGAATGGCGGCCGCAAGGCGCTCGGGATTGCTCCGTACTTGTTCAACAGCGCGCGCCAGAGCCGATCCGAATTCCCCTTCGATCGGCTTTTCGGGCGCGATCGATGCCGGCGACAGAAACCGCAGCGAATCCCACCACAGGAACTGTTCCGTGGACTGGCCCTGGTCCGGACTGCGGTCTGTGGCTC
>DATBJG010000085.1:0-5298 GCA_036556585.1 Vicinamibacterales bacterium
CCCCGTTCTTCTGGGTGATGGTTCTTTGCAATTGTCTTGTGCCGTTGTCGCTTTTCTGGAAGCGGGTCCGAACGAATCTGCGGGCGCTCTTTGTCATCTCGCTTCTCGTCAACATTGGCATGTGGCTCGAGCGATTCGTCATCATCGTCAGCTCGCTCGCGCACAGCTTCGACCCGGCGGCATGGGTGGGGGTGTATCGGCCGACCTGGGTGGAAGGTGCCATCACCGCCGGCGCCTTCGCCTGGTTCTTCCTGCTGTTTTTGCTCTTCATCAAGAATTTCCCGGGGATTTCCATGACGGAAATGAAGGAAGTCTCGAGCCCGGATGGGCCACCAGCCGTCAGCTATCAGCCTTGAGGGTTGAGGTTTCGCTTATGAATGTTCACGTGCTTGGCGTGTTCGATGCGGCCGGCAAGGCGGCCGACGCCGCTCGTCGGTTGCGCACCGACGGGTTCGCCCGTGTCACGACGTACGCGCCGGCATTTGACCATAACCTCGATGCCGCCCTTGGGCCTGGCAAGAGCCCGGTGCGTGCGTTCACCCTTGCAGGCGGGATCCTTGGATGCGCTCTGGGGTTTGCGTTTCCAATCTATACGGTGCTTGACTGGCCGCTCATCACCGGCGGAAAGGCCATCGTGTCGTTGCCACCGTTTGTGGTGATTGCATTTGAGCTGACGATTTTGTTTGCGGCCCTGATGACGGTGGCCGGGTTCCTGCTCTCAAGCGGCCTGCCCCGGCTGCGTCAGGCGCCGTACGACGCAAGATTCAGCCAGGATCGATGGGGCGTCCTGGTGACCTGTGCCGCTGAACGTGCTGAGGCCGCGCGTGCGCATCTCACGCAAGCCGATGTTGAAGAGGTGCGCGTCGGGGAGGGAACACGATGAGACGCGGGCTGATTGTGTCGGTCTTCCTTGTTGGTGCTGTCGCCGCACTCTGGGCGATGCCATGGTCGCAAGACATGGTGCACAGCCGTGCGATCATGCCTCAGACCGAGGCGACTGTTCCGCCTCCTAACACCCTGGCCGTTGGCCATCCCCGCATTCTCGATCGTGTGGATGCAGAGGAACTCCTCACGAACCCCGTTGAACCGACCCCGGCGGTTGTGGCACAGGGACGCACGCTCTTCGAGACGTATTGCGCCGTCTGCCATGGGCGTGATGGTCGAGGTGGTGGTCGGGTGGGCAAGTACTTCATGAAGGTCCCGGACCTGTCAATTGCCGAGATTCAGGCTTATCCGGACGGGCTGCTCTACAGCGTGATTCGCGAAGGCGGATTCAACATGCCTGGCTACGCGGAATCTCTCAGCGCGCAGGAACGTTGGGCGGTTGTGCGTTTCATCAGGAGCTTGCGTTGAGAATTGCAGAATTGCAGGATTGCAGGATTGCAGAAAGGAAGACGCGCCAATGTCTGGTACGCCCCTATTGACGCCACGGGGACGGCTCATTCTGTTCCTCGCAGGTCTCATGGGTGCCATGGCGTTCGGCGGTGGTGTGGCAATCGATGGGACGCGGGCCTGGAACGCGCTGCTCGTCAATTTTCTTTTCTGGTCCGGCCTCGGGCATGCGGGCGTGGCGTTTTCGGCCATGTTTCACGCCACGTCGGCCAGATGGGCGCGACCGATCAAGCGTATCGCAGAGGCAACCATCGCGTTCCTGCCTGTTTCGACTGCCATGCTGATTGTGTTGCTCGTCGGGGTTTCGGTCTGGGCCCCTTGGATGCACGAACCGAACACACATAGGCAGGCCTGGCTCAACGCGCCAGCGTTCATCGTTCGACAAGCCCTCGGCTTTCTACTGCTGAGCGTCGTCAGCATTGCGTACGTCTCCGCCTCGATTCGGCCAGACGTGGGTCAGCTTCGCGAGGGAGGGCAGCCAGGCTGGCCGGGTCTCGTGCCTCTCTCTGGTAAATGGCTCGGTCTGGACGCCGAACGGCAGTTGAGCCAGCGGCGTCAGGGACGGCTGGCGCCGGCGCTGCTCATCACCTATTGCTGTGTGCTGTCGCTCCAGGCGTTCGATTTCATCATGTCGCTTGATCCGCACTGGTACAGCACGCTGGCAGGGGGCTATTTTTTCGTGGGCAATCTCTACGTTGGCGTCGCATTCCTGGCGCTCGCGACCGTCTGGATCGGATCGCGACCGGAGATGCAAGGATACGTCGGTCGCTCGCAGCTGTACGACCTGGGGCGGCTTCTGCTCGGATTCTGCATGCTCTGGGCGTATCTGTTCTGGTCGCAGTATCTGGTGATTTGGTACGGCGACCTGCCCGAGGAAACGGCCTTTGTGGCGCATCGGACGGTCGATGCACCGTGGGCTCCTCTGGCTTGGGTTGTCCTCGGTACTGCCTTTGTCATCCCATTTCTGATGTTGCTGAGCCGCGAGCTCAAACATCACGCGTTGGGCCTGTCGGTCGTTGCGACCACAGCGCTGGTCGGCATGTGGCTCGAACGGTTTATTCTGGTGGGTCCATCACTGTGGAAAGGCGACCATCTCCCCATCGGACCGATTGAGATCCTGATGACCGTTGGTACGGCTGCGCTTTTTGCGTTGTGTTACACCGCGTTCCTGCAGCGCGTGCCGATGCTGCCCGTGGCGGATCCGTTGCTGGTAGTGAAAGGTTCAGGACACTGAGGATTACTGATTCGTGATTCGCGAGTGGTGATTCGTTGGTGAATGACGAGTTCTGATTGGTGAATTATCGGGTGATCTTGAGATCGGCGAACACCAGCAGATCTTCAATCACAATTCGCCAGTCGTCAAACGATTCACGAATCTCAAAATCAGAACTCGCCAAATTTGTAAGGGCCCGGCCGTGCAGGCCGGGCCTTACAGCTACTTCGCTGCCGGTGGTGGAATCGGATTCGGGACCTGATTCTTGATAGGAGGTATCGACTTCAGGTACGCGTAAATCGCCTTCAGGTCGTCCTCGCTCAGCTGCGCGTACATCTGCCACGGCATCGGCGGCAGAATTGGCCGCGACGTCCCGAGGTGTGCTCCCGACTTCATGGCGCTGAGGAACATCCGTTCGGGCATTCCCATGCCCGTATCGGGATCCGGTGTCAGGTTCGCAGCAAACGAGACGCCCCATGCACCGCTCCAGGCGGTGAGGTGATCGATCGTGTGGATCGTGTACGGGCTGCCTTTGGGTTGAGGAAAGCCTTCGGTAATTTTGGTGTCTTCCGGATGCCCGGACAGGGCTCTGCTCATGTCGGGCTCGGGTCCCCCGGGACCGACCTTCTTCGGGGTGTGACAGTCGTGACACCCCCCGACGGTCACAAGCACCCTGCCGCGCTCGACCGGGTCCTGTGCCGGCGCCGCAGCCGGGGCCGCCGCCGGTGCCGGGGTCTCGGTCTGGCTGGCGGGCGGTTGAGAGCAACTCGAGATCGCGACCGCGATCGGCAGACATGCCGACAACAGCGCGACGCGATACTGACGGACGTGCATGGGCTCTACCTCCTGAGTGCGAGATGAAGAAGCGGCATTCGAATCGACGAAGAAATATACAGCGTTCGGCGCTCGAATGTCAGCTTTCCGTTGGGGGCGGTGTCGGGTCGCGCGGATCCAGCTGCCACCGCACGGCTTCACGGGACGCGGATCTGCGCGGATTCACGCGGATTGTCTGGTGGAGTGCGCGAGACGTGGACTCCATACGGCCCCAGCCACGATGATTCGCGCTAATCCGCGACCCTGTGATCCGCAAAGGCTGCTTCCAGTTTTGTGTGGTACGATCGCCGGCCTTCGCGCGCAACATCGAAAATGGAGACTTCATGAAGACGTTCGTCCGCCTCTGCGTCGCTCTGCTGGCGCTTTTCTCCGTGGTGCAGGCGCAGCAGGTTCTTCCGCAACTGGCCCCTGCCGAGGTGGGTTTCGCCAAGGACCGGCTCGACCGGATCAGGGTGAGGATGGAAAAGGAGATTGCGGAAAACCGGTTATCCGGGGGCATCGGCCTCATTGCCCGGCGCGGGAAGATTGCGTATTTCGAAACCTACGGGATGGCAGATAAAGAGGCCGGCAAGCCGATGACCAGGGACGCCATCTTTCGCATCTATTCGATGACCAAGGCGGTCACCGGTGTTGCCGTGATGATTCTGTACGAAGAGGGGCGCTTCTCGCTGACAGACCCGGTGTCGAGGTATCTGCCTGAATTCACAACGATGAAGGTCGCGGTCGAAAAAACGGATCCGACCGGCAAGCGGTTCTTGTCGCACACCGTTCCGGCCGAGCGCCAAATCACGATCCTCGATCTCCTGCGGCACACCTCAGGATTCAACTACGACGGTCCACGCGACGAAAAGGGAGAGTCGGTCTACCAGCGAATGCAACTGAACCTGGTGTGGGGTGCTGACTTTCCGTTGTCAGAGTTCGTCAAACGACTGGCTCAGGCTCCGCTCGTGCACCAGCCTGGCACGACCTGGGACTACTCGTACTCAATGGATGTCCTGGGCCGGCTCGTGGAGGTGGTCTCGGGCCAGTCACTGGATCAGTTCTACTCCGACCGAATCCTGAAACCGCTGCGTATGGAGGACACGTCATTCTATGTGCCCGAGCCGAAGTGGAATCGCCTCGTCACGATGTACACCTTGACACCAGACGGCACCATTACGCGGGCGCCGGAAGCGATGCAGGAAGGCGCTCGGAAAAAGCCCATCCTGTTGCTGGGCGGAGCCGGACTGATGTCGACGGCCATGGACTACGCACGCTTTGTACAGATGCTGGTGAACGGCGGCGAGCTCGACGGCGTGAGAATTCTCAGCCCGAGGACGGTCGATCTGATGCGAACCGACGTCCTCGGCAACATGCGACGGGCGAATGATTTCCTCCCGCCGCGGGGGTACGGGTTCGGCCTGACATTCGCGGTGAACCGCGGGCCTGCGGAGACCGCGTCGATCGTGTCGAAAGGCGAATACAACTGGGGCGGTGCCGCCGGTACCAGTTTCTGGATCGATCCACAGGAAAAGCTGACCGGCGTGATGATGATTCAAACGCTGCTCGATTTGACCAAGGCAGGCACGTTCAAGCAACTGGCGTATCAGGCAATTGTCGAGGACGAGAAGAAGTAGTCGAGACCGAAGCCACGACGGACACAAACACGAAGGACGGAAGGACGCTAGAACCACGACGACCCGAAGGCCACGAAGACGAACCACAACGACACGACGTGCGTCGGACTGGACACAACGGATCCCACGACATAGAGACGATTAGAAACCACGACGACCCGAAGGCCACGAAGACGAACCATAACGACACGACGTGCGTCGGACTGGACACAACGGATCCCACGACATAGAGACGATTAGAAA
>DATBJG010000086.1:0-13621 GCA_036556585.1 Vicinamibacterales bacterium
GTCGTCGACGATGCAGTTGCGTGCACCTGCGTGACTCGCGCGGGTCAATTGAGGCGCCGATAAATTGCTTCGAACGCCCGAACGATCCGAACGCCCGAACGATCCGAACGTCCCGAACGATCCGAACGCCCCGAACGATCCGAACGATCCGAACGATCCGAACGGCTGTGATCTCTCCCTCAGATCTTTTCCTCTCCCCGGACCTGACCGAGGAGCAGGCCCGCACCTACCTGCAGACATTCGGGTTTCGCGACCCGGCTGCGGCTGATGAGCACCTGCAGGCCTTGGCCGAGGAGCCTCCTACGCGCGAAGTTCTGGCTGGGCTTGCTGAGTCGCTCCTCGATACGTTGCGACGCGCGCCCGATCCCGACGCGGCTCTTGTGGGGTTTTCGCGCTATCTCGCCACCCGCTATCCGAAGGCGATGTTTCTGCGGTACCTCATCGACGATCCGCGGGCCCTTGGTCTATTGATTGAAGTGCTCGGTACCTCTCCCTTCCTGGGTGAGATTCTCATTCGCAATCCAGAGTACTTGCACTGGCTGGTCAGCCAGATCGATCGGAGCCCCCCTGAAGCCGACGATTTGCTCGAGGAGGTGGACGAGCTGATTGCACGGGAACAGGACGAAAGCGGCCATCTCGATTCCCTGAAACGCTTCAAGCGTCGCGAGCTGCTGCGCATTGCGGCCCGTGACATCCTCGGGCGGGAAACGCTCGAGTCGGCGACCGAGCAGCTCTCGGACCTTGCCGACGTGATGACCGAGCAAGTGCTGCGCGTCGTGGAGCGAAGCGTCCTTGCCGCTGCAGGCCTCGATCGACGCCCGGGATCGTTCGTGGTGCTGGGCATGGGGAAGCTGGGCGGGCGCGAGCTGAACTACAGCTCGGACATCGATCTCATCTTCGTGTACGAGCCCCACGATGAAGGGGATCAGAACGCGCACCGGGTCTTTCAGAAGCTGGGGCGCGCGCTGTTCAGCGCGATGACGGAATTCACGGACGAAGGCAACTTCTACCGCGTCGATCTGCGGCTGCGGCCGATGGGCAGGCGCGGGAACATCGCGTACTCGTTGCAGGAGCACGTCCAGTACTACGACACCTGGGGGGAAACGTTCGAACGGTTCGCGCTCATCAAAGCACGTTCGATGGCCGGCGATCGCGCACTCGGGCAACGGTTCATCGAGCTCGTGCAGCCATTCGTGTACCGAAAGTACCTGGACCACGCGGCGCTGGAGGAAATCTTCCGTTACAAGGAGCGTGCGGAGAAGTCCCATAGCGACGTGGATCGGGATGTCAAGGTCGGTCGCGGGGGGATTCGCGAGATTGAACTGTTCACGCAGGCCCTGCAGCTGACCTATGGTGCCGAATACCCCGGGGTGCGCGAAGCAAACACGCTGACCGCGCTGCGGGCGCTTCTGGCCGCGGGACTCATTGGTGAACAAATCAGGGACGATCTGTCTCGCGCCTACGTGTTGCTGCGGACGGTCGAGCATCGGTTGCAGATTGTCCACCAACAACAGACGCATACGCTGGCACGTGGCGAGCAGGAACTGGAGATTTCTGCCCGACGCCTGGGTTTTGCCCGTGCCGAAGACCTGCAGGCGGAGCTGAAGGTTCACCGAGACCGCGTGCACGAGATCTATGGACTCGTGTTCGAGCGCCGTGCCGGTACGTTCGACTTCGAGAGTCGCGAGATTTTCCGGGTTCTTGCAGGGGAGGCGTCGCCATCGGAAGCGGTCGAGTTCCTGCGCGGCTACCACCTCGCCGACCCGACCACGGCCTTGGACGTCATTCGTGCGCTCGACCAGGCAACCTCGCTCGCGCCGTCGCGTTCGACCGCGCGCAATGTTCTGGCAAACCTGCTGGCAGCCGTGCTGGACCGACTGGGACAATGCGCCCGTCCGGACCAGGTGCTGATTCGGCTCGAGCAGGTGACCGAGCGAACCGGGGCCGCGGCCTCCTTCTACCGGACGTTGCTCGAGAACGATGCCCTGCGGCATCTACTGATTTCGACGTTGGACCTGGGCACTCTTCCTGCCTCCCGCCTCATCCGCTATCCGGAACTGCTCGACTCGCTGCTCTACACGCTCCCCAGCCTCGATCAGTTGCGGTCGCGATACGAATTGGCGCTGGCAAACGTCCATCCTGATGACCGTCGCAATCAGATCCGACGTTTCAAAGCCATTGAAGAGTTCAAGATTCTCGTCGAAGCCGTCAGCGACGGGTCGCTAACCGATCTGCAGCAGCGGCTGTCGCTGTTGGCCGACGTGTGCGTCGAGCATGCGGCGGCGTGGTCGGCCTCACCTGATCGCAGTGGTTCCGAGTGGGTGATTGTGGCGCTCGGCAAGCTGGGCGGGCGCGAGCTGACCATACACTCCGATCTCGACCTGGTGGTGATCTATCGGGGTGATCCAGCTGATGGGCGCACCTTTCTCGGTCTGCAGCGGTTTGTCGAGGATTTTGAACGATCGCTCGAAGAGCCAACCGATGAAGGCGTGGCGTATCACATCGACACGCGCTTGCGGCCGGAGGGCAAGAAGGGGCCTCTCGCCATGCCCTTCGAGAACTTCCTGCGCTACCTCTCGTCACGCGCCGAGATTTGGGAGCGCCTTGCGTGGACGCGGGGTCGAATCCTTGCCGGCTCCCAGGCGCTGGGGCGTGAGGTTGTGGCGGCCGTGCAGGCATTTGTCTATGGCCCGTGGGATTCGCGTGTGCCCAAGTACATGAAGGACATTCGACGCCGGATGGAGCGTGAGCTCGGAAGCAAGTCCGGCCGGCAACTGGAGTTCAAGATCGGCCGCGGTGGTCTCGCCGATATCGACTTCATGCTGCAGATGATTCAGATTCGGGAGGGAAGCTCGCGGCCGGAGTTCAGAATTGCGGGCACCCGCCAGTTGCTCGAACAGCTTCCCGATTCGCCTTTTATCAGCGGCGCAGAAGCTGCACAGCTGCAGCGTGCGTACGGCTTCCTTCGAAGCCTGGAGACCTTTGCGCGGATCGATGCCGATACGAATTTGAGCGCAGTGCCGGACGAGCCCGAACGGCTCGACGGCCTGGGGCGCCGGTTGCAGCTGGCCGATCCGCCCGAACAGAGCCTCCGCGAGGCTTACCAGCAGGAGACCGACTCCGTGCGCGCGATCTATGAATCGGTTCTCGGGCGGCTGCAACGCGGATAACTCGCTCGCCCTTCCGCGGCTGGTCGCCCTTTCTGCCGAAAAGCCCTGTTCCCTCGCTCGTTGGCGACTCTCGCTCCGATCCGCGTAATCGGCGACGATCCGCGTCCAGCTCTATACTCTCGCCGTGACGCGAAAATCGTTTGACGTGATGGGCGTGGGATCCAACTCCGTCGACCACGTGCTGGTGCTTCCCGATCGCCCTTCACCTCTTTTGACGTCGGCCAAGATCACGCTACGCGCGCAGAGCGTGCGGTGCGGCGGCCAAACCGCCACCACGATGGGAACCTGTCGTGCGCTTGGACTGACCACGAAATACGTTGGTGTCATCGGTCGAGACGAGGATGGTCGCCGTGTTCGGCATGCGCTGGAACGTCGTGGCATCGACGTGACGTACCTGGTCGAACACGATGCGTCTTCGCAAACGGCAACAATCCTTATCCATCCCGAGAGCGGATCGCGGGTCGTCTTGTCCGACCGCGATCCGCGACTCACGCTCCGCACCGAAGAAATTCCGGCCGATGTGCTTGCCGGCGCCCACATCGTTCACGTAGACGATGTGGACGTTGGGGCGGCAATTTACGCGGCCCGGGTCGCCCGCGACGCCGGTGCGGTGGTCACGAGCGACATCGACCATGCATCGGACCGCACCGACGAACTGCTGGCCGCTGTCACGGTTCCGATTTTTGCCGAGGAGATGCCATCGCTTCTCACGGGGGTGTCGGACGTCGAGAGTGCGCTCAGGAAGCTCAGGCGGAGACACCCCGGGGTCTTATGCGTCACCCTTGGCGAGCGTGGGGCAATGGCGCTCGAGGGCGACGCGCTGCATCATCAGCCGGCGTTCGCCGTGGACGTCCGCGATACCACCGGTGCCGGCGACGTGTTCCGCGGCGGATACATCTACGGGCTACGGTCCGGCTGGCCGTTGCCTGCGATCCTGAAGTTTGCGGCTGCTGCCGCGGCTGTCAGCTGCACCCGTCTGGGCGCGCTCGATGGCGTCCCCTTGCTCGAGGATATCGAGCAGCTCCTTAAGGACCGTGGCCAGTGGCCATAAGGCAGTGGGTAGTGGTCAGTGGTCAGTAGGACGTACGCTGGACCTTCAGGTCCGATGGTCCGCCAGTACGTAGGCCGGACCTTCAGGTCCGGCGTCCGGTCGCTGGTGCGCAGTCCAGTAAGATAGAGGTGACAGGCTGCCGACCACTGGCCAGCGATCACTGATATGCGCATTGCGCTCGCTCAGCTCAACTTTACGGTGGGTGCCTTCGACGCGAACTTGGCGCGAATGCGCGAGGCGATCGCCAACGCGCGTGCCGAACGCGCCGATCTGGTCGCGTTTTCGGAGTTGGCGGCCACAGGCTACCCGCCGCGCGACCTGCTGTACCGCACTGGGTTCGTGGATGCCAACCTGGATCTCGTGAATCGGCTGGCCCGGCTGTCCGACGATCGGCTGGGCATCCTCGTGGGATTTGTCGATCGCAACCAGGACGCTGACGGCAAGGAGCTGTACAACGCAGCGGCCCTCTGTCATCAGGGACGTGTGATCGAGCGGCGACACAAGTGCCTGCTGCCAACCTACGACGTCTTCGACGAAGACCGCTACTTCGAACCCGCGCGCCTCGTGGCGCCCATCGAGTTTCGCGGTGTCCGGCTTGGCGTCCACATCTGCGAGGACGTCTGGAACGATCCTGAAGTGTGGCCGCGGCGGCTGTACCATCGTGAGCCGGTCGACGAACTGGCTGATCAGGGCGCGCAGATTTTCATCAACCTGTCGTCCAGTCCTTTCGACCTGCGCAAGGCGGAGGTACGTCGGCGTCTCGTGCGCCACGAAGCCCGCCAGCACGGTCGGTACTTCTTCTATGTGAACCAGGTCGGCGGCAACGACGAGCTGGTCTTCGACGGACATTCGCTCGGGATCGATCCATCCGGCCAGGTCGTGCTGCGCGCGCGCGACTTCGAGGAGGACTTTCTCGTCTACGACGTTCCCGATGCAGCGCTCGCGGCCCCGTCGGCGATGCCCGGCAAGATGGCAATCCTGCGAGACGTTGGCGCGAGCACGACCGAAGACGTGTGGAAGGCGCTCGTCCTCGGGCTGCGCGACTATGTCCAGAAATGCGGATTCTCGAAGGCGGTCCTTGGCGTGTCGGGGGGGATCGACTCAGCCCTCACGGCGTGTCTGGCCGCCGAAGCGCTCGGGCGCGAGCAGTTGCTTGTCGTGTCGATGCCCACGCGCTACTCATCGGATCACAGTCTGAATGACGCGCGTGACCTGGCGGCAAATCTCGGTGTGCGACATCGCATCATAGAAATCGATGACGTGTTTCAGAGCTATCTGGATGCGCTGGCATCCGAATTTGTTGGCTTGAAGCCGGACGTGACGGAGGAGAACATTCAGGCGCGGGTCCGCGGCACCGTCCTCATGGCCCTTTCCAACAAGCTCGGCGCCATTCTCCTGACCACCGGCAACAAGTCCGAGCTTGCCGTTGGCTACTGCACGTTGTATGGCGACATGGCCGGTGGCCTCGCCGTGCTCAACGACGTCCCGAAAACGCTCGTGTACGACCTGGCCCGATTCGCAAACCGCGCGCGCGTCGTGATTCCGGAGTCGACGATTCGCAAGCCGCCAAGTGCCGAGCTCCGACCCAATCAGCGCGACACCGACTCGTTGCCCCCGTACGAAGTCCTCGATCCCATCATCGAGGCCTATGTCGAACGCAATCTGTCGCTCGAAGCGATTGCCCGCGAAGGCCACGATCCCGCGATCGTCTCGCGCGTCACCCGCATGATTGATGTCAACGAGTACAAGCGCCGCCAGGCCGCGCCCGGCATCAAAATCACCTCAAAGGCGTTCGGCGTCGGACGGCGCTTTCCGATTGCGGCGGAATATGGCGACAGTCGACAGGCGACAGGCGACAGGCGACAGGCGACAGTCGACAGTCCACAGTCGATAGTCGACCGTCGACAGTAAACGCACCAAGGACTGGTAACCCGCTCTCGAGTGTTGACTGACGACCGCACGACTGACGACCGACGACTGATGACTGACGACCGACGACTGATGACTGATGACTGACGACTGATGACTGACGACTGACGACTGATGACTGACGACTGATGACTGACGACTGACGACTGACGACTGACGACTGACGACTGACGACTGACGACTATCCCTTGTACACCACCCGCCAGATCTTTCCCTTGACGAGGTCCGAGATGTAGAGCGATCCGTCGGGCGCTTGTGCGACGCCTGCGGGGCGCGCTTTCGCTTCCTCGCGCTTGACGAAGTTGGTCATGCCGGCGAATCCGTCAGCAAACACTTCATATGCCCCCGAGGCTTTGACGCCGCTGAATGGCTGGAATACGACCTTGTAGCCACCGGCTGGCTCGGGATCCCGATTCCACGATCCCTGAAACGCGATGAAGGCGCCGCCCTTGTACTTCGCCGGAAACTGTGAACCCGAGTAGAACATCAGAGCGCCTGGTGCCCAGTGACCCGGGTACGCGGCCACCGGCGCGGGATACTTCGCGCAATCGGCCGTTTTCTGGCCGTCCCCGCCATACTCCGGCATCTGAAGGCGTTTGCCCTGCTGCCAGTCGTGATAGCAATACGGCCAGCCAAAGTTCGCACCGTCTTCGACGCGGAGCAATTCCTCAGATGGCAGGTCGGCATTCTGCTTGGCGTTGAAGTTCTGCGGGAAGAGCGTGTTGAGCTGATCGCGACCGTGCTGCACGGCGTACAAGGCGTCGGCATGCCAGGTGAGCGCGTAGAACTGCCGCATGCCCGTCGCGTACCGTCTCCCACCGTTCTCCTGCGACTGCCCGGACTTGTTCTCGTCGAAGCGCCAGATGCCACCGTGCTTCTCGAGTAGCGGGCACGGGTTCTGGCCCGGTGATCCGGCGGTGCGATCTTTTTCCTGGCACGCATTCGACGGCACGCCCACGTTGACGTACACGCCACCCTTGCCGTCAAACGCCAGCCCTTTCTCCGTATGACCGCGCTGTTCGGGAAGTGTTGCAACGATCTGTGCCGGGCCGGATGGCTTCAGCTCACCCGTCTTGAGCGGATAGCGAACGATGGCCGTCTGCTGCGCGTGGTAAAGATACCCGTTTCGGAGCGCGAGGCCTGTGCCGCCCCGATCGCCAAATTTTTCCTGAACCTCGAAGCGACCGTCGCCGTTCGTGTCGCGCAGTCCCACAATGGCACCGGGAATCGGGGCCGCGTTCTGTGGGGCCTGATCCCGCAACGACACGAACAGATCACCGTTGGGTGCAGCGACCAGGTGACGTGCGATCCCGAGGTTGTCGGCCGCAACCAGCGCGCAGAAGCCCGCGGGCAGCTTGAGGCCTCCGTTGTCCGGATCGCACGATGGCACACCCGCACGCTGTGCCTGTGCCGAAATCAGCAACGCTGCGGTCGCAGCAATCACAAGGGTCAGGAGCATTCGTTTCATAAAAAGCCTCCATGATCAGAAGTCGGAAGACAGACGTCAGAATTTGAATACAGAATATTCCGATTCTGTCTTCTGTCTTCCGTCTTCGGTTCCTCACGTTTTGAATCGCTGCCAATCGATACCGTACTTGCCGACCTGGTAGTTGAGAATCCGCTCGGTGGTATTGAGCAAACGCGCTGCCTTGGCGCGATTGCCTCGGGTCGTTTTCAGCGCGTCTTGAATGAGATCCTTCTCGTACGCGGCCAGGGCATCCTTGAGCGACAGACGCATGACCGTGCCCGACGCTTCTGCTGTCTGGAGCGTGGGCGGCAGATGATGCGCGTGAATGACGTGACCGTCACACACCAGCACGGCGCGCTCCAGGCAGTTCTCGAGCTCGCGCACGTTGCCAGGCCAATGGTAGCTCGTCAGCATGTCAATTGCTGGTGTCGAAATCCGCTTGATGCTCTTGCCGTGCTCCCGGGAGAACTTTTCGAGAAAGTGATCTGACAGCAGCAAAAGGTCCGATTTGCGGTCGCGCAATGGAGGAATGAAAATCGTGAACACGTTGAGCCGGTAGTACAAATCCTCCCTGAACTCTCCGTTCGCGATCATCTTCTCCATGTCCTTGTGCGTTGCGGCAATCATTCGGACGTTCGATCGGATCGTCTCTATACCGCCCAGGCGCTCGAATTCGCGCTCCTGCAACACGCGCAGCAGCTTGACCTGCGTCCCGGGGTTGACGTCGCCAATTTCATCGAGAAACAGCGTTCCCGATTCCGCAAGCTCGAATCGACCTTTGCGCCGGGATTGTGCGCCCGTAAAGGCGCCCTTTTCGTACCCGAAGAGTTCCGACTCAATCAGGCTTTCGGGCAACGCGGCGCAGCTGACCTTGACGAACGGCTTGTTGGCGCGAAGGGAGTTGTAGTGAATCGCGTGCGCGATGAGCTCTTTGCCCGTTCCGGATTCGCCCCGGATGAGAACCGTCGTGTTCGTCCTGGCAACCTGGGCAATTTGCTCGCACACCTGCCTCATGGGCCCGCTCGTGCCCATGATGTTGGAAAAGTCGTACCGTTCGCGCAATTCTTGTCGGAGATGTGTGTTTTCCTCGACCAGTTGCTGGCGCTCGGATTCGACCAGCCGCTGAACCTTCAGGGCCTGTGAAATCATCGAGGCGACAACGCCGAGAAACTTGATGTAGCGATCGTAGTCGCGGTCCGGCTTGAACTTCAGATCGACGCCCATGGCGCCAACGGCCTTGCGGTTCAGGATGATGGGCACACAGAGGTAGCTCAGTTCCTGCTGCGACAGCTCCGGACGTTCGGCGGCGCGGTTCAGAAACATCGGCTCGCGGCTCACCCGGGGCACGACAACCGGTCGGCCGCTCTGAACGACGCGCCCGGTTATGCCCTCACCAATTTCATAGCGGGCCTTGGCGCCTTGCTTGATCAGGCCATCTGAGGCTTCGACCTGCAACGCACGCGTGTCTTCGTGCAGCAGAACGACCGTGCTGCGAACCGCGCCATGGTGGTGTCCCAGAATCTCGAGGACGCGGTGCAGTCCGGCCTTGAGGTCCAGCGTTCCCGAAAGCGCCTGGCTGGCCTCGAGCAGCGTCGAAAGCTTGCGGATCTCGCTGGCCGTGGCATCGGCCGAGCGGGAAGCTCTTGCGGTCGCGGTTGTCATGGAGAAACCCTGGGAATCGCGAGCATTTCGGGAATCCAAGTCTAACAAAGATGTCAGATGTCAGCGTTGTGCGAACAAGATTGTCGCCTCGCCGGAACGCGGCGTCAAGCGGTCGGACCTCGTGTCCTGTATGCACTCAGGCTGCAGCGGGGGTTCTGGCGTTGCGGCTGGCGGTGCTCACGCTGACTGAACGCGTGAAAATCTGCTCCGATGACGGTCGCCCTGGGAGGATCAGCGTGTGTGTGGTGGGCCAGTGGTCAGGACCGCCGCCGATCGAGGTAAATCGAGACAATTGCGTAGTAGACAGGAAACGCGAGCGACGTCATTGCCACGGCAATGGAACGCTCAGGCAGCTTCCAGACCAGCCACAAGAGCAGCACACCCCACACGAGCCCCGCCAGGATCGTGGCCGTTTGCCACACCGGCATGCGTGACGGGTACACATACTTCGTCCGGACGAACACCAATCCACAGAGCGTTAGAAGGACGACGGCGTTCACCCACGTCGGCCACTGCAACAGATACAGATAGAACGCGACGATGTTCCAGTAGGAGGGGAAACCGGTGAAGAAGTGATCTGCGGTTTTCGCATCTTCGTGGCAGAAGCCGTAAAGGCTGGAGATCAGAATCGCACCAAGCACCGGCAGGGCCAAGGAGGTCGGAAGCGCCCCCGCTCGAGACAACAGATAGCAGGGGACGAAGACATACGTAATGTAGTCAACGATATCGTCAAGTTTCGCGCCGCTGAATGCGGGTAGCCGCTCCGAGACCTTGAGGCGGCGGGCCAGCCAGCCGTCACTCGCATCGACAAGAGCCGCGGCGAACAACCACAGAAAGGCCAGACGAAAATCGTCGGAAGAGGTCGCCAGCAGGGCCAGAAACCCCAAGACGGCGCCAGTTGCCGTGTAGAGATGGGCCAGGTAGGGCATGGTTCGAGGGTTCAAGGGTTCGAGGGTTCAAGGGTTCTAGGGTTCCAGAACCCTATTTATCGGTTCTGCAGGATTTGCAGAAACGATCGCGTTCGCAGCTCAGCCAGGGTGAGCCCACCGTGCTGGAGGGCCTCGTCTTCCGTGATCGCGCCGCACCCCACGGCTCGCAGAAAGTAGTTGAGCAGCCCTTGTCCTGTGGCGGCATCGTCAAAAACGTTGCCCACGCGGGTGGCCTGGGCCGACTGCGCCATGAACGCGCGGAGACGCTGAGCCGTCGAGTCGAGGCCCTCTCGAAAAAACGCATAGACGGCCGCGTACCGAGCGGGGAGTTGAGCCGGGTGCAGATCCCAGCCCTGGTAGAAGCCATTGGCGAGCCCGCGACGGACATTCCCATAGTGCAGCTTCCACGCCTGATGAATCGCTGTGCGGTTTTCCTCACGCTGCTCGGCCGTCAGCGGCTGCGTTCCGGGTCGATGCTTCGCGACGGGCATGATCGTGGTTGGGCCATCGGCGAGTTGGATGCCCGTGCCTGAGAGCGCCGCCTGCATCACGAGGCGAGCGAAGACCGACGTCGGATGGTCGAGCCGTTGATGCGCGGCCGTAATGTCCAGGCTTGCCGTGTAGTCGTAAGGGCCGAAGTGAGCACCCAGGCAGCGGCGACCAGCCGCTTGCACCAGGTCAGGCAGAGCCACGCGTCCGGACGCATCGAGAATGGCTCTGGGACTTTCGACCATCAACTCGACGCCAATCGTCCCTTGCTTCAGATTCAGTTTCGCCTCCAGCAGCTCGAGAATGTCGCAGAGGACGGCAACCTGTTCCGTCGAGGTAATTTTCGGCAGTGTGACGGCAAAGAGGGTCGGGTGGTTGGGGCCTTGCGCCACGTTTGGCTGCAAGCCTTGCCTAGCGTCCGGCTTCAGCCGGACGTCAGTGACAAGCCTGGTCACGAAAATATCCAGCGTCCGGATGCTCCGCTGGCGGAGCTCTTCACTCAGCGTTTTGATTCGGAGCCCCCAGAAGGGTGGCATTTTTCCTGTCGTCAGCGCCGCAGCAACGGCGCTGGCGGCTCCCCGCGCGTGACCGTCTTCCTCGGCATCAGATCGCAGTCCGTATCCGTCCTCGAAGTCGATGCGATAGTCTTCGATCGGCTCGCGCGCGAGTTTCTCCACGAGCGCGGGGTACACCGTGCGAGCCACATCCGTATCGAGCTCGAACACGGTGGCGAGGGTTGACGCGTCTGGAGCGTAGTCGCTCAGACTCTGGCGTGCGAGCGCTCCCAGCTTGGTTGGTGTGTCTGCAGTAAAGAGGTGTGCGCCACCGTAGCACGTATGAACTGGCTGTCGCCCTGCGCGCATGCCCGGGTACAGGATCGCGTCCGCGAGATTCGCTCTCGCGAGCCGATCGTGGAAAGGATGAAGCGCATCGGATGACAGGGTCGTGTCCATGCGCTGCATTATGGGGCGAGAGAGGAACGGATAGGAAGAGGAGCAGGGGTAGGGGCCCCGCGAGAATCCGAATGAAGAAGACAGGAGGAACTGGAGGAATCCCGATCACCTGAGTGATTAGACGCTATAATTCCGTGTGCCCGGATTCGAGACACTCGATCCCGAGGTGCGCGGTGTACTCGACAAGCGCATCCGAGAGCTGGGGCTCCGGCTCGAGGGTTCACCAGTCGAGCCTTTCGTCAGGCAGCTGTACCGTGAACTCGATCGACGTGGTCTCAAGAAGTTCCGTCCGAGCTGCTACCTGACCGATGAGTGGGGTTGCCCCGATCAGCAACCAGTTCTTGGTATTCCGTTTTATCTCGCCGACCCGAAGCTCTGGAAGATCGAGCGTGCCGCCGATGATCTGGAGGACTCGCGCGAGATCATGCGGTATCTCAGGCACGAGGCCGGACACGTCTTCAACTATGCGTACCGGCTCTTCACCAGGCCTGACTGGAGCGCCCTCTTCGGTCCGTTCGATCGCCCCTATCGAGACAAGTACCGGCCGGTGCCGTTCAGCCGTCGCTTCGTGCGCCATATCGAGGGCTGGTATGCGCAAAAGCACCCGGACGAAGACTTTGCCGAGACTTTTGCCGTGTGGCTGACCCCGGGCAGCGCCTGGCGGCGTCGCTATCGTGGCTGGCCGGCCATGAAAAAGCTGCGATGGGTCGATCGCATTGCGCGGTCGCTCGCCAATGAAGATCCGGTCGTCACGGTTGGCGAGGTTGACGTCACGGTTGATGACATGCGGCTCACCGTGGCCGAGTTCTATCAGCGCGGGGAGAAAGCGCGCGCCGAGCGTATCGATCTCTCGATGGATGCCCATCTGCCGGAAATCTTTCTGACGCGCAAGCGGCGGGAAGCGCGGCCGGCGGCTGTCATCGTGGCGAAGTACAAACCTGAATTGATTGACAAGATTACGTACTGGACCGGGGTGCCACGTCCTGTTGTCGTCGGACTCGTGGAAGCCATCATTCGTAACTGTGAACGACTCAAGCTGTGGGGTGAAGTCGGCCGTGAGCCGGCCTATCTGGTCGAGCTCACCGCGTTCGGTACTGCGCTCGCCATGAACTTTCTTACGCGCGGAACGTTCATGGGCCGATAACTAGGGAGGATCTCGGATCTCGGCGTTCGGATCTTCGCATCTCGACGCTTGCGCCTCGAGAGCCGAGATCCGAACGTCGAGAGCCAAATTATGGCAGGCAAGCTCAAAGTCGGTGTGCTCTACGATCGGTGGGAGCCGGCTGAGGACGAGACCTCGGCCTCGAACGGCAAAGCGCCGCTCGTTCGCACGCTCGACAAGAAAGAAGTGGAAGAGGAGGTCGCGGAAACGCTGACCAAGCTCGATCACGAGCCCATCCTCCACATACTCGACGGAACGGTCAAAAGCCTACATGCGGCTGCGCGGATTGATTGCGATCTAATCTTCAACCTCACCGAGTCGTTTGGCGGCAACGATACGGCTGACTTCAACATTGCCGCCTACCTCGAGCTCATTGGCAAGCGCTTTACCGGAACGGGCAGCCACGGCCTGATGCTGGCGCAGGACAAGACCGTGGCAAAGAAGATATTCGCATTCCACGGCATCCATACTCCCGTGTTTGCGCGATCCTTCCGGGGCCGACTGGCGTTTTCGCACGATCTGCACTTTCCCGTCATCGTGAAGCCTGCGCGCGAGGACGGCTCCATTGGTATCGAGTTCAATGCCGTTGTCTCCTCGATCAAGGAGCTGATGGAGCGCATCGACTGGCTCCACGAGCAGTTCAATTCGCCGGTGCTCATCGAGGAGTACATCGAAGGGCGTGAGATGTACGTGGGGGTTCTCGGGAATGAGAACCCCGAAGCGCTGCCGGTGATCGAGCTCGACCTTTCGAAACTGCCTGAGGGGACTCCTCGCATTGCGGCGGCGGAGGTCAAATGGGCAAAAGGGA
>DATBJG010000087.1:0-4419 GCA_036556585.1 Vicinamibacterales bacterium
AATTCAATCCTTTCTGCAATTCAGCAATTCTGCAATTCTGCAATTACTCCCAGACATCTCTGGCGATGTCGACGACCAGCGCAAGTTTCCGCCGTTCATCATCGATCGTGAGCGGGTTGCCCATGAAGTTGCTGGCGAATCCGCACTGCGGGCTCAGGCACAGCTGATCGAGCGGCACGTACTTGGCCGCAGCATCGATCCGTCGTTTGATCTCGTCCTTGGGTTCGAGCACCGGGGTTTTCGTCGAGATGAGGCCCAGGATGACGTGTTTTCCTTTCGGCACATGTCGGAGCGGCTGGAAGTCGCCCGCACGGTCTGTGTCGTACTCCATGAAAAAGTTCTGGATGTTGATGCGGCTGAAGACGACCTCGCTGACGTACTCGTAGCCGCCGCTGCCCATCCACTTTCCCCGATTGTTGCCGCGACACATGTGCATGCCGATCGTCATGCCTTCCGGCGTTTCTGCCACGATGCGGTTGAGCACGCCGGCGTAGGTGTCGAGGATTTTTCTGGGATCGTCGCCGCGCTGACGAAGCGCCTCCTGTCCTTGCGGATCGCACATCAACGGGAACGTCACATCATCTATCTGGACGTACTGGCAGCCCAGTTGATGAAGCGCCCGGATCTCGGAGACCCAGATCTTGACTGCATCGTCCCAAAATTCTGCCAGGTCCGGATAGGCGGTCGAATCGATGGCCCCTCGTCCTCCCCAGAAGTGGAGCATGGTGGGGGAGGGCAGACTCACCTTTGGCGTCCGTGCCGTCAGGCGTTTGAGGAACGCAAAATGATCCGTGAAGATGCCGTTCTGACGCGTCAACTTCTGTTGAACGCGCACGATGTGGCCGGGCAGCTTGTCGACTGATGTATCGGTCCGGAAGGGCAAAGCAGCCGACACGGTCTTTTCGACATCGACCCAGGTGATGGCCGTACCTGAAAGGGAGAGCAGGAAATCCTGAAACCAGGATCGTCGCCGAAATTCCCCGTCGGTGACCACCTGGAGACCGACGCTTTCCTGCAGGCGCACGGCCTCCTGTACGGCTTCGTCTTCTATTTCTTTCAGCTGTGAATAACTGAGGGGACCGCTGACGTTGCGGTACTGATCGCCCTCTGCCGCAGCCCGCGCCTGCAACAGCTTTTCAGGGCGAAGCAGACTCCCGATGTGTTCTGCGCGAAACGGAGGTCCGGCCATGTGAAATTTTCGGTCGTTGCGTACGCTGCGGAGGACAGGTCATCGTGAGTATACAATCGAAAACATTTCGGATTTGCGATTCGTGATTTGTGAGTCATTTGCGATTTTGGAGGGATGACTTCTGATTATTTGAAAGAGGGTGTCAGGAATTTTGTGTGTGGGGCATAACATGAGGAGTATTCATGCCCCGCAGACCCAAACCGCCAAAGTCTGAGGCGCCGCTGGCGCCGGTTGCCTCTGAGATTCTCGACCAGTTTGCGCGCCACGGCCCGATCTCCCATGAGGAGCTCGACACCGCAGTCCGCCGGTTCACGGGGTTCGACGACAAGATCCTGGCCCTCTACGCCCTCCTCTGGCTGGCACTGCGCAACATCACCGCCAAATGGAAGCGCGGCGACCGCGCCTGGAAAATGGCGATGCGGCAGTTTGCGATCCTCTACGACGATCGCTTTACCGCACCGACAGAGTAGAATGAACGCGCGCATGGACGCTGCCGTCCCTGCGGACGCACAGAACGCGCCCACACGCCTCATCCTTTGTCAGAAGAACAGAGACGAGAGAATGAAAAGCCCGAGGTCACTCACGCCCCACACACAACATTCCTGACACTTCCCCGATGGAAACCGTTGTCTGTACAAGTTCGCGAGTTGAGCGGCATGCTGGCCGAATCGTCCGTTCGCCGATGAACTCCAAACATTTGGATGTCCTAATCGCCAATCCTGAATCACCAGTTCCTTCAATCAGTAATCACAAATCGCCAATCAGCAACGATTCACCAATCACCAATCGCCAATCACCAATCCCCAGCCCAGCTCATCCTTTCACGTGAATTTCGGCCCGCCCGTGTTGAACATCGTTCTGCCGCTTGCTATACTCGCGCAAATCGCAGACATTCCTGGTGATTCGCCGCTTCTGCGGAGGAATACGGCCATGATGAAACGGCTTGTGATAGGTCTTGCTACCGCCCTGTTTGTCGTTGTCACTTCGGCGACAGCGTTCGCTCAGGGCACGGCGCAAATCAGTGGCATCGTCAGAGATTCGGGTGGGGGCGTGCTGCCCGGCGCGGACGTGACCGCAACGCAAACCGAAACCGGCGTGACTCGAAGTACGGTGTCGGAATCGAGTGGTGCGTACGTGCTCGCGAGTCTGCCGGTCGGTCCCTATCGTTTGGAAGTCAAGCTCCAGGGGTTCAGGACGTTTCAGCAGACCGGCATCGTGCTGCAAGTCAACACGAATCCGGTCGTTGACGTCGTCCTGCAGGTTGGTGAGGTTGCAGAGACGATCACGGTCACCGGCAACACGACGATGGTCGAGACTCGGAACACGAGCGTCGGCCAGACGATGGACAATCGGCGGATCCTTGAGTTGCCGCTCAACGGGCGCAATCCCGCCGACCTCATCACCGTTCTTCCCGCGGTCGTCCCGCAAACGAATCTGAACGCGACAAGTCGCAGCATGCCAGGTGGATTGGCCTTCTCGGTTGCGGGGAGTCTCTCGTTTGGTGTCTCGTATACACTCGACGGGGCGAATCACAACAATCCGTACGACAATTTGAATCTGCCGCTGCCGTTCCCCGACGCGCTCCAGGAATTCAGGGCGGAGACGAGCGCAATGACGGCGCAGAATGGCATGCACTCAGGTGCAGCCGTCAACGCGGTGACCAAGTCGGGCACCAACCAGTTCCGGGGCAACGCGTTCGAGTTTTTCCGACACCACAACTTCAATGCCACCGACCCGTTTGCTGCACGGAACCCCGACGGCTCGCTGAAGGACGACGGACTGAAGCGCAATCAGTACGGCGTGACCTTCGGTGGTCCTATCGTGACCGACAGGATGTTCTTCTTCGGAGGGTATCAGGCGACACATATCCGGCAGATACCCACAGACTTCCGTGCGTATGTGCCGACGGCACCGATGCTCGCCGGAGACTTCACGACGTACGCATCGGCCGCCTGCACTGGCGGCACAGGGAGGAACCTGGGTGCGCCGTTCGTGAACAACCGGATCGATCCGGCGCAGTTCAGTCGGGCTGCGCTCAACATCACGAGCAGGCTCCCAACTGCTACCGATCCCTGTGGACTTGTGCAGTACGGGTTACCGCTCAAGAACGACGACCATCAGTTTGTCGGGAAGCTCGACTACCAGTGGAGTCAAAAGCACTCGTTCTTTGGTCGGTACCTCGCGTACCAGGTTGTACAGCCCCCACCATTTGAGCTCGAGTCTGCCCAGCAGAACCTTCTGGTCACCCGCATGGGTGGCCGCGATAACCTGGCCCAGACAGCGACGGTGGGATGGAACAACGTCATAAGCCCCACGACGCTCAATTCCGTCCGGTTTGCGTTCAACCGTACGTCAATCCATCGCACAAGCACCGATTTCTTTTCCGCGCCCGAGGTAGGCGTCAACATCTACAGCTACAGGCCGCACTACATGTTGTTGACGGTTGGGACCGCGGTTGGTGCCAGCCCGAACGGATTTCAACTTGGCGGCGGCACCGAAAGCGAATCGACCTTCGACACCAACATGTTCATGATCAGTGACGACGCGACTATGGTGCGTGGAAATCACCAGTTCGGCTTCGGCGTCAACTTTTCGCGTTGGACATCCCTGTCGCTGGCCAATGTCCGTTCCCCCGGACAGCTTGCCATCGATGGGACTCAAACCGGTTTGCCGCTGGCTGACTTCCTGGTCGGACGAATGGGCAACAACGGGCTTGTTCAGGCGGCTCCGAACACGCTGGACATGGCACAGACTTACTTAGGGATGTACGCGGCAGACACCTGGAGACTGAACACCCGGATGACCCTGAATTATGGTCTCCGGTGGGAGCCCTTCTTCCCTCAGCAGCTTGTGAATGGTGCCGTGTATCAGTTCGATATCGGTCGGTTCAATCAGAATATCAAGAGCACGGTTTTCCCGAACGGACCCGCCGGGCTGTACTTTCCAGAGGATCCCGATTTTCCGTCACAAGCCGGCATGCTGACACAGTGGAAGAATCTGGCGCCGCGTGTCGGCCTCGCGTGGGATCCGACTGGAGATGGGCGTACATCGGTTCGAGTCGCATACAGCAAGGCGTTCGAATTCGTAAACGCGCAGTTCCACCTCAACACGTCTGTCGCTCCGCCGTGGGGTTCTGAAGTACGGCTGAACAGCCCCCCCGGAGGGTTGGATGATCCGTTTCGGGGGAGTGGACAGACCAACCCCTTCCCGGTCACGTTCGATCAGAACGC
>DATBJG010000088.1:0-15006 GCA_036556585.1 Vicinamibacterales bacterium
TGTTGAGGGTCTACGTCTGTTGAGAGTCGGCGACGGTGGCGTGCGTGGTTCGGCTAAAGCCGGACGCTACGTCTGTTGAGGGTCGGCGACGGTGGCGTGCTCCGTCTGTTGAAAGTCGGCGACAGTGGCGTGCGTAGCGTCCGGCTTTAGCCGGACGTTTCACAACATCCACCGGGCGACGTGCACCGTGACCAGTGACACGCCCCAGAGCGCAAAGCCGGCAAACGCCGCTCCGCGTGGTCTTGGAATGACGATTGGGGCAACCATCGCCACGGCGCAGGCCATAGCGATGATCGGGACGAAGTGCCAGGGGACCGGCCACAGCAGGCACGTTGACCAGATCAGAGCAATGGCCGGCATTGGCACACCAACGAATCGAAGGTCGTCCTGCTCGACGTTGTAGAAACTGAGTCGTGTGACCGTCGCCAGGGCATAGCAAAACGCCGAGGCCCACCACACCGTTTCTATCAGCCCGCCACGCTCTCCGGGCACCGCATTCAGCACCACGACAGGCGTGAGACCAAAGACGATGGCATCGACCAGACTGTCGAGTTGAGCGCCAATCGCGCGCTGGCGCTCGGTTCTCGAAAAGCGTCGGGCGAACCGCCCGTCGAAGGTGTCGGCCAACGCCGCGGCGGCAAGTAACGCTCCCGCGGCCGCGAAATTTTCCGCATTGACGGCGGTCGCGACGGCCGCGATTGCCAGACCAAGTGCGCAATAGGTCAGCAGGTTGCTGCGATGGAGGTCGTGAATGGGAGCAGTCATTCGTCAACCCTTTGGGAGAACAGCGTGAAGAGTCGTTGCCAGGTTCTCAACACTCGTGGCAGATACGGCTGGGAGCGAACCCGGTTGACCAGGGCGTAGAAGGCGAGTTTGTCGATGAGGAGGTCGGCCAGCGCGCTTCGGAAGCCTTCGCGCCAGGGGTCGCGGGGAATGGATGTTCCCGCCGCTGTTTCGAGCAGATGCCGATGCCGTTCGACGAGACAGTCCACCTCGTGGAGGCTCACGCCGGGATGCAGCACAAAGCAGAGAAACTCGGCCAGGTCACGTTGAGGTGGACCGGGCGTGGCCAGTTCCCAGTCATACGCGCACAACCGGAATCCGTGATCATCCTGGCGCAGCGCCACGTTGCGCGGGCTGAAGTCATTGTGGATGAGCGTCCGCGGCTGTTGCTCCAGTGGTTGCCACCATTTGTCGATCGAGTCCACCAGCTGCCGGTGCGTGCGCGTCATCGAAGGCCCGACCCAGGCCCGAAAATAGGGCGCCGCATGCGCGGCGAGAGCCCCCCACAACGGCGTGAGCTCGCACGCACGCGCGCGCGAGAGCCCTTCGTCCAGCCAGACGGCATTCTGCAAAGCCGGTTCGCGCCCGTACCAAATGGCATGGAGATCGCTCAGCCCGGAAATGACCGAATCGATATGGGGACGGGACCAGGACTTGGGTTGATCGACGGCGTTCAGCAACGTGAGCGATTGCAGGTGTTCGAGCGCAAGTCCCCATTCCTCACACTCGTCGTTCCGCCAGGTCCCAAAACACTGCGGGAGATACCTCTGCACGCGGACATCAGCGTGTTCGTACACGGCCAGCTCACGAAGGTGGCTTCCAGCCAGACCGATTCTCTCTCGATACTCTCGAAACGCCCGCTCGAGTCGCTCGTCACACATGGCAGCGACTGTCTGCCCGACGTCGAGCGCATCACGATCTGACGGCTTTGCTTTGATCACCAGGTCAACGCATTCCGGATCTGTTGTGCCGGTCCGTTCAATCGTCAACTGGCATTTGAAGAGACCTGCCGACCGTTGGCGCCGCCAGGACGTCAGCTCGCTGATGACGCTGTGACCGGTTCCAATGGGATTGATCGACACACTTCGGACTCGAAGGCCGGGATCGCCTGAATGCCGCCGGAGCAGGCCCTCGAGAAATCGCGGGTCTTCATGACAGCCGGCGGTGCGTTTGGTCGGCCGTGTTGAGGCCGACTGAGCCGGCTGCGGCAGGAACCCGCGCGAAAGATAGCTGACAAAGTAGCGATCGAACAATTCGGCGTCGAGCCGAGGATATTCAAGGCCGAGAGTGGCCATCGCCCGTCGAGTGACATCGCCGGTTACCGCACTTCGACGTCCCTCCTGATAAAGCTCTGGCACGGTGCTTCCACCAATGCCAATCCCTTCGTCACGAGGACGCAAAAAGAAACTGCGAAGCGGGTGCAACGCGTGCTGCGGCGAGCTGGAGTCGACCGTCAGGTGCTGCTGCCATTGCTGGTACGGTACGAGCCGCACGGAGTACCCGAACATGTTCATCCACAGCACGCACTCGCGCCAGTGGCGCGGCTGTGGGTGATGCAGGTGCCAGTGGCCCTGGTGATGGAAGTCCTGTCCGAGGCGCACGATTGCCGAAGACACGAAGTCCACAGGCATCGCATCGAACGTCCAATCGAGATCGGGGGCGGTTCCCATCTGAACGCAGCCCTTGATCAACAGGGCCACCAGGTCGTCGAGGTTCGATGTTCCCGAGCGCGAGTCTCCAACAATCAGCGGCGGCCGATGGATACGAATGGGCAAACCGCGGAGTGCTGCCTGACGTGTGAGGGACTCTGCGACGCACTTGCTCTGTGCGTATCCGAGCGGCAGGCGATCGACGTGGGGGAGCATGTCGTCATCTTCCCCCACGATGGCAGGTCCACCTGTCGCATAGCAAACCGACAGGCTCGAAATGAAATGGAACGCCTTGGACCGATGCGTGCATGCGAGACGGAGCAGCTCACGAGTTCCCACGACGTTGGCCCGCCTGAGCGCACCGTAGGGAAGCACCCAGTTCACGTCTGCGGCAACGTGGTAGATCGCGTCAATCAACTCGGAAAGGTCGCGGTAAAGAGAGGGGCGCAGACCGAATCCCGGGAGTGTGAGATCGCCGCCGACCGCATGAATTCGACCATCGGTTCGTGGATTGAGGCCGTAGCGCGCGAGATTTGCGGCAATTCGTCCGGAGGAGTCGGCGTCGGTTCCACGCACCAGGCACCAGATCTCTGCGTCCGTCATGTCGAGCAGGTCCCGCAACAGGTACGCGCCAAGAAACCCGGTTGCACCGGTCAGCAGAATGCGGCTCTCGGTCCCGGCTGTTCCCGCCGCCGGGGGTCGAATGTCGGCCGGGAGAATGCTGTCGGCAAGCATTTGCTGCAGCTCAGCCGTCCGGCTGAAGCCGGACGCTACGGTTGTCGCTGCGCCGGACGCTACGGTTGTCGCTGCGCGAGGCGGCGTGATTTGCGTAGCGTCCGGCTTCAGCCGGACGGCTTCTTCGAGTGCGCGAACGAGGGCCTCCAGATCCGGATGCTCCAGCAGCAACCATTCCGGCAGCTCGCGTTCGAGCGCACGCTCCAACTCAGCCACGAGCTCCATCGATCCAACCGAATCGAGCCCGTAAAGAACCAGCGGCATGTGCGGGTCGATGGCGGCCGGGTCGATTTTCAGAAAATCCGCGACCACCCTGGCCACGCGCCCGCGCGCATGATCCGCGACCGACGAACCAACGCGTGAACTCACGCGCACCGCTCTCCTTCGCGCGGTGACTCTCGCCAGATGGCAACCACCGGCAGCCGGTCTGCCAGATAGGCTTCCCGGCATGCAAATCGTTGGAGTTTTCCGCTGGTCGTCTTGGGCACCGAACCCGGTTCTACGAGCACCACAGCTTCGAGCAGTACGCCGTGCAGTTCGGCAACGGCGCGACGAATTTCCGTGATTGTGGCCCTGGCCAGCTCCGGCGTCTTCAGCTGACGGGTGTCGGCTTCGGCCACGAGCGCGATCCGGTCGCCCAGCACTCCGGATTCAGTGGCAAAAGCCGCCGTGCAGCCGGGCCTGATCCCGGGTGAGTGTTCAACCGTGTGTTCCAGGTCCTGGGGATAGTGCTTCATCCCACGGACGATGAGCACGTCCTTCAATCGGCCAGTAACGACCAGTTCGCCATCTTGCAGATATCCCAGGTCTCCCGTCCGCAAAAATGGGCCATCTCCACGATCAGTTCGGGCACGAAACGTTCTCATCGTC
Source organism: Vicinamibacterales bacterium (assembly GCA_036556585.1). Classification (GTDB taxonomy): domain Bacteria; phylum Acidobacteriota; class Vicinamibacteria; order Vicinamibacterales; family JAMQPK01; genus DATBJG01. The sequence goes on from DATBJG010000088.1 coordinate 4,038, forward strand.
TCTTCAGGTCGATTCCAGTACCCCTGAGCGACGCTCGGGCCCGAGACCCAGATTTCGCCGACGCTTTCCCCTTCGCAGACGTGCACGTGTTCAGGTTCCACGACCACCACGCGCGTGTCGCAACCGGCCGTTCCACATCCAACGCGCGACTGCTCGCCCTGCTCATCAGTCCATCTCCCGGCAGTGACGAGCAGTGTGGCTTCGGCGAGTCCGTAGCAGGGGCGTATGGCCGCGGGTTGGAATCCAGATCCCGCAAACGCCTGGGTAAAAGCGCGAAGCGTGTCGTGCCGGATTGGCTCGGCGCCGCAGTACGCAGAACGCCACGTCGACAGATCGAGAGCCTGGCGCCCGTCAGAACCCACACGACGTGCGCAGAGTTCGTAGGCGAAATTCGGTCCTCCGCTCCGCGTTGCCCCGTACCGCGCAATCGCATTCAGCCATCGCACAGGTCGCTGCAGAAACGCGGCAGGCGACATCAGGTAGGCGGGCGATCCGCTGAATGCTGGTTGCAAGACCCCTTCGATGAGTCCCATGTCATGGATGACGGGAAGCCACGAAACCGACACACCCGACACATTGCCGTCTCCCAGATAAAAGGCGTACGCGAGGTTATGGAGAAGATTTCCGTGCGTGATCATCACGCCCTTGGGTGTCGCGGTCGATCCGGAGGTGTACTGCAGAAAAGCCAACGTGTTGCGACCAACCCCAGGATTGCGCCATTCGTCGGCCTCTTCGTCCGCAATCGTATTGGTAGCCATCCAGTCGGTGCCGAGGATTCCGTCTGTTACCCCGTTGCTTGTCAGTGGCCAGGAATCTGATCTGTCGCTCGCGGCGCGAATCAGACCAGCGACAAGCTCAGATGTGGATAGGACCACCGTAGGACGGGCGTCGGAGACAATGGCCCGAAGCCTGGGAAGCGCACGGTCGGAACGCGCAAGGCTTGGAGGGTAGGCTGGCACTGCCACCACGCCGGCGTACAGGCAGCCAAAAAACGCAGAAATGAAGTCGAGCCCGGGCGAATAGAGCAAGAGGGCACGATCGCCAGGCCGACATTGACCTTGAAGTTGTGAGGCGATGGCCCGACTGCGGCGGTCCAAAGCCTCGTACGTCAGTGATTCGGCCTCCTGCTCTCCGTCTCGCAGAAACGTGTAGGCCGTTGCCTGCGGTTGGACCGTCGATCGAAAGCGAAGCAGTTCGACCAGCGACCCGCCGCGGAAAGTCTCGTTGATATGACCGGGCGCGTCAGCGAGCTTCGATAGCGGTGGCGAGAACGACTGACGTATTCGACGGTTCTCCATGATGGATGCCTCTGATCTCGTGATGCCACGCGACGAACAGATTGCGCACGCGTTCCTTGTTTTCGATCAGCTCTTCCAGGCGCCAGTGCTCGGTGCTGATCCGGGGCTTTACGTACACGTGCACGAAACCCCTCCTGGCGTTGAATCCCATGCCCGGATCAATGGCGGATGGGATGTGGAAATACATCGGGACGATGGGAGCTTTCAGGCTGGTGGCGAGGTGAAACGAGCCTTTGTTGAAGTGGCCAATTTCACCGGTGGTAATCCGGCCCCCTTCGGGGCTGAGGTACACCGACTCTCGGGTGCGCCTGAGGATGCGGTCTGCACGCTGGAAGATTCGAGTTCGCTCTTCGGGTCGGTCCTGCGGAACGGTAAAGAACGTACCCATCAGCCACGCGATAATTCCCAGCGGCACGTACTTTCTGAGAAAGCCGCTCAGAAAGAATCGGGTGTTTGGTAGTCCGAGCGCAACGAGGATGAACAGATCCAGCGTGGACGTATGGTTTGAAATGTAGACGGTCTGTTGCTGCGGAAAGGGCCCGTCCTGGTGCACGACAATGCGGATGCCCCAGAGACGAAGAACGCGGCGTGCCAGCCAAGTTGCCGCCGCGGCATACACGCGCCGCGCGCGAAACAGCGTGATCGCCGCGACTGGAAGGAGCGCAAGGGCCCCTGTCGAGATCACCGCGAGGCTGACGAGCGACAGGATCGTGGCACGTGCGGAGACGCGTTTCATCAATGCGCCCTCCTGCACACAACCGTTTGCATGGCCATGTTCAATCGTTTGATGAGCGGAAGAAGGGGCAGCAGCAACAGTTGGCCGGCGAAATAGGGATAAATTGCGGTGCGAAAGTTGAGACCACGGCCTTTCAGAACCTTGAAGGCCACTCCGCAGAACAGGTAGAAGTACGGCGGAAACGCACCATAGGGCAGATAGTCTTCGACCTCGAGTCCGGCCTGCGACACGGTTTCGAGCAGCAGATGGCGATCGTAGAGCGCAGTGTGCTGAGGGGCTTGCAGGCCTGGCCATCGATTGCCGAAGAGTCTGAACGTCAGGCTGTCGAGCCGCGGGACTTCGATGATGAGTCGTCCGTCTGGCTTCAGGGCGTCGCGAGCGTGCTCGAGCGACCGGAGCGGATCGTAATCGTGTTCGAGGAAGTGCCACATCGTGATCAGATCGAAGCGGGCCAGGCCTATTGCCTGGTCGTAGAACAGTCCGCAATGAAACTCGGTTTTTCGCAGCGCGGGTTGCTTCGAGAGATCGACGAAATCGACGCCGACCACGTGCGCGCCGCACTCGCGTCGCACCCGTTCCAGGAATGTGCCTGCGCCACACCCAACATCGAGCACGGTTGACGACTTCAGGAGCCGGACGTAGCGACCAGTGATCCGCAACTTCTCCCGGTCCAGCGAGTTCATCGCGGCGGCGAAGAGTGGCGACAGCCATCCCCAGTCGGTTCTCCGCCGATGTGCCAGATACTCTTCGTCATAAAAAGGCTTGATCCCGTCGAGAGTCAGGCGAGGTGACTGGTAGATGAGGCCGCAGTGGTTGCAGCGGACGAACGTGAAGCGGCCGGGTCGTCCTGTGAGATCGTCTTCAGCGCTGATGAACGGCGACTCATCATGTGCACCGCACAGCAGGCACGAAACGGCTTCGAAGAGTTCACGCTCTCCGATGCGCTGAGGAGACTCCGCATCATGCTGACGAAGGACGGTAGATCTCATGAGATGGCTCCCAGAGGCAGTTGGCGATCGTGCAGCGACTCGTAGGCGCATGCACAGATGTAGATGACCCCCGACGCCGCAAAAAGCCTCCAGGTCGGCACCGGGCCAAGAGTGGCAGCCACCAGGGCGACGAACAGCGGGTACTTGATCAAAAGGACCTGGAATCGCCACGAGCGGTCGGACAGCCGGCTACGCAACTTCCCATAGGCCAGCCAGAAGAACAGATTCAGGGCGACGAGTGCTCCGGCTGCCGTGAGTGATCCGGTTGCGGCAACGAGCAAAAGATTTGCAAACGCCAGAACACTGCGGACGAAACGAAATGGGGACGGATCGGACCGGACGAGCAGGCGGTCCGGATGCAAAAGGCGATCTCGTTCGCGATCCTCCAGGTCATCCCACAGTCGAAACTGCAGCAGGAGCGCAATCGTCACGCCAAGCGCGACGCTGATTGATCTCGGCGTTGGACCCGTCCCCGCTACCCAAAGAGCCGCCGTGGCATGCACGGCGGCCGCCACGCCAAAGACCCTGAGTTTGAATCGTTCGCGCAGATAGCTCGCAAACACGTCAATCATGCGCACCTCCGACAGATGCTGGAGGCGTTTGTTTCGGGTGCAACGAGTCCACGGTGCAGATACCAAGATCGCCGTCGACGATGACGTGTGCGCCGTGGGGAATGCGGTGGGTGGCGTCCTTCACGCCGACGACGCAGGGCAACCCGAATTCGCGCGCGATGATGGCTCCGTGCGAGAGCATCCCGCCGCGTTCGATCACCAGACCTGAAATCAGGCAGAAGACGGGCCCCCATCCAGGATCGGTCTGGCGCGTCACCAGTACGTCACCGCGTCCGAGTCGATGTGCCTGGCGAACGTCGGTCAGAATGGCTGCGCGCGCGTTTGAGCGCCCGCCAGAGGCCCCTGTTCCCGACAAGACTGCGTGTTGGGTGTTGTCGGGGAGTGGGTCGCTTGCGGCTCGGATGTGCGTCTTGCAGTCGAGATACTCACCTTCTGGAAGCCTGATGGTGTCTGGAGGATGCATTGCGGCCAGCAACTCATGCTCACGACGCCGCAGCTCCACCAATTCGTGCACCCGGTACGGGAACATGGCGCGGCCGCTTCCAAGCTCGTCAATCTCCTGGCGGGTGAGCATGAAAATGTCATCCTGCTGCTGGAACAGTCCGGCACTGAAGGCACGGTCCCCAATTGCCAGAGCAATTCGACGGCAGCGTGTGTAAAGCAGCGCCTGTTTGAGCCGGGATCTCTCGCGATAGGCGATCGCGCGTTGGGTCCACCGAACGAGCAGCCATACGGCCGCTGCTTTTGCCGGCGTGCGACGAACAAGCTGCCTGAGCAGTTGTGAGGTTTCTGCCAGGCGCTCTGCGCTTTGAGCTGCCATCGCGGCCACTGGTGACCCGCCGTCGGTGGCCGCATATTGCTTCAGTAATTCCACTGCCGGGAGTGGATCCTCCTGCAGGCTCGGCACCGTCAGCATCAATTCAGCTGACGATCTGAAACCCCAGTCTTCCAGGAACTGTTCAAACGCCGTTCGGAACGTGGCAAACCTCTCGTCGTGTTGAATGGCATGCAGGACGCTGGTCGTCTGTTCGGTCGCAAAGAGTTTCGTCAGCCGGGCGTCGGCGCGAATAATCCGCGAGATCTCCCAGAGGCGAATTGGCGGGATACTCGACGGCACCCCGGGCAGGGCGCGAAGCAACCGATTGTGCACGGCAGGACCGCAACCTGCCGCCTTCAGAGTCGACTGAAGCAGCGCGTAGCAGATCATCGATGCCGCATCGGCCAAAGAAGCGTTCTTCCAGCGATCGTTGCGGATTGTGACAAACGCACGAAGCTCTTCGAGGAGTTGTGCCAGCGTCAGGTGGCGAAGGCGGTTGGGGTGTGTTCGTGCAGCAAACGCGTCTGCGGTTTTCTCGAACGTTTCAATACGATGACGTAGTCGTACGTACTGCCAGGTGGTGCAAGCTGCCATACGCAGCAGCTCGAAGGCGGCAAGGATGTGGTTGCGACGGGCGTTCCATTCAGCGGGCTCGTTGGCCTGGGCGGGGTTCTCCGTGGCGCCGACAAACTGGTTGAACGCAGCGCCCAGCCGTTCACCAAACGGGGCCATCCGCAGAACGGCGTGAATATGGGTGAGGTTGTAGTACATCCGGCCGCCGTGCACGCCAATGATTCCGCGAAGCGGTTGTTCCATGGCCGTAAGACGCCATCGCGACACCCCAAACGCCAGTCCAAGGTTTCGGAAGTAGTGGTAATAGCCGGCGGAGGCAATCGAGTACAGCAGCGGAGAGATTGGTTCAGGAAAGTTCTCGTTGACGTTCGCGTTCGACCACACAATGGTGCGCGTCGTGTGAGTGGCAGCACGCCCCGGCGCGGAGGTAATCGGCCGACTCTGCAGAATCCAGAGTTGTCCCTCCGAATCGATGGACCACTCGATATCCTGCGGGGCGCCCAACTCCTTCTCGATTCGAAGGGCCAGACGGCTGAGGTCGAGAATGCGGCGGGGCGTGAGGAACTGCTCGACCTGGGCTTCGGAATCCCGATCAGCCAGAGCCGCGTCACGACGGACTGCGAGATCTGAACGAGACACGATGAGCCTGCCCGGTTCGAGTTGCCCCGAAACCAACCCGTCGCCCAGCCCGGCGCAGTACTCGATCATCAGATCGTCGGCTCGTGTTGTGGGTGTGCTGGGGGGCGCTTGGGTGAAGAGCACGCCCGACACGCGCGCGCCGACCTGTTGCTGGACTATGACGCCCATTCCATCGAGCCTGACCGTCCTGGCCGCACGATAGGAAAGTGCGCGGGCCGACCAGTACGAAGCCCAGCAGGTCCTGGTGCCTCGCCCGAGGTCGAGATCGGCAAGGCCGAGTACTGAATCCAACTGACCCGCAAATGACGCGTGCGCGCCGTCTTCTCCGACTGCCGAGCTGCGTGTCACGAGCAACGTGCCGGAGGGCCATCGCGACGACACCTCACGCAGCACTCGGACAATCTCGGGCGGCATCGCACCGGTAACGACGAGTCGGCCCAGTGATGCGGCGACGGTCTGGAGCGTCGACGGATCAGCCATGTCGGTTCGCCGACAGATCGCGTCGATGCGATCCAGAAGGTCGTTGTATTCCAGAAACTGATTGAAAGCGGCTGTCGCCAGCACGAAGCCTTCTGGCACGGGAACGTCAAGTGCAATCAACCGCGCCAGATTGCGTGCCTTGCCGCCAACGAGTCGTTCGTCTGTCGCGTCCGCAAGCCGGCAGATCAGGTTCTGGTTTGTTCGGATGGCTGTTTGCGGGGGTGTCATGCGGCCCTCGCTTTCACCCCGAGTCTGAATAACGCGAGACTGAAGAGCCCGTGTAGTGCCGGGCCGACGACAGTCACAACGACCCACGTACCCAACGGCACTGGAACGGCAACCATGAGCGCGAGCATCAGACCAACGATCGAATCGATCCGATCGATCACAGAGAAGAGCGCTCCCGATACGCGTCCCTGCGCCGCCTCGCCCGGAGCGATTCCTAGCTGTCGCTTGACGAACGAGTTCGGCAGTTCACCGGCCATGAAGCCGAGTGCGCCCCACGCACCAAGCAACGCGTACTCCGGGGGCGTCAGTGCCCACAAACCATTCAGGCCTGGCGGAAATGCGATCAGTGCCGACGAAAGCAATCCAAAGGCAAGGCCTGTCGCGGGCACCATCACCAGGAAACCGCGGATCGTCTTGTTGTCGCCAAGGACGCGATGGCCCCCAAATGTTCGTCCGCCATCGAGCGGCACCGCAAACCTGCGAGACGAAGGAGCTGCAAGCCAGGCGGTGTGGCAGGCGCCAGCAAGGGTGAATGCCGCGATGAGGAACGCGGCGCATGCGAATGGGTTCAACGGAGCACCGGTCATACGTCGTAACCTGACTGGTGGCGGTTCTGGAACAGCAACACCTCGCCTGGCACGCCGCGGGCTGCCGGAATCCACTTCCAGCAACTCACTTCGTTGGTGGGTGAGTAGGGAATTTCTGAAAGCCGGTAACCCGGGACGAACGGGTACATGTGGTGGAGTTCGTGCGCGTCAAAATGCAACAGCAGTGGCGAAAGCCATGCTGGAAATCGCAGCGACCGCGTGAACTGCTCCTGATCAATGGCCGGATGCGGGATGACGTCCTGGCCGTTGCTGAGACCCATGGGCACGTGCGTGTGCTGGCTGATGAGCAGCAGGTCTTCCGCAATAAAGGCCAGCACGGTGGCAAATCCCAGAACGCGGGCGAGCACGCTCGGCCCCACGATGGTGCCAACGAGCAGGTAGCCGAGTGCCAGGACCGCCGTGTTGACCATCAGGCGTCGGCGAACTGCTTTCGAACGAAACAGGCCGAGCAGCCGGGGAATGTTCCAGAAGTTGTTCAGGCGATAGAGGAGTGAGAACAGCGGAATCCAGTACCTCCAACAGACGTTGACCAGACCACGCGCCAGTCGGCCGGTAGGAGCGACCGACAGGCGGGCCGTCGTGGGATCGACATCCTGCCAACCAGTCCACTTGTGATGGCGATTGTGAACCCGCTTCCACGTGTCGTACGGAATCACCGCAAAGAAGCCGGCGAAGTGCCCTGCCGCCTCATTGAGCACCGACGCGCGAAACAACGTATGGTGACCGCATTCGTGCAGCACGATGAACCACTGCACGAGCGTGGCCGCCAGCAGAAGTTGGCCAGCCAGCCACCAGATTGCTTCCGGCCTGAGCGACAGCCAGATGCCTGCAATCGTGGCTGCCGTCGCGGCCGTCAGATAGCTCCACCCGGCGGCGTCTGACGATCGCAGATGCTGAAGGTCGGCTGGATGCGGTGGCAGTGGCTGCACGTGCATGTCACGCTCCTGGTGCGTCACGATTCTCACGATACAACCGGGCACCTCGGGAGTCCTGAGCAAACCGTGAAGTTTTTCTGAAAACTCGTGAGCGCCGCGAAGACGTCCCGTGGGGTGTCTCAATCGCGGATGGCGGGGTCATGAAGAAGAGTGGAAGAACGCCGGCAGAGTACCACCGTTGGTTGGGGAGTACAAGGGATTGCAGAATTGCAGGATTGCAGAATTGCAGGATTGCGGGATTGCAGAATTGCAGAAAGGAAGTGTTTAATTCGATGGGCTATGTCCGGTCCGTCGTATCGTTTTGACCACTTTCTCGTTGATCGCGCCGGCTATCGCGTGATGCGCGGCGATCAGGTCGTCGCGCTCACGCCGAAGCTCATCGACCTCCTGCTCCATCTGGTCGATCACCGGGGCACGCTCGTCACCAAAGAAGAACTGTTGGACGCGCTCTGGCCGGGCGCCAACGTCACCGATAACGCGCTCGCGCAAGCGGTCTCCGAGCTGCGGCAGGTGCTTGGAGACGAGGCGAGTCGGCCAAAATTCATCAAGACTGTTGCCAGACGCGGCTACCGGTTTATTGCGTCAGTCGAAACAGTCGATGATCGAACCACCGGCCCCGTCGACAAAACGCGTCTCGCAGGCGAGGACCAGCTTCAAAACCGCAACTCGATTGCCGTGATGGATTTCGTCAATCTCAGTGGAAATCAGGCTCACGGCTGGCTTTCTGCGGGTATTGCGGAAACCGTGACGGGCGATCTTCGCGCACTGGGTGCCTTCCGCGTTGTCGATCGATGGCGGGTGATTGAAGCCGCGCAACGGACAGAGGGGTCGCTCAAGGCTGTCACCACCGCAGTCGGTGCGGGGCTTGCCGTCGTTGGAAGCTTTCAGCCGAGTGCCGATCGAATTCGCATCAATGCCCGTGTAGTTGATGCGCAAAGCGGCGAGGCCCTGGCCGATGCCAAGGTTGATGGACCGACCGAGGGAATCTTCGATCTCCAGGATCAGGTCGTGATGCAGTTGGCCAGGGATTTAGGTATCGCGGCCGACAGGCGGCCATCGTCGGTCGTGGGTGTCAGAGAGACGCCAAGTCTGGAGGCATTCCGGGCATTCACTGAAGGGTCACTCCGTCTCGAGAGCCTCGACCTCGATGAAATGGAGCGGGCCATTGATGACTTCGAGCGGGCGGTCTCGCTCGACAGTCGTTATGCGTCTGCCTATACGGGATTGGCCAATGCCGAGTTTGCTCAGTACGAAACGACGCGGTCCGACAACGTACCGGCCCGCCCCTTGCTCGATCGTGCAATTGCGCACGCTCGACACGCCATCGAGCTCGATGAAGGCCTGGCCGAGGCGCACGCCACGCTGGCACTCGCGCTCGTGAGCGACTGGAAAACGTCGGAAGCGTTTGCGGCTGCTCAACGAGCCGTGACGCTCGAGCCCTCGAATTGGCGGCATCTGTTCAGGTTGGGACATGCATCTTGGGGCGATGCGCGACTCCAGGCCGCCGATCGCATGCTTGCAATGTATCCGGAATTCGCTTTTACCCATTTTCAGATGGCCATGGTGCACGTGGCGCGGGGACACCTGGGTCAGGCGGAGAACGTCTTGCGTCGTGGCGTGGCGGTTCAGGAGCGGCAGAGTGGGCGGGCTGAGCGGTTTCCGGCGCTGGGGCTTCATTGGCTGCTGGGGCTGACACGGCTCGCGCAGGGCGACATCGCGGACGCACTCGCCGAGTTCGAGCACGAATTGCGTCTGGCCGAACCGAAGCGTCTTTACGGCCGCGAGTTTGCGATGAACGCGCACCACGGTCGTGGCCTGTCACTGATTGCTGCGGAGCGTTTTCCTGACGCCTGCGAGGCATTCCGTCGGGCGCTCGATTTGTACCAGGACCATGGACCTTCGCACCTGGGTCTGGCTCACGCAGCGTTCACGCTGAATGACGAACGCGTTGCCACGGCCGCGCGAGCGAATGTGGATCAAGCGATTTCAACCTTGACGCGGAGCCGTCCGATCGAAGCAGCCATCCTCCGCGCCAAGGCTTTGGTTGCCGACGGTTCGGCTGACGCCGCCGTCCAGACCCTCGATCGCCTGTTCAATGATGCGCCACCCGGATTTGCGGGCTGGACGCTCCCCATCGAGCCGTTTCTGAGCCAACTCACGGCTCATCAGGGCTTTGCGGCAACCTTGCGACGACTGGCCGAACGAGCAGCTTAAATAGGGTTCTAGGGTTCCAGAGTTCCAAGGGTCCAGGGTTCTTCGCGCGGAACCGCAAACCGCAGAACTGTCGAACCTTAGAACCCTAGAACCGTAGAACCCTGGAACCCCGTTCATTCTTTCTCAGAGTTCATCACGTCTTCTCAGCGTCCCCTCAGGACATCAGTCCCCGGTGAGCCGTATCGTGAATTTCAGAGCGGCACGACCGCCGATACATCACAAAGGGGTGCGCATGACCAGCACGTATCGCGAGACGCTTCGGCAGCCAGGGATTGTGCCCTTCCTCTGGACGCAGTTTCTGGGCGCCTTCAACGACAACCTGTTCAAGATGATCGTCTCGATGGTGGCCGTCCATGCCGCAACGGGCGCGGACGCTGGCCGCGATCTCTCGTTGGTCGGCGCCGTATTCATTCTGCCGTTCCTGCTGTTTTCGGGGTACGCCGGTCAGCTCGCGGATACCTACAGCAAGCGCCGCGTGCTGGTGGTGACCAAGGCTCTCGAAATCGTGGCGGCCGGCCTGGGGCTGCTCGCGTTCATTGCGGGTCGGCTGGAAATCACACTCGTCGTGCTGTTTCTGCTGTCGCTGCAGGCGACGTTTTTCAGCCCGGCAAAGTACGGCATCCTGCCTGAAATTCTCCCCGAGCGCGACCTCTCACGTGCCAACGGCGTGCTCGAGATGAGCACGTTCGTCGCGATTGTGGCCGGCGCAGCCATCGGCAGTTTTGCGTTCGACCTCTGGCGCGATCAGCTCTGGGTCGTTGGTGTAGTGGTCGTCCTTGTGGCGCTCGTGGGAGCTGCGTGCAGTCTCCGCATTCCGCATGTTGCCGCCGCGGCGCCCGGTGTTTCCATCGGGCTCAATCCCTGGCGCGAAATTGGAGAA
>DATBJG010000089.1:0-16673 GCA_036556585.1 Vicinamibacterales bacterium
CTTCTCGAACCTGCCGACCGACTATCACGAGTTCTTCCTCGCAGGTGTCCTCGGCATGGCCAGCTTTGGTATCGCGTCAAATACCGCGTGGTCGTTCTTCATGGACCGCGACAACGGCATCTTCTACGAGATGCTGACCTACCCAATCAGTCGTGCGGAATACCTGATTGGAAAGGTGCTCTTCAATGTTGCGATCGGGCTGGCTCAAGCCTTCGTCACGGTGTTGCTGGCTGCCGCCGTTCTTGACGTCGCGCTGCGTCCAGAAGGCTTCCTCCTGCTCGCCGCCGCGGTGATCGTTGGCACGTCAGGCTGGTTCTTTTTCTATGCGATTTTCGCGCTTGCCATTCGGCGTAACGATGCGTTCAACACGGTGACGTCAATTTTCTACTTTGTGTTTCTTTTCGCCAGCTCGATGTTCTACCCGATAGACCCACTCCCGGCGGCGTTTCGTGCCGCGGCGCTGGTGAATCCGATTACCTGGCACGTGGACGTGATGCGGTTTGCCACAATCGGGTTGGGCGATCCAGGGCAGATTGCCCTCGAGGCCGCTGCCTTCGTCGTGTTCACCGTAATGTCGTTTGTTGGCGCGCTCGTGGTGCTGCGGCGGGAGGGGTGAGCTACCCTTGTTCGAGGTTTGCGCGATCCCAGCCGCCCAGGGTCGCTGCCCGTTCGTAAGTGCTGTCAACGAACAGCTCGATGACTCGACCAGGATCGGTCGCACGTCGAACTGCCTCGTACGGGAGGATGAACTCACCAAGCTCCTGGTGATAGTACGCGTCGGTCGGTTGGACTACCGCTGCCTTGAGGCCGGGCGGTTCTGGTACGGCGTACGAATAGAAAGCCGGCTCGGCAATCGGCCCGCTGCCGGGCCAGAAGCCATGACTGATCACCTCGTGCGAATAAGCCTCGCGCATGAAAGCAGGACCATCGCGCCGCGGGGCCGGACGGCCAGAGAATCGCGTGACCGCAAGGTCGAAGCCTCCCCAGAAAAAGTGCACCGGACTGCATTTGCCCACGAACCGCGAGCGCGAACGGTTGAAGGCCTGCTCGATCAGCAGCAGAATTCGCCAAAGCGTGTTTGCGCTGGCCGGATCGTAGGTATTGTGAACGGTGTCCTGGTCGAACCGTACCGGGGAGGGAATCTCGACAGGCATCGGCCAGATCTTGACGGGCAACTCCATCTCTTGAAGTGCGGCCATGACCCGCCTGTAGAAGTCGGCAACAGATTGTGAGGTCAGGGCCAGTGTTCGAATCGAGCCATCTGATGATCTGATCTGAAGCTGGTGATCGATAAAGTCAAACTCGATTGCAAACGATCGCATCCCGTGAGGCAATGTGCGGGTGGCAAGCCCTCTGGACGTAACCTGCATTGCGATGGCCCATGAGTGGTTGATGGGCGGGGCTTCGGCCAAAGCAACTTTTCCGATGACCTGCGTCCACATGTGAAGCGTGGCGTAGGTGTCCTTCCACGTGGACTGGACAAGCGCCGGCCAGAGTTCGTGGCTCATCTCGCAATGATACGTTGAAGTTGTCACTGATAACCGTTAACGTACAACATGTCAGACCGCTGTTCGCACATGGACACCCTTGAGGCGGTGGTATCCGCGAAGGTCAGAGAATGTGACGAATGCGTCAAGATCGGGTCACAGTGGGTGCACCTGCGGACGTGTCAGAGTTGTGGCAGGACCTTGTGCTGTGACTCGTCGCCCAGTCGTCACGCGACCAAACACGCACGATCGAGCGGCCACCCTGTGATTGCGTCGGCCGAGCCTGGTGAGCGGTGGATATACTGCTTCGTGGATGACGCATTCGCTGAGTACTAGGACCGGTCTCACAACCTCCGCTGCAATCACAACTCGGAAAATCGATAGGTTTCGTTGAGGTGTCACGTCAGGCGCCCTGGGCCGGGGCGGGCGTCCGTTGGAGCACGGCGCAGCACCGCGCAGCCAGAAATCGGGCGACGCGATTCCTCGCCGCGAGTTCGGGCCGCGCGATCCGTACTGTTCGAAAAGGCAACGCAGGTGCATGCCGCGTTGTCTGCCGTTGACTGAACCCCTACTCGCGGCGGGAGCGGCAGGATTTGAGCGAGAGCCCGATTTCCCGCCATGCGGAATCGGACGCGCGCCATGGCCCAGGGTGCCTGATGTGACGGCTCGACGAGATACTCGCGATTCTCCGAGTGACCCGTTGCGGAGGTTATGAAACGGTTCTAGTGTGACGTCGCAGCCCGCTACTGACAGCTGAAGGCTGATGTCTGACGGCTGACGGCTATCCCATAAACACCCCGCCGTTGGCGTGAATCGTCTGACCCGTGATGTAACGGGCGTCCGGACCACACAGAAACCGAACCAGCGCGCCAATTTCCTGGGGTTTGCCGAGACGCCCTGCCAACGGTGCGTGGAGGGCATGATGGGCTGGCTGGCCGGTTGACCCACGCCGCGTATCAATGAGCCCGGGCGCGACGCAGTTCACGGTAATGCCGTGAGGGGCCAGATCGTGAGCCAGCGCGCGCGTCAACCCGACGAGGCCAGCTTTGGCGGCACACACATGCGCTCGTCTCGCGGCGCCGGTATGCGCCGACAGCCCTCCGATATTCACGATGGCGCCGCCGCCCGATTGAATGAGGTGTGGCAGAACCGAGTGACTGCACAAGTACGCCCCGTCGAGCGTCGTGGCCAGAATCTCACGCCATTCCTGATAGTCGAGCTTCACGAAATCCGTTTCCCGACGCACGCTGGCGTTGTTGACGAGGATGTCGAGACGGCCGAACGACTCCATTGTGGACTTGACGAGCATGGTGACGGCGCCCGGATCACCGACGTCCGCAAGGGTAAACGCCGCTTGTCCGCCCGCCTGCCGAATTTCGTTGGCTACCTCTTCGGCGTCGGCCGCCGCCGTGCGCGCGTTGACCATGACGGCCGCGCCGGCGCGTGCCAGCTCGAGCGCGATGGCACGTCCGATATTGCGTGCGCTCCCGGTCACGAGCGCTACTCGACCCGACAGATCTTCCCTGTCGTTCATCTTCTGAACTCCTCCAATGAGGTGAGGCCGGGAAGCGCAAACACGTCATGGGACCAACCAAGCAACCTCTCTGCCCGCGATTGGTCCCATCCGCCTGAAAGAACGTTGTCGAGGAACTTCGTTTCAAGTTCGGCCGCGGAAAGTGGTGCTCGAACACCGCCGCGCAGGTAAGGCTGACGATAGTCCCGCGTCGAGCCATCCCTGAGCGTCACGCGCAGATGGCCGGTAAAATTGCGAGGATACTCGTCCTCCGGGTTCACCTCGTAACGAATCTTTCGTGCCAGCGCCACGACCAAAGGATCCCGGATACGCTCATCGCTGAATTGAGCCTTTCCAGCCTTGCGATCGAAAAAGCTGACGGCAATGCAAAAGGGCGTGCTGAACTTGGCGGCATAGGACGTGGGGGGGCACTGTTTGACTGCAAGCGGTTCCCACAACCGGTGCACGGTTCCTTCTCCCACTTCACAGACTATTTCTGTGATCTCCTCAGCCGGTACGCCGTCCTCGGCAAGTCGAATCGCGCAATCGATAAACGGCTGCGTCATCGTCCCGCAGGCATAGGGCTTGAATGCGATGCTCGACATGGTCCAGCAACTCCCCAGACCATCGGTCAGCGGTTTCCAATCGGGTGTCGCCGAAGGCGCGAACGCGCGATAGAAGCCGTGGACACCGTCCAGCACGGTGCGAGGGCCGATGAATCCGCCGCGTGCCATCAGGGCTGCGCGAACGCCCGATTGCGCGGCCCAGCCGGCGTGCATCCGTTTGGTCCAAGTCCCTTCAGCAAGGTATTCGATGATGCCGGACGCCATGCTGCCAGCAATACCGAGCGCCGAGGTCAGCGCTTCTGATGTCAGTCGCAGGGCCGCACCCACGGCTCCGGCTGCAGCCAGCGCGCCAAAAACCGCGGTCGGGTGAAAGCCCGCGAGGTGCGTCGCCTTGGGCGCAACCAGACTGAGCCGGCACAAGAGCTCTGCTCCGGTGACGATGCCAAGAAGGCACCTGTCCCCACCAAGCTTCTCGCGTTCGCAGGCGGCCAAAACAGCCGGCACGACGACCGCCCCGGTGTGGACCGGGCCCCCCTCGAACGTATCGTCGTAGTCCTCCCCATGTGCGGCGGTGCCGTTGATCAGCGCCGCTCCGAATGGATCAACTCCATGCGGATGCCCGAGGGCTGTGCAGTGACCTGCGTCAGTGGCCGCAAGTGTGGACCGAACGTATCTCTCGTGGCGGGCGGCAATGCACAACCCGGCCACGTCCACAATCAGCCGCCGGGCCGTCTCGATCGTGTCGGTCGGCAACTGTGCTGGTCCCGTTGCGGCGAGCCACCCCGCGATTGTTTCTGCCGCCGCTGGCTGAGACTGCGACCGCTGTGTCATACCGCGAGATCGCGCGGCCGGCTCCGTCCCCTGCCGCTGCCAAGATGGCGCACCAACGATCCGACGACGAAGACGAGCGCGAACGCGAGTAGCCAGAACGCAATCCGATCTTCCACGAAGGTCATGTGGGTACCGCTCGACAGGACCAATGCGCGACGATAGTTCGACTCCACCATGTATCCCAGGACCACACCGAGCACCATTGGAAGGACCGGCACTTTGAAGTACCGCATAGCATAGCCGAGCGCACCAAACGCAAGCGCCAGGCCCACCTGGAACAGACTCGTCTCGATGGCGTAGACACCCGAGACGACGAGCGCGTAGATGAAGGCCATCAAGTAGGGCTTCGGTCGGCTCACCAGCCAGAGACACGGCGTCATGATCAGATAGCCGACAATCAGCATCGCCACGTTTGCGACCAGCAGGCCGGCAAAGAGACCGTTCACCACATCAAGGTCCTTCACAAACAGCATCGGTCCTGGAGAAAGGCCGTGGATCAGGAACCCGCCAAGCAGGACCGCTGCAGAATTCGAGCTCGGAATGCCAAGACTCAACATGGGCGCCAATGCGGTGCAGGCCACCGTGTTGTTTGCGGCTTCAGGGGCAGCCACACCCTCCGGCGAGCCGTGGCCGAATTCCTCCTTCCGTGATGACCACCGCCGCGCTTCGTTGTAGGCCAGAAACGAAGCGATCGTCCCGCCAGAACCCGGCATCACCCCTTCAACCGTCCCGATGGCCGAGCCAATGGCCTGAGGCAGCGCAATACGCCGCCAGAGGGCGCGACTGGGAAACCGGATCCTCGTTCTGCTGGTGAGCGTCGCTGACGCGTCGAGTCCGGGCTTGCCGCTCTGCTCGATCAGCTCACTCACCGCATACAAACCCATCATCACAAGGATTGGAGCAATGCCAGAGAGGAGTTCCGGACTGTCAAACGTGAACCGGTTAATGCCAGTGACCGGATCCGTGCCGATTGCCGCAAGCATCAAACCAAGAACGCCGGCGATCATGCCCTTGAGCAGCGACTCACCCGATAGGGAGGCAATGATGCTCAGACCGAGGATCCCGAGCGCGAAGTACGCAGCCGGGGTGAACGCCAGGGCCAGACCCGAGAGCGGCTGCGTCAAAAAGACGAGCACAATGAGCCCGAGAATGCCGCCGACAAACCCCGAGTAGAGCGAGATGCCCAGTGCCTCGTCAGCCTTGCCCTGCTGCTTCATCTTGTATCCGTCGATCACGGTCGCAGCAGCCGCATTGGTACCGGGTGTCCCGATCAGAATGGCCGGAATCGATCCGCCATACTCGGCTCCCACATACGTCGACGCCAGCAACACAACGGCCACGGCCGGATCCATGCCGTAGGTAAATGGCACGAGCAGCGCGATCGTGATCGACGGCGAAATTCCCGGGAGAGCTCCACCCAGAATGCCCCACGCCACCCCAGCAAACGCAGCCGGCACGAGAGGGGTGATCAGGAATCCCGAAAGCGCGTAAAGGAACTCCATCATCGCATCAGCGATTTAGAACAGGGACGGCCAGAATCCAGGCGGTTGCGGGATGCCGAGCACCCGCACGAACAACAGCCACAAGAAGATAGCCCCCGTCGTTGCGACAACGCCTGCGCGCCAGATTCCCTCACCCCGTTGATAACGAATCGTGCCAAAGATCAGGCCCGCAAGAGACAACGTGTAACCCAGCCAGGGCACGATAGCGAGATAAGCAACCCCAATCAGCAGAATGCCGACCGGTCGCCACGGGTGTGATTGGTCTCCACGAGGCGGGCCGGTAGCTGCTGCAACAGTTGAACGCCGAGGCCGTGAACGGGCCATCTGAATAACGGAGAGCGCAGCGAGCAGGTAGGCGTATGCCTTTGGCAAGCCCTGAGGGCCGATAGCGTCATCAAGCAGGCTTTGAGGAAGCGACGCGGCCATCAGATAGTAGCCGCCGCTGAGCGCGAGCGTGATGCAACCGAGGACGAAGTCCCGTGACATTATCGAATGACGCCGGATTCTCGGAGAAACGCTGTCGTCTCCTTCGCAAACACGTCCATGAACCTCACGTATTCAGCATGAGGGACGAATCCGGGCTGCAGTCCATTCTGTGTATAGAGCTGTTTGTAGCGCGGATCTTCGAGCAACCTGGGGATGGCCGCCTCCCACGCGGCAATCACCTCCCGTGAGGTGCCCTTCGGTCCGGCCAGCCCGCGAAATTTGCGCACCGACACATCGATGCCCTGCTCTCTCACGGTCTTGAGCTCCGGAAACTGCGGCAAACGCTGGTCTCCGACGACGCCAAGCAGGCGAATCTTCCCGATCTCGAGCTGAGTACGAATTTCCTGGAGTTCGCCAATCCCCATGTCCAGCGTGTGGTTGAGCACATTGATCAGGAGCGCGCCACCACCCTCGAATGTAGCAATGGCCGGCCTCACGCCCGCTCGCTGCTTGATACGTTCCATTACCTGCCGTTCGAGCGATGCCGGATTCGCCGCACCCCACCGGCCCCCGCCCTGACGCGCACGATCCACGACATCTTTCAACGTCTTGAACCGCGAATCGGACGCGGTATACACGACTTCGGGATCGTAAAAAATGTTTACGAGGGGTTCGAGGTCAGTGTAGCTCGCCGCAGGTTTGCTCAAGAGTGATGTGTAGATGAAGGTCGGGGTCGTCGCATAGAACATCCCGCCGTCTGGCTTTGCCCTGGCCAGTATCGCCATGGCCTTCGCGCCGCTCCCGCCCTGCAGGTTCTCGACCACGAAGGTCACGCGCATGATTCTCGTCAGGTGAGGGACCATTTCACGCAGGAACACGTCGCTGCCCCCGCCCGGACTCGAGTGGGTGACCAGCGACACCACACTTTTCGGGTACTGGCTTTGCGCACCGATCGCGCTGGGCGACGCCAGCACCAAAACCAGTGCGACACCAACCCGACAGCGGCCCACGACCTGATTTCCTCCGCTACACAACATCAACCAGTCAGACGAGGCACGAGTCTAGCCCACCGGGTACGGGGCGTCCACGTCGGCGTGTTACCATCCTGCCTCTTCGCGATGCTTGATGCGGTCCAAACGTTCCGGGAATTCCCAAGTGGCATCTAGAAGCGCGATGGAGCCGTGATCGCTCCTGCCCATTCCGTGTCTGTCGGCAACTCCCAACCGGACGAGAGGCTCGACCGTGCGATTGGTCCATTTGCGCTTGGTGCCAACGCGGTGAACCTGGCGGTCGGAGCAGGGGTCTTCGCCCTGCCTGCCGCGATTGCGGCGTTGCTGGGTCCCGCTGCCGTCATCGCGTATCTCGCATGCGGACTTACGATCACCTGCGTCCTCCTCTGTTGTGCTGAGCTGGGCAGTCTGACCACGCGCTCGGGGGGCGTGATGGCCTATACCCATGATGCGTTTGGTCCGCTCGCGGGCTTTCTGGCGTGGGCGGTCTATGCGATCGGGTGCTGTGCGCTGGCCGATGCCGCAATCGCTCACGTGCTCATGGACGCGATTGCCGCCGGAGTGACACCGTTGCAGGATGGATTCCCCAGGGTCGCGGGATTTGCCGTGCTATTCGCGGGATTCGCCGCCGTCAACGTGCGCGGGGTGCGATATGGCAGCGGGCTGTCGGTCTTTTCGACATTGGCCAAGCTCGCGCCATTGATCCTGCTCATCGGCGTGGGCCTTCCTTCGATCCATTGGTCCGAGCTCCGTTGGACGAGTTGGCCCTCCTCCCCCGCGCTCGGTGAGGCATCATTATTGGTGTTCTTCATTTTCATGTCGGGAGAAGGTGCGCTCACCGCCGGCGGAGAGGTCCGAGATCCTGTGCGCACCGTACCGCGTGCGATGTTGGGGGCAGCGGCGACGCTGGTCGTGCTGTACGTGGCGCTTCAGATCGTGAGTCAGGGAGTACTTGGAAAAGAACTCGCACAACAGGGCGATACGCCGCTCGCCTCCGTTGCCGATCGCCTCCTCGGCTCGGCTGGCCGTAATCTCCTCCTCGCGTGCACAGCTATCGCCGTCTTTGGCTCAGTGTCGGCTGACATGGTCAACACTCCTCGCGCGTTTTTCGCCGTCGCCCACGAGGGCCTTCTTCCGAACCGGTTGGCGATGGTGCATGCGAAGTTCCACACGCCTCACGTGGCCATCATCATCTACGCAACGCTTGTGTTTGCCTTTACGATTTCCGGCGCGTTTCGACCTCTTGCCCTCCTCGCCACTATTTCACAACTGCTGATCTATCTTGTGGTGTGCCTTGGTGTGTTGAGGCTACGTCGCGTCCGAGGCAGGGTGTCAGGCGCCTTTCGAACGCCCGGCGGTCCCATTGTTCCCGTTGTAGGGGCAGCCGCGGTTCTGTGGCTACTGTCGCACTCGACGGCGGCCGAAGTTGCTGCGGTTGCAATTCTGCTTATGGCAGCCACGACGTACTATGCGATTCGAACTCGTCAACGTCAGTAAAGGACACACGTACACTCGAAACGGATTATCAGGCATGGCGAACATTCAGCTGGTGAGGCTCGACCCTGCCATCGAGCACACACTCACGGATCATCCGGAGTACATGAAGGCCCTCATCCAGGATGACTGGGCCCGAGTGGCTGACCTCGTGCATCGACTGATTGGCCGGACTCTGGTCGCGATCCCCGTCTCGGTTGACGAACTGCAATGGGGTGGATATTTCGTCGTTGATGAGCACACCCACGAAGTCGTCGGTTCATGCGCGTTCAAGTCGCCTCCGACAGAGGATGGCACGGTGGAGATTGCCTACTTCACGTACCCGGGATTCGAAGGCCGTGGATACGCTACCGGCATGGCCAGCAAACTCATCGAACTTGCGAGCTGCTCTCCAGACGTCCGGCAGGTGATCGCTCACACGTTGCCGGAGACGAACGCGTCAACACGAATTCTGGAGCGTGTCGGTATGACGTTCATGGGAGAAGTGAATGACCCGGCGGATGGGCGTGTGTGGCGGTGGCAGGTTGCACTTCCTTCGCGACGTCGGTGAAAACTGGTCGAATCTCCCGCGCCTCCGGCTTCTATTTCTTCCGGCCAGAAGGCACGTCGACGCCCGTCAGGCGCGCTCGCGTTATAGACGATTTAATGAAGCCCGACGCGCGAACCTCATCGACGAATTGTTCGATCGCCTCGAGCTTGGCCCGGTTGCCTTTCTCGACGACAAAACACTGGTCCACTTCGAGAAAATTGTCCGGCAGCGCCCGAAGCCTGCCGCCGGACTCGGCCTGAGCCTCCAACGAGCGTTGACGGTTGATGGCAAATGCATCGACTTCGCCGGTGGTCAGGACCCGCTCCAGCTCTGGTTGTCCCGGCATGGTGGACAGTGCCTGAACTTTGGCATTCTTCAAGTGGCTGCTAACGAACAACTCCTGCGTCTGACCCTTGACTGCCGCAACCGTCACGCCCGCACGGTCGACATCGGCGCTGCGTTGAATGGATGATTTGGCTGAGACCAGATAACTGTTGAACATCACCAGAAACGGGGCGCCGAAATCCACCTCGCGTGCCCGCGTCTCGTCGTACGCAAGAAATCCAATATCGGCGCTCTGATCTTTCAGCGCATCAATCACGCCCCTGGCGTTCTGAGCCGGAAGAATCGTGTACGGCACGCCAAGTTTGCGGGCCAATTCCTTGACGAGATCCGGCACGGGTCCGCTCATCGTCCCCGTCTGCGCATCCACCCGGCCTTGTACTGGATTGCCACCAAGAAAAACCGCGCGAAGTTTTCCCGTTGGGGCCAGCGTGGCTGAAGGTGCTTGTGCTGCAACCGAGGCAGAGAACAAGCAGAGCATCGCGAGAACAGGCGCATATCGCATCGCGTGATCCTCCACAGCACTGAGTGATTCGGCACGCCGATCTTATGCGCGTCGCCAGTCTCTGACAACGGTCGAGACGTCCCCTCGGTCTGTAGCCCTCCGATACGTTCGTGTTCCACTTCCGGGCATCCCCCGATCGGGCGCTTGATCTTTCGTGCCCCCCACTTTCAGGCCATACGAACGCCTTACACGTGCGTGCTAGATTCCGCGAGTGCCGATGATGCGACTGAAAACGCTTCGTCGATTTCAGGCCGTAAAGCGATTCTTGTCGATCGCGATTGGCACTTTCGTGGCTCGCCCATTCGTGAGACCACGTGTCGCACTAGCGTGGAGCGGCTCACGAGCAATCTCTTTCTCCCTCCCCCACTTTCCGGCGAGCTGCATCTCGCCACAACAAATCCCTACAGGTGACCTCATGCATCAGCATCCTCAGAATCCTCAGCTCCACGGCCGTCGTCGAAGTGCGGCTACGACGGCTCTTTTCAACATCAATGTCTTCATCCGGATCGCGATCCTGATAGGGCTTGTTCTCGGCGCCAGCCAGTCAGCCTGGGCACAAGGTCAACCAATCGTGTTTGCGGCAGTCGGAGATGTTCCTTATTCGACCGGCGAGATATCGGAATTCCAAGAGCACATGGATAACCTCGATCTGTACAGCGGGTCGGAGTTTCTCGTACATCTCGGCGATATCAAGTCTGGAGGTGGTTCGTGCGCTGAGTCCTGGTATCAGTCGATGGCGGCAAGTTTGCGCACCCTGTCGATTCCGGCATTCATCGTCCCTGGCGACAACGAATGGAACGATTGCTCGAATCCCACGCAGGCCTGGGGACTTTGGGTCAAGCATCTGATGGCGATCGAGCAGGTCTTCTGCGGGCTTCCCGTGGTCGAACGGCAGTCTGTTCGACAGGAAAATTTTGCGTTCGTGAAAAGCGGTGTGCTGTTCATCGGCATAAACAAGGTTTCGGGCGGACTGGGCAGCGGAGAGACCCAAACGCGGCTGCAGCAGGACGGTGACTGGATCACCCAACAGATGCAGAGCAAACGCAACTCGGTTCGGGCGGCCGTGATCTTCGCGCAGGCAAGACCGTCGGGCAGCCCGCTCGAAAGCATGTTGAGCAGCGCCGTCAGCGCGTTCGGCAAACCCGTGCTCTACATCCATGGGGATGGGCACAGCTGGACGTACGACGAGGGATATCTCGAGCCGAACATGACCAAGGTTCAGGTCGACCGGGGATCCATCAACTTTCCTCCGGTCCATGTGACCGTGACGATGGATCCGAATCTCAGCAACGCGTTTGTCTTCAACCGCGATCCCTGGCCAAACGGCACCACACCAGTCAACAAAGCACCCTGCGCGAACGCCGGCCCCGACCGACAGATTCCTTCCGGGGCCAGCACGGTTCTGAACGGCAAGATGTCGGACGACGGCGAACCGACTTCAGCGCCCCTGCAGGTGACGTGGACGCATGTTTCGGGACAAGGGATCGTTACGTTCAGCAACCGGAATGCGGCAAGCACGACGGCATCGTTCTCCGCCAATGACAACTACACACTGCGGATGACGGTGAGCGATGGGGCGCTCACGGGCAGCGACACCGTGGTCGTCGCCGTCGGCGTGACGCCGAACGCCTCACCTATCGTGACAATCAGTGCTCCGACCAGTGGATCTCAATTTGACCTTGGCCAGAGCATCACCTTCACGGGCTCGGCTTCGGACGATTTCGACAGCGGGCTCACCGCCTCGTTGATCTGGACCTCGAGTACCTATGGCTACATAGGGACAGGTGGCACGGTGTCGACATCGGTGCTCCCGGTTGGTGAGCACACCATCACCGCCTCTGTCACTGACAGCGGTGGAAGAACTGGCTCTAACTCGATCATCGTGACCATCAATGACCCTGGATCCGATCCGCCATCACCTTCGACGGTGGATGTGCGCGTTGCCAATGGCAATGACGATGCGGAAGAAAGCGCGACAGGGTCGGTCTCGTTGTCCAGCAGCGATCTCGAGCTGGTGGCTGATGGCAGCAACCAGACCGTTGGCATGCGCTTCAATGGGGTCAACATCCAGAAGGGCGCGACGATCAACAACGCCTGGATTCAGTTTCAAACAGACCAGGCAAGCAGTGGCGCGACCACCGTGTCGATACGCGGTCAGGCTGTAGACAGTGCGCCTGTCTTCACGACAGCCGCGGCGAACCTTTCGTCACGAACCAAGACGACGGCCACCATCTCGTGGTCCCCGGTGCCGTGGAATTCGGTGGGAGCCGCGGGCGCCGATCAGCGAACACCCGATATCAGCTCGGTCATTCAGGAAATTGTCAATCGGCCGGGGTGGGCGAGCGGCAATTCGCTGGCCATCCTCATCAACGGGACTGGCAAGAGGGTCGCGGAGGCGTTCAACGGCGTCGCCAATGCAGCACCGCTGCTGCACATCGAGTCGGCGCCGAGCGATCCCGCGCCCGACATCGACGCTGCGCCGAATCCGTACGCGTTCGGTTCGGTAACGGTTGGGACGACAGCGTCCGGAACGATCGCGATCCGGAATCTGGGCAGTGAGCCGTTGGAAGTCGCCACCAACATCTGGGGCGGTGCAGATGCCGCTCAGTTTGCTATTACCCAGGGAAGTGCACCCTTTACTGTCGACCCCAATGCGACGCACAACCTCGTCGTGAGTTTCACGCCAACGTCGCTTGGATCCAAGACCGCGACGTTGCAACTCTCTACGAACGATCCGGATGAGGGCACAGTTACTCTGAACCTCAACGGCAGCGGAGCGACGCCAGCCGACATTGAAGCGACTCCGGCTTCGCACAGTTACGGCACCGTGGCGGTTGGGGCAAACGCCGTTCGGACGTTCACTATCAGGAACGCGGGTGGTGCCAATCTTCAGGTGACGAGCACCAGTCTCACCGGCACGAATCCCGGCCAGTTCGCGATTACCTCGGGAGGTGGCTCCTTCACTCTTGCCAGTAACGCGACACGCAACATCGAGGTGCGCTTTGCACCGACGTCGGGTGGTGCCAAGTCAGCGAGTCTGGATTTGACGAGCAACGATGCGGATGAGGCCACGTTCAGCATCGGCCTGGATGGGACCGGGACGACAGCCCCCGAAATTGTCATCTCGCCCACGAGCCACAACTACGGTGCGCAGCAGCTCGACACACCGGTCAGCCAATCCTTCACCATTTCGAATATCGGATCGAGCGATTTGGCCGTGGGAGCGGCGACGCTGTCCGGGGACACAGGATCGTTTTCAATCACAAGCGGCGGGGCGGCCGTCACTCTCCCACCCAATGGCAGCACCTCGATCCAGGTCCAGTTCAGAACCACAACCGAAGGACCCAAGAGCGCAACACTGACGATTACGAGCAACGACGTTGACGAGGGTTCTGTCACGGTCAGTCTGTCGGGCTCCGGGTTCGTGCCCGGGGCGGCGCCGCCAACATTCATCGAAGCCCAACAAGGCGGGTCGGCAAACATCACCACGGTAACGACGAACGCGGCCCTGACCGGTGTGAACGGTCATCTGTATCTGGCGGCAATTTCGATGAAGTCATATCGTGCGGTGACCACGGTCACAGGTCTCGGACTCACCTGGACGCGTGTGGCGGCGCAGTGCGCAGGCCGCAATCAAACAGGGGTCGAGGTGTGGTGGGCCCAGGGGAACGCCACGAGCGGCACCGTCACCGCGACGCTCGCGTCGGCACCCAGTAATGCCGTGATTGCCGTGGCCCGGTATTCGGGCGCAGCTTCGGTGACTCCGGTGACGTCCCTCGTGAGCGGCAACACGAACGGCGTCAACGGTGCTTGCGCGAACGGCACCGATAGCCCCGCATACACGTTCAATGTGACGACCACGCAACCAAACGGATTAGTCGTTGGTGCAGTTGCCTCGCGGAACCACGCTCATACCCCGGGTGCGGACTATGTGGAACGCATCGAAGCGTCGCAGGGCGCGAGCAGCGGAAACGCCGCCAGGGTGGCGCTGGTCGACCGTGGAGTGTCCAGCCCCTCGACGTTACCGCTGAACGGCACGCTGGCAAGTTCCACCGACTGGGCCATTGTCGCCGTGCAACTAAGGCCCTAAGACTGGACTGAAGACAGCAGAGACTGTGAGGTCGCGGTTGGCAATTCGCATCGAACTCGGCGGCCCCCGGCCGGCGGTCCAGGGCACATTGGGGGGAGGGTTTTCTCCTCCTCCCAATCCTGGGTTCCCCTCGGTGTGCTCTTTTTGGGTTCGAGCCGGGTTACTTCTTATGGCTGCTGTCACGGTGGTAGCACCGGGGCCACTGGCAGCGCACGGCGCAACCGACGAGCAAATCCTGGCTCTCACCCTTCGGATTCGTGACAATCCCCGCAATGCCGAGTTGTTCCTTCGACGCGGCGACCTCCATAGCGAACACGAGAACTGGAATTCCGCACTCGATGATTACGCGCAGGCCTCTGAGCTCGACCCAACGCTGGCCGTCGTCGATTTGGCGCGGGGTCGGGCTCTGCTCAACGCGGGGCGATTCGAAGCGGCCAAGAGTGCGTTCGATCGATTTGTTGTGCGGGAACCCTTCCACCCTGAAGCGCGAATCCTTCGCGCGCGAGCGCTCGGACAGCTGGGACAGTCGGACGCGAGCGTCGTCGACTACACGCAGGCCATCGACCATCTGACACGGCTCGGCGCTCCGAACCCTGACTACTACCTCGAACGTGCGCAAGCGAGCGCCTCGCGCGGCCTGAAACATGTTGGGGAAGCGCTGGCTGGACTCGAAGAAGGAATCGCGACGCTGGGCCCGTTGGCCGTGCTCCAGCTGTACGCCATCGAGCTTGAATTAAAGCTCGAGCGTGTAGACGCCGCGATCGCGCGCCTGGATTTTCTCGTCGCTCAGACCAACCGCCGTGAGTCGCTGCTCGTCCAGCTTGGCGAGATCCTCGAACTCGCAGGACGAACGGATGCCGCCCGTGCAGCCTACGAGCAGGCGGCTTCGGCCATATCCGCGTTACCTCCGCGGCATCGCACCACCCGGGCAACCGTCGAGCTCGAAGCGCATCTCCGCGATGCCGTGGCTCGACTGCAGAGATCGACAAACTGAGGCACCAATGAGCGCGTTGCATCGACCCATCGTTGGACTGCTCCAAGTCATGCTGATTGCCGCCGGGCTCAGCATCACCACCGCTGGCGAGGCGGCCACGATTACCCGGGGTCCGTACCTGCAAATGGGATCACACAACCGGATCGTGGTGCGATGGCGAACCGACGTGGCCACCAACAGTCAGGTCAGCTACGGTCTGTGCCATGGGCAGAACTGCATGATTTGGGTCGCCGTCGACGCTACCGTGAAGACGGAACACGAGGTGATGCTCCAGGGGCTCTCACCGAAGACCCGCTATTACTACGCGGTCGGCTCGACGACCGAACAGCTTGCGGGCAACGATGCCACCCATTTCTTTGTCACATCGCCAGCGGTTGGTGAATCCAAAGCCACGCGCATCTGGGTCCTGGGGGATTCCGGCAGCGCCAACTCGAACGCGCGAGCCGTTCGCGATGCGTACTACAAGTACACCGGATCCACGCACACCGATCTCTGGTTGATGCTTGGCGACAATGCGTACGATCGCGGAACCGACTCGGAGTACCAGGCAGCCGTCTTCAACATGTACCCGGAAATGCTGCGCAAGTCGGTGCTCTGGCCGACGCTGGGCAATCACGATGGGGCCTCAGCCAATTCAGGTACGCAGTCGGGGCCCTATTATGAAAACTTCACGCTGCCCAAAAAGGCCGAGGCCGGCGGTACTGCCTCTGGAACCGAGGCGTACTACTCCTTCGACTACGGCAACATCCATTTCATCGTGCTCGACTCGTTCGATTCGAGTCGGTCGGCGAACGGGGCCATGATGAACTGGCTCCGTTCGGACTTACAGGCTACCAATCAGCCCTGGATCATTGCCTACTGGCACCACCCACCGTATTCCAAAGGTTCGCACGACTCGGACTCCGCGGCGGCATCAAGAGATATCCGGCAGAACGCCCTGCCCATCCTTGAAAACTACGGTGTCGATCTCGTGTTGTCCGGCCACAGCCATAACTACGAGCGCTCCTTTCTCCTGAATGGACACTATGGTGTCTCCACCACGCTGACGCCCGACATGATCCTCGATGCTGGCGACGGCCGCACAAGCGGGACGGGCGCCTACAAGAAGGCGTCAGACCGAGGTGCTGTTTACACCGTCGCCGGAAGCTCCGGCAAGACGGGCGGTGGTTCGCTCGACCACCCGGCCATGTTCATTTCCCTCAGCGTGCTGGGATCGGTCGTTCTCAACGTCAACGGCAATCGACTCGATGCCAAGTTCATTCGCTCGACCGGATCGATTCAGGATGAATTTTCCATTGATAAAGGACCGGTCCCGCGAGACATCGATGTCTCTCCCACTTCCCATACGTATGGGTCCGTGCCGGTCGGAAGCACGGCCGTCAAG
>DATBJG010000090.1:0-21890 GCA_036556585.1 Vicinamibacterales bacterium
ATGTGTGTGCGTGTGGCCGCAGTGCTGATGATGGTGCTGACTGCTCGGCCAGTCTTAGCTCAGGTCAATCTGGCCGGCACGTGGACCAACCGGGTTCATGAAGACTTCATGGAACGAGCGCCGGGGCCGACCATTGGAGACATGACAGGAACCGTCGATCGACCGCCACATACGATCTGGCTGGACGGACGCCCTCATCCCTCCAAGAACGCGCTGCATTCGTTTGGCGGCTTTACCACGGGGGGCTGGGAGGGAAATGCGCTCCTGGCCCGGACGACACATCTCAAGGAAGGTATGGTTTGGCGCAATGGCGTGCCGCACAGCGACCAGGCGACGATGACCGAGCACTACGTGCGACATGGAGACATTCTGACGATTACGATGATCGTCGAGGATCCGATCTACTTCGAAGAACCGTTCATTCGCAATACGAGCTTCGTTCTTGATCCCAACGCACGGGTCCTGCCAGAACCTTGCGAGCCACAGGCGGAGTTCGATCGGGCACCCGGGGAAGTACCTCACTACCTGCCGGGGCTGAATCCGTTTCTGAATGAAGTCTCGCGCGTGTTCAACATTCCAGACGATGCCGCACGCGGCGGGGCCGCCACGATGTATCCCGAGTACCGGAAGCAGTTGGTGGGGAAGTACACACCGCTCGAACGCTGTCTGCGGAACTGCTGCGGAGGTGCGCCCGGACTCAACTGCGACGCACCTCGCGACGAGGGAAGTCAGACACCCGTGCGTTGACAGTCCTCAGTTGTCAGGCGTCAGTGTTCAGTGTGGTGCTCCATTGAAAACTGATCACTGAGAACTGAAAACTCTATTTCAAGGCATTCGTCAAATCGTACGCGGCGACAGTGTTGCCGAACAAATACGGCACGATTGCCAGCCGTTCGGCCCCGATATATCCGAAATCGGCGCCCGCCGCTGCCAACTGCAGAATCGTGCGCGTGGCGCCCGACGATGAGACCTGCAGAATTCGCGAGCCGAACACATCGGTGACGAGGTAGCCGCCCCGGCCATCGGCCTCAATGCCGTCAATGCCGCCGATCGGTTCTGGTGTAATGACCGTTCGCTGGCGGGTCTTCAAGTCGAACGCGAACAAACGGCCACCGCCTCCCGGCGGTCCGCCGCGTCCCCGGCCCGGAGGGGGGGCGTCCGCAGCGCCCGCACGACCCCCTGGTGTCGGTGGGGGACCAAACACACCACGACCGAGCGATCCCACGATCAACCGTCCGCCGTCGACGAGTACGCCGTTTGGGGTTTCAATTGCGTCTTCACCTTCAACAAACACCGACGCCTTGCCGTCCTTGACCGCGTAAATGCGGAACCCCTGGGAGTCAGACACGTAGATCGTCCCGTCTGGTGCCGTTGCCAGATCATTGAGGAAGCGAGCTCCTTCGATCGCGACGCGCGACGTGACGCGGCCGCTTGCGATCTCCACACCGACGACTTCGTCAATGTCGCTGACCCACAAGGTCCCGCCAACACTGCGCAAGCCTTTCGGCGCGTTGAGGCCCGTCGCCCACTTGGCGTTGACGACCTTCCCGTCGGGGGACAGGCGCGAGATGTAGCCGTTCCCGTCTTTTTCGGCAATCTGACCGTTGATGGACGATACGAACACAGACTTTGAAGCGGCGTCGTAATAGGCGCTCTCGGGAGCGCTCATGTCGGCCGTGATTGTCCACACAGCCGGGGGCGCGGCTGCCGCGGGTTGCGCCGGTGGCGTCTGCGCTGCAAGTGGAGCAATGACAAGGACGAAGGCCAGAACACGACTCAAGCTCATGGGACTCCTTTATTCTGACTTTTGTCTTCTGACTTCTGTCTTCTCAGTTCTTTGACAGTCCGGCCATCATCTTGGCGTAGAGGGCGTCATAGAGTGCGAGCTTCGCTGATTCCGGAGCGTGCTGACCCTCGGCGTTGTCGTCCAGAATCATCGGTCGGCCGCTGTCGTGGAAGGCTGGCCAGGTTCTCAGTCCGCTGCCGTTCGGATTGCCGCTGCGCGCGAAGTTTATCCAGTATGACGAGATCATCTCGGCCAGCTCGCGATCGCGAGGCGATGCGGATGCCAGCGTTGGCGAACTACCATCTGGAAACACACGGACGGGTGCCAGATTGTTGAAGACGTACGGAATTTCGGCCGTGTGCGTGGCCCTGAGGTTGGGCTTACCCGGATCGGTTGGGGGCTCGTGCGTGAAATAGTACAAGTACGCCTTGGTGCCCCGCTTGACCTGTGCCTGGGCAAACAAGCGCATGTGCCAGAACATGTCGTCGCGGAACGCCTCTTCCGAAGATCGCGCAGCCTCGGCGTCTGAAGCCGCAGGATAAAGCTTGAGATACGAATCCGTCAGCTCACCCCAGCGACCGCGAACCCGGCCGATCCACTGCTCTGCGGTCGGACCCCGCAGAACAAAGGACCCTTCGTCCTTGTTGGACCCGACGAGCACATCAACGGCGTTCTGGCGGCCCTGCGCGAACGTAATCGAGAGGTCTTCAGGTACGATCCACCCGTCCACGATCATGCCGGCGCCGCGAAGCACTTTCTGAACCTCAGCGGCTGGAAGCGCCCGCAAATCGGCGAGAGAATTAGCCGTCAGAGTTCCGGCGTTCTTGAGGCCCGCGTCTTCCGCGGAGACTCGTGTCCGCATGGGGGCCATGCTCAAGCCCATCCAGGCGCCGCTTTGTGAGATTGCGCGATGGAACAGGTTCGCGGCCTCAGGTGATCCGACAAGGCCGGCAGCCAGCGCAGCGCCTGCCGATTCGCCGAAAATTGTCACGTTCTTCGGGTCGCCACCAAACCCCGCGATGTTCTTCTGTACCCAGCGCAAGGCGGCAATCAGATCCATCATTGCGTAGTTGCCAGAAGCATTGCGGCCGGATTCTTTCGTTAATTCCGGGTGGGCGAAAAAACCAAACGGGCCCAATCGATAGTTGACGGTGACAACAACCACTCCCTTTCGAGCGAGCGCTTCGCCATTGTTGTGCGGACTCGAGCCGGCTCCCTCGGTGTAGGCCCCACCGAAAATCCAGACCATCACCGGTCGTCGTTCGGTTGCGGCTGCCGCGGCGGTCCAGACGTTCAGGTACAGGCAATCCTCGCTGGTTGGAGGAGAGTCGGGTAGATCGACCGACACGTTGAGTCGTCCCATTCCTGGCGGTTGCATGCAGACGGGACCAAACGAATCGGCCTTGCGCACGCCACTCCAGGCGGCAACCGGCTGCGGCGCGCGCCACCGGAGCGGACCAACCGGCGGGGCGGCGAAAGGAATGCCCTTGAACACCCGGACACCCGGCCGCGCTGCCGCCGTCCCCGAAATGCCACCAGATTCGATTCGAACCGGCTCGACGATTTCGGCGGAAAGACAGAATACGGAATACAGAATACAGAATACAGAATACGGAAAACGGATTGTGGGACGACGCGCACTCCCATTGACTCCGTTGACCGTGCCGATTTTCATTTCGGATCCTTCCGCTTCGGCATTCGCCTTCTGTATTCTGAATTCTGTATTCTGTATTCTCTATTCTTTAAGTGGGTTTCGCTTTCAGCGCGCCAATCTGCACCAGCATCCCCGTGAAGTCGTAGATGCGACGCTCCCGCACGATCGTGAGCCCGTTGAGCTCGTAGAGAAACACCGCCGGAAGTTGAAAGATCTTGCCCGTCGGAGGCAGACCCAGGAAACCACCAAGGTCTGTCCCCTCGATGCTGAGGATTTGCGCGACCTGATTGCCGTCGACAATGAGTCGCTCGCTCCGGACCTTCAGATCGAGAAAGGCGTCGAAGACCGCTTTCAGCACCTTTTCAGCGGCAACACGACCGGAATGAGTCCCTCCGGTAGGGCTGTCAACGACGCAGTCGTCCGCGTAGTCTGCGGCCAGCCTCGACGCGTCGAGGTTGTCGAACGCTTCCTGCCGTCGGGCGAAGAAGGCCACAAGATCTTCGCGCGTTGCGACTCCCTGGTTGTGGATCCGTGCCTCGCGCGTTACGTTCGTGTCTTCGCGCGTCATATGGCCTCCCGCGCTACTTCTTGACAAACTTTCGAACTGTTCCCAGAAAATCCGCCCCGTAGAGGTTCCCTTCGATATCGATGGTGACGCCTTCTGCGAGCGTTGAACCGCTCGCATAGGGATACGGACACGGGTCCGGAATGAACCCTCGAACCGAGCCATCCCGGGCGCTGCCGATTCTGATGCCGCGCTGCGCACCAAGATTGAACCCGTAACCGGTCTGGGCCAGGGACAACTGGCCGGTGTTGGTGCGACCATCACGCGATTCCGAATCTGCGACGTAGAGGACGTCATTTCGATCGATATACATGCCGCTTGGCCGTCCGAACTGGTACCACTGGGCAATGAAGCGCCCGTCCTGATCGAAGATTTGGATTCGGTTGTTCTGACGATCGCCGACGAAAAGTCGGCCGCGTGAGTCGAACGCGAGCGTGTGCAGCACATCGAACTCGCCCGGGCCCATCCCTTTCTTGCCCCATGTCTTCAGGAACTTGCCCGTCTTGTCGAATTTCACGACCCGGGCGTTTCCGGTTGCGCCGCCGCCACCGCTGTGCCCATCGGCCACGAAAATATCGCCATTTGGTGCAACCGCGACTTCTGTCGGCTGGTCGAACTCGTCCGCGCCAGGCCCGGCGACGCCAGGTTTGCCCAGCGACATCAGCAGCTTGCCGTCCGGGCTGAATTTGTGAACCTGTTGGCCTTTGCCCGGCGCCGAACCGTTGTCCGCGACCCATAGGTTGCCGTCCCGATCGACCGTGATCTTGTGCGGAAGGACGATGACCCCTCGACCGAAGCTCTTGAGGAGCTTGCCAGACAAATCGAACTGGAGAATGGGATCGAGTGGCGAGTCAGCGCAGGCAGAACCGCCGGCACCAGAGGCACCGCAGCGATCGATGGCCCAGATAGTACGGCCATCCGGGGCTGCGTAAATACCAGCCGTCGACCCCCACTTGCGGCCTGGAGGGAGCTGCCCCCAATGCACACCGGCGTGGTACGGATTTGGGAGATCGTTTCGCGCGCCCAGAAGAGAAGAAGCGGGAAGTTTGACCGGGTACTGACCGGGGTCGAAAACGGGAATCCCGCGGCCCGCGCCTTGTCCGCGCCCCGTCTCGCCTGCGACTGGTGCGCCACAGGAATCGGCAAGCGGTCCGGCTGACGATCCGGGGGGAGCGGACGCCTGCCCCGAGGCGCTCACGTGCTCGATCACCCCCGACACAGTGGTCACGGCAAGCGCCACCATCAAGGCCGGCAGACGTGGTACCGCCATCCTGACCTCCTCATTAGGTTGTTACAGCTCGGCCTCGATATACGCCCGACCATGGCCGGTGTCAAGGTAGCACAGGTCTTTGGACTATAGTTTCTTGCGAGGGAGACACCAATGAACCGCCCGCGTACGACGTTCACATTTTTCACTCGCCGATTTGCGGTGACCGGGGTCGCCATTCTTTTCATTGCTTGCTCGATTGCCGACAGCCGCGCCCAGCAACCGAAGTACCCCTATCCCACTTCTCGTGACTTCAAAGGTGTTGCGCCTCCCGCAGTGGTTTGGTCATCTCCGCCTCTTGGCGACGGCCCGTTTCTTTTGCAAACCGCCGAACAACGCGACATCCGCGTTGTCGTGGTCACCAAAGGTCTGTCACATCCGTGGAGTCTTGCGTTTCTACCCGATGGCAGCATGCTGGTCACCGAACGCGAAGGACGACTGCGGATCGTGCGGCAAGGAGTGCTGGATCCCAATCCCGTGCGGGGCGTTCCGCAGGTGCTTTCGCGAGCAACGATGGCGGGGTTGATGGACATCGCACTCCATCCACGCTTTGCCGACAACAAATGGATCTACCTCTCGTACCACAAGCCCATTGGCAACAATCTGGCCAGCAATGCCATCTTGCGAGGTACGTGGGACGGAACGGCACTGACCGACGTTCGCGACATGTTCGTGTCAGACGATGTCGATACCGAAGCTTCGCGTATCGTGTTTGGCCGCGATGGAATGCTCTACATGACGATTGGCGGCCCTGGGACGGGACCAAAGATCAGCCTGGACCGTCCGCAAAAATCAGACGACTATGCCGGCAAGTTGCTTCGCCTGCGCGAAGACGGGAGCGTTCCTCCGGACAACCCGTTTGTCGGGAAGGCCGGGTACAAGCCGGCAATTTTTTCGATGGGACATCGCAACCAGCTTGCACTGGCGGTGAATCCGTACACTGGCGAAATCTGGGCTGGCGAACAGGGACCAAACGGCGGAGACGAGATCAACGTGATCCGCGCCGGCAAGAACTATGGATGGCCGTTCGTCAGCGACGGACGCGACTACCTTGGCCCGTTTATCTCCCCGATTCCCTGGCGAGAGGGGATGGAACGTCCTCACGTCGTGTGGGTCCCGTCGATTGCCCTGTCAGGCATGGCCTTCTATACGGCTAACCGGTTCCCGACGTGGACGCGAAGCCTGTTTGTGGGCGGGATGCGAGAGGGCGAAATTCCGCGCACTGGTCAACTTCAGCGAATCATGTTCAACGACAACTGGGAAGAAATCCGGCGCGAGCCAATGCTGCGGGAGCTGCACCAGCGCATCCGCGACGTCCGGCAAGGGCCAGACGGGTTGTTGTATCTGCTGACGGAAGAGGACGAAGCCGCGTTGTTACGAATTGAACCCGTGAGTTGAGTCCGAAAGACCCGAAGGACAAACAACCACGAAGACCCGACGAACGATTCGTAAACCACCAAGACGCGAAGAACACCAGGAACACTAAGGATGACCACGACGACACGACGGCTCGACGAAATGCAGATCCCGGTATTCTTCATGTGCTTGAGTTGAGTCTTAGTGGGGGAGGCTTCGTGTCCATCGTGGTTCAAGAATCGTCGTGCGCGTTGTGTCGTCGTGGGTATTCTTCGTGTCCGTCGTAACTTCTTGGTCGAACTGTTCGTAGCGGTCTGATGGAGGTCGCATGAAGTCATACCAATTGCTGGGCGTGTTCGTGTTCGCGTTGGTCGTCGGATTCGCGGTGGCGGGGAACGCGGTTCAGAATCAAGCCGCGGTCGACATGCATGTTGCGGCTGCCCGCAAGGCTGCGGGGAAGGACCACCTCGGCCTGTTCGACCGCATTTGCACTGCGCCTGCACCAGCCCCGGCGCCACAACCTGGTGCGCCGCCTCCACAAGGGACTCCCGATCGGTCAACCTGGCACGCCGAACCAGCGAAGGTCTTCGATAACTTGTATTTCGTGGGAGAGGTCGAATACTCGGCGTGGGCCGTCAACACGTCCGACGGCATCATCCTCGTCGATGCCATCTTCGACTATTCGGTCGAGGACGAGGTCATTGGCGGGTTGAAGAAGCTCGGCCTCGATCCCACCAAAATCAAGTACGTCATCATCAGTCATGCCCACCGAGATCATGTCGGTGGTGCCCGGTACCTTCAGGACACGCTGGGCGCCCGCGTGGTGATGTCTGCCGACGACTGGGATTTGATCGACCGCACCAAGGGCGCCTGGCCGAAACCCAAGCGAGACATGGTGGCAACCGATGGTCAGCGGATCACACTGGGGGACACCACCGTCACGCTCTATCTGACGCCGGGCCATACGCTGGGGACGATCTCCACGCTCGTGCCCGTGAAGGATGGAACGAGAACCCATCTTGCCGCGGCGTGGGGTGGCACCGCGTTCAACTGGACGACCAATCGCGCAGCGTACATCACGCCAGAGCGTCCCGACCAGTTCTGGTTCGAAACGTACATCAAGTCCGCCGAGCGCTTTCGCGACATTGTTGCCAAGGCCGGCGCCGATGTCCTGATTGCCAACCATACAAACTTCGACGGGTCGAAAACAAAACTGCCGCTTCTGGCCAAGCGTCGGCCCACCGACCCGCATCCGTACGTGATTGGGAACGACAGCGTTCAGCGATATCTGACCGTCGCCGATGAGTGTGCGAAAGCAGGGCTGATGCGGTTGAATAAATAGCGGATAGAGGCGGGTCTTTTGGACTCGCCGCACAGGATTCTATGACCGAGGCCGACGTCACACGCGGGGCAACAGGGCCGCGCGCCCTGGCAGCGATCGTCTTTACGGATGCTGTCGACTTCAGCGCGCGTGTGACAGAAGACGAACCTGCAGCACTCGAGGCCATGCGGCGCGACGTCGACGCGATGACCGAGAGTTGTCGCAGGTACGACGGGCAGGTCGTCAAGAATACCGGTGACGGGCTGATGATGCTCTTCAACAGCGCCGTGCAGGCCGTGCACTGTGCGGTTGATATCCAGCGTCGATTTGCCGAGGCCTCGAGGCTTGGTGTCACGACCCCGCGGCTTTGGCACCGCATCGGGGTGCACCTTGGCGACGTCGTGCTCGCCAACGGTGACGCGTTCGGCGATGGGGTGAATGTTGCGGCTCGGTTGCAGGAACATGCGGAACCGGGCGGCATTTGTCTGTCGCAAACCGTCTTCGAAGTGGTCCGCAGCTCACTGGCGGTTCCTGTGGGAAAACCACAACGCTTGGAACTGAAGAACGTCGAGGCAGTTCAGGCCCTGCGCATCGGGCCTCAAGCACTTGCCGGCCTGGGAACCCGGCGAGTGTCCGGTCGCACCCGCCGCGTGGCCGGCCATGGCTGGATTGCTGCCGGCATTGTGGTCCTCGCCCTCGCCATTGCGTACGTCGGGTACTCGATCAATGACGCACTGAAGCGAATTCCGGCCACGCAACCGGAACGACCCGCGCCTGCGACCGCTGCGACGCCGGTCCCTCGTGCCGGGCCGCGCGAATCGCCAGTACCGTCGGCTCCCGATCCGCCTCGTGCTGGCGGTTCCGCGTCTGCGGATCCAACGATTCGCGAGCCTGCTCAAGCTGCAGCGACGACACCTTCGTCGGCGCCCGCCATCGGGTCTGACCAACGCGCGGTGTCTGCGACGCCGGCGCCTTTGACGACTGAGGCTGCCGCAGCCCCGGCGGCTGCTGCGCCGGATCTTGGCGAGATTGGGCGCCGACGTCAGCAGGCCCGGGTTACCTATGCCTTCGACGACTTTGCGGACTGGCTCGCAACCCAGCAACGGGGTCCGGCTGGGGGGACTGGCGATCAACTGGTCCGTCGATTCCGGCTGTTGGATGAAATGATGACTTGGGTTCGAGCTCAGGTCGCGGCTGCAACTGAGGCGCGACCGCTCGAGATTCGAGCCGATGTTCCGGCAGCCGCTGAGTTCAACCGAGTATGGGGAGCATCGGACGGGCAACTCGTGGTTGCCGGGCCCGCAGGCGTGAAAACGATCGGATGGTCGAGTGTCCCGCCACGCGCGGTGACCTGGATCGTTGAAGCGGCGGGACGGGCCAACCCGCTCAACAGACCAGAACCACAGCGCTTCCGGATGTGGGTGACGGCTTTCAACGAGGAGTACAACCTGCCCACTCCACGCGCGCCGGGGAATCGACGCCGTTTTTGATACGTTGCACTTTCCACTTTGCACTTTTCCACTTTTGGGAGGGTCCCGTCATGTCGCACAGGCTGTACGTGCCCGCAGTCGTGGGTGTAGTCGTCACCTTGTCGGGTCTCGTCGCTGCGCAGGGGCTGGTGATGGAGCGCAATCTCTCGCTGGCAATGGCCAAAACCATCGCAGAAGGAACCATTGCGGAATGCAAGGCGAAAGGGTTCAACACGGCGGCCGCCGTGGTCGATCGGGCTGGGCAAGTCATGGTCATTTTGCGTGACGAGCGCGCGACCGCGCAGATGGTCGAGATGGCCCGACGCAAGGCGTACACCGCGCGGATGTTCCGCACGACAACCCTGGAGTTTCAAAAGCGCACCGGGAGCGATCCCACACTGGCCCCCCAGCGTGACATCGCCGACATTCTGGCACTTGGCGGTGGTGTTCCGATTCAGGTTGGGACCGAGACGATTGGCGGCGTCGGCAGTTCGGGGTCGAATCAGGAGACGGATGACGCGTGCGCGAAGGCCGGTGTGGCCAGGGTGGCAGATCTACTGAAGTAGCGCTACCGGCCACCTTTTTCCGCGGCGCGTGCGCCGCTCAGAATGTTCGTCATGGCGTAATTACCCTCGTGACAGGCGTACTCCAGGACCTGAGCCTGACGGGCGTCTCGCTTCAGGCTGAGTGCCGCCGTCCATGGCCGGGCAAACGTGACGGGATCCTCGACAGTGACCTCGTAGCGAATCGTCTGATCGTCGACCCGTCTGAAGCGTTCGATGACATGCAGAGAGGCGCCGGCTCCTCGGTAGTTCACCAGATGCTTGGGAAAATTCGTCACGTCGACCACCAGTGTGTCGCCTTCCCAGCGTCCGCGTGAGTCACCGAAATACGGTCGAATTGTTGACGAGAGATGTGGACGTCCATCGAGCGGAATGATCCGGGCGTCATGGATCATCTCGTAGAAGATGGCGACGTATCCTGGACCTTGAATGATCTGCGACGTGTTGTTGTAGATCGTGGGGAAGATCACGTGGGGCAGTCCACGCGTGATGCAGCGGTCGTACAGGTCGAGCGCTTCGGGACCGTCGAATGGCCGATTACCTGACGTTCGTGAGTTGACCGCTACCAGGTTCCGCTGGCGCGCCTGTTCGTCGAGGTAAGGAATCCTGCCATCGGGAGGAACGATGACGAGCGAAGTGCGCTTTGACGGCTTGCCGCGCTCGAGCCAGTGTGCTGGAGGCCCAGTCCCATCTCCGCCTCGACCGGTCACACGTGGTGTAACGAATTCTTCGGCGTCAGTGGCTGCTTGCCGTCTGGCCTGGGCTTCACGTTCGGCAAACTCGGCATCGGTGACGAGCGCACGCTCGCCATACTGTTCCGGCCGCTCGAACGGTACGCCAAGTTCATCGTCTGTGGTGAAAACGCCCTGGAGATCAGGGTCTCCCCACGGTGTGCGTGGTGCTGCATGGGCCGCGTCACTTTGCTGAGCCGAACCTTGCAGAGACGTCGGCCCTCCCGTGACCGCCAGGATCGTCAGCATTGCGACAACCAGCACCGTTTGTGCGTTCATGGGCACAGCCTTTCGAAGAGATAAGCCGAGTTTACTGCGCCCACTGCAAATCGTAAACTCATGGTCATGATCCGCGCGATTGCCCTGTTCGTTGTGACGCTTTCTGCCACAGCAGTGAGTGCCCAAACCAAGAGCGGCTCTCCGTTCAGGATCGAGAAGCTTGATCCTGCGCTCGACGAAATCATTGCCCCTGACGCGCGGCTCGAACAGCTCGGGGACAGGTTTGCGCTGACCGAAGGGCCACTCTGGGTGCCTCAGGGGACGAGTGGCTATCTGCTCTTCAGCGACAATGCCGCCAACGTCATCTACAAGTGGGCCGAAGACAGTCCACTCTCCGTATTTCTCGAGAACAGCGGCTTCACGGGGAAAGACAATTCGAACGTTGGCGCACAAACCATCGCGGGCCGAGTGGCCATCCTGCTCATTGGATCGAATGGGCTCGCACTCGATCCTCAGGGTCGAATCGTGGTGACGGCGATGGCGGATCGGACGGTGTTCCGTCTCGAGCAGGATGGTGGCCGGACGATTCTGGCCGATCGATATGAAGGCAGGCGCTTCAACGGACCCAACGACATCGTCATCAAGTCGAACGGTGCGCTGTATTTCACCGACTCGGTGTGGGGAATGAGGGGGGCCGCCAAAGATCCAGGCCGGGAGCTACCGTTCAGCGGGTTCTATCTTGTAAAAGACGG
Organism: Vicinamibacterales bacterium; assembly: GCA_036556585.1. Lineage (GTDB taxonomy): Bacteria > Acidobacteriota > Vicinamibacteria > Vicinamibacterales > JAMQPK01 > DATBJG01. The sequence continues at coordinate 11,684 of DATBJG010000090.1, forward strand.
CAAGGTCACGCTTCTGGGGAGCGATAAGGACGCTCCGGGCACGGCTCCAAACGGTATTACGCTCTCACCCGACGAAAAACATCTATACGTGACAGCGGGATTTCAGCGGACCATGCGCTACGACATCCTGCCCGACGACACCGTCACCAACGGGCGACTCTTCGTCCAGCATGGCGCTGACGGCATGCGGGTCGATCGCCAGGGGAACCTCTACACGACAAGTGGTGGCAATCCGGGACAGGTGCAGATCACTTCGCCGGAGGGGAAGCCACTCGGAAGACTTCACCTTCCGCAGCCCGCCGACGAACCCAGGGCACGTGTGTGCGCGACAAATGTGGCGTTTGGCGACAACGACAACCGCAGTCTGTACGTTACCGCCTGCACGCATCTCTTCAGAATCCGCCTCAACATCCCCGGTATTCGGCCAGGCCAGAAAAACTAGAGCGCAGGCCATTGGCAAGCAGGCTGTCACGCTCATTTGCCAGTAGCCCCCCTACATCTGACAGAACCCGCACCTCGACAAACGTCACGTCTTGCCCTGAAGACATACCGCGTGGTCGAATAGGTCCGTCGCCAGAGCTCAAGACCTGTGCTGGCGACCTTTGGAGGCGTGATGGATGTGAAGCATCGACTGTTCACCGCAATTGCGGTGGTGGTGGCCGCGGCTGCGACCGCGACGATTGCCACGGGCCAGGATTGGCCCCAGTGGCGGGGTCCAAAGCGTGATGGTGTCGCCGCGTTCAGCGTGCCGGCCTCGTGGCCCGACCAGTTGACCGAGCAATGGAAGGTAGAAGTGGGGCAGGGTTATGCCACGCCGCTGCTCGTTGGCGATCGTCTCTACCTCTATACACGTCAGAAGGAAGACGAAGTCATGAGCGCGCTCGACGCTCAAACCGGTAAGGTGATCTGGCGCACCAGCTATTCGGCCCCGTTTCAGATGAATCCGGCGACGGCGCGTCACGGCCCTGGACCAAAGTCCACACCGACGTTTGCCAACGGCCGCCTGTTCACGATGGGTATGACCGGTGTGGTTTCGGCTTTCGATGCTGCAAGCGGCAAGCGTCTGTGGCAGAAAGCGGCGTCACCAGTCCAGCCGCTCTATCACACGGCGACATCTCCAATCGTCGAGGGTAACCTTGTCATCGTTCACACCGGTGGCCATGACGATGGGGCGCTCAGCGCATTTGATGTCGCGACGGGCGATGCAAAATGGAGTTGGAATGGGGACGGGCCAGCGTACGGCTCCCCGATGGTGTTCGACTTCGGAGGCACTCGCCAGGTTGTGACCTTCACGCAAAAGAATCTCGTGGGCGTTTCAGTGAGTACAGGACAACTCCTCTGGCAAAGACCCTTCGTCACGCAGTCGACGACGACGTCCCAGACGCCGGTGCTCCACAAGGACATGGTGATACAGGCCGGCCGCGGTAACGGATTTACCGCGTTTCGGGTCGTTCGGAACGGCAACATGTGGTCGACCCAAGATGTCTGGCACACCGACGAGGTCTCGCTTCATATGACCAACGGTGTGGTGGCAGAAGGTGTGTTGTACGGGTTGTCCCACTTGAACAGCGGGGAATACTTCGCGCTTGATCTGGATACCGGCAAAGTCTTGTGGAAGAGTGAACCTCGCCAGGCCGAGAACGCCGCCATTGTTCGTGCCGGAGACACCATCTTCTCACTCGAACAGGACGGCGAGCTCGTAGTTCTTCGTCACAATCGCGTCAAGTTCGAGCCGGTCAAACGGTACAAGCTGGCGACGACAGAGACCTGGACGCAGCCGACGATTTCAGGAAATCGCCTGTTCGTGAAAGACGTGGCAATGCTGACGTTGTGGACGGTGAAGTGAACGAACGGAAACAGGAGAGCAGGAGTTCAAGAGAACAGTTTCCAAGAACAGGAGATCAGGAGGTCAGGAGGCCAGGAGATTTAACTACCTGGGCCCCCTGTTTCCTCAGAGGCTAATCGCTGTCGTGGCGCCGGACTCTGACATAGCCGTACATTCCATCATTGAAATGCAGGTTGACCGCGCAGATAACGAGATACAAGCCCCGCTCACCAAACTGAACCACTTCAACACGGTCCTGCGGTGTCGGGACAAACGTGGTTCCCGGTGCCGGCGGGATTGGTGGCGGAAGTAAGGCACCCCTTGGATCGAGCCCACGGTAAATTCGGTTCGTTGGAAAGTTAATGATTCCTACAAACGGTGGTTGGTCAGGCGGCGGAGCCCCGGGAATCGGCTCAATCAATCCGGGAATCGGAGGATTTGCGTCGAGAGCGGCCCTGATATCTCTGGGCTTGCTACCAGGAGCATAGACCACGATGTGATGGAAGCCAGCGACTTGGAAGTTGACGCTGCCGCCCTCCTTGATCGTGGCGATATACGGGATCAGTTGGTGAATGTTTTGTTGAAACGGTGCGATGGGATTCGCCACTCGGTCGATAGGCGTAGCGACCGTGCCGACCGGCCACGCTCCAAAGCTCACGGTCGCATTTGCGAGATCGCCTGAAATCGGCCGGTGATGGTGCCCACCGTTGTCATCGTTCCGATCGTCATTGGGGGCAGCATGACCCGGTGCAGACAGTGCGGAACTAGACACGATGATCGCTGACCCGATACCAAGTTTTTCCACGAACTCTCGTCTCTTCATGGGTACCCCGCTGTTCACTCCCCAAGGATGAGCGCCGTCCGATGTCTGGGAGCAGGATTCGGTCAGCGCGTGCCTCCACAAGGCGGGATACTTTCGCAGGTCATTTGGAATCAGGCAACGGTAAAATACGGTTGAGCTCGTCCACTTCCTTCAATCAGCTCATCAATTGAAGCTGTCAGAGCAATAGATGATGATTAGAGTAGTAATGCGATTCCAACTTCCGTCTTCTAACTTCCGTCTTCTGACGTCCGTCTTCTGAATTCTGTCTTTTATATGTCCATCCTTCGCTTCCTGGGCTTGCCGGATTCACAAGAACGCGAAGACGCATCCGACGACACCGAAACGGTCCGTCGCATTGTCGCAGAGTTGGAACGACTCGAGCCCGCCAAGGCAAGATATGTTGCGGGGTTTGCCTACGTGCTGAGTCGCGCGGCTGCGGCGGATCTGCGCATCAGCGACGAAGAGACAGAAAAGATGGTGCAGATCCTCCAACAGCTCGGACATCTTCCAGAGGAACAAGCTGTGCTGGTCGTGGCCATCGCCAAGAGCCGGAGCCGATTGTTCGGTGGGACGGAGGACTTTCTCGTGACGCGCCAGTTCCGCGAAATCTCCACGGTCGACGAACGGCGCGAACTGCTCGATTGTCTTTTTGCTGTGTCGGCTGCGGACAGCTCGGTGTCGTCAGCCGAAGAAGCGCAGATTCGGCAAATTGCCAGCGAGCTGGGATTCGAGCACAAGGACTACATTCGGGCTCGCCAGGGGTATGCCAGCCATCGGTCCGTACTCAACCCGTCACGGAAACCCCCAGAAACCCCGGACTGAGAACGCAGAACCGACAAATTAGAACCACTCTCAAAATCCTACTCGCACGCCGCCGTTCACGATGCGACCCTCGAGTGGTCCCCAGACGTCGACCGTCCAGAGGCCGTTTGTGGCCTGTGTGGGACGCACGAGCGGCTCGTAACGCGTCTGTCGGAAGTCGCCCAGGTTCTCAGTATTGACAAACAGACGGGCTCGGCCGATTCGCCACTCGGCGACGAAACCGGCAAGCAAGTACGCCCGGCTTCGTTCGAGATACGGTGAGTCATCGAGCTGCTGCACCCCGGTGTAGAACAATTCCACGCCGAGCCTCACGCGACTTGTGATGCTCCACAACCAATCGATCCCTGCGGTGTGCCGTGCGTTGAGCGGCACTTCGCGATGTATCTGAGTGTTCGGATCTGGCTCTGTTGCCCATACGTACATGTACGTCGCAATCAGATCCATCTCGTCCCGATGCCACCGGGCGATCAGCTCCGAACCGGCAGTTCGCGTCGCGCCCGTTGAGTTGACGATCTCGACAGGCTTGCCTGGCGCCGGTGCGTTCGTGTCGCGGAGAACGAGCGCCTCGTCAATCACCGAATGAAACACCGTGCCAGTCACTTCCAGTGAGCCGCGCTTCCAGCCGAGATCCAGCGAAAAGCTCCGGCCGCGTTCGGGTTGGAGCAATCCCAACGGCGCAAGCCGAGACAGCCCGGTGGCTTCCGTCTCCTCTGTAAATGGCGTCGGCGCATAAAATCCTGTCCCCGAAGACAGCCGGAGTGTCCAGCCGACCTGCGATCTGAAGAGTGCTGAGATGCGTGGGCTGAAGAACGTTCCAAACTCATTGTGGACGTCAACCCGGGCACTTGCCGACATGGTCAACCAGGGACGAGGGGAGTAGTCGTCCTGTGCAAAAAACCCTGGTGCAACGAACGTGTAATCGAACTCCGGTAGCTCACGATGTCGGTACCGATCGCGTTGGAGCGCAGCGCCGAGCACCCACGTATGTGGACCCGACGTTCCCGTCATGGCCGTCTCGGCAAACCAGGTATGGTGAAGGTCGTGCTCTCTCGTTCCACCAAACTGGTGGTGATGCCACTGCCCGAGTCCCGAAGTACGAAAAGTCACGATCCGGCCAGCCCTGGTCGGAAATCGAGCGACGAGCCCTGCATCGAATCGTCGAGTGTTCAGGTTTTCGGGGAACGGACTCCCATCCGGCGCGACCGCATCCGGCATCGTGCCGCCCTCCCGGCTTTCGGCCATACCGCCCACGGTGAAGAACACCGATCGGCCCTGCTCATCCTGCCAGGTGACTCGGGGACGAGCAACGGCGCGGTTGTAACTCGGAAGATCGGTCCAACCGTCGTGATCCACGTCGTTGCGCTCCTGCCAGTGCCCACCTCCGAGCAGCGTATATCCCCAGTTTCCACTTCCGTGATCCGACAACCAGATCACCGTATCGGTTCCGCCGCGCGAGGTTCGATTGACGAGCACTTCGCGTTCCTGCCGATTTGGTTGCGGGCGGCGAGACACCAGGTTGATGACGCCCCCCAGGGCCGAGCCACCGTACAGAGCCGAGGCCACTCCTTTGATGACCTCGACCTGTCCCAGGTCCATGGGCGGGATTTGCAGGACGCCGATCGAACCTGCCTGACCGTACAGGGGAAGCCCATCGGCAAGAACCTGCGTATATCGACCTCGAAGCCCCTGTACTCGGACGTTGGCGGCGCCGAGCGACGGGGAAGTCATCTGAACACGCAGGCCGTTTGTCTCGGTGAGCATCATGGAAATGTCGCCTGGCGTCATGAAAACCTTCTCGTCGATTTCCTCCTGGGGCACGACTTCGACACGAATCGCCTGATCTTCGATCCGGCGCTCCGTTCGCGTGCTGGCCACTACCGTCACCTCCTCGTCGAGTGCAGGTGGTGCGGTCAATTCGATCACCACTCGTTGTTCGAGACCTGCAACCATCCGCACGGAGGTCGTCACGGGAGGGAATCCCTCCTTGCTGGCCGTGATCTGGACGAGCCCGACAGGAATCGTCAGGACGAGGATTCCTTCGTCGTTTGTCGTGTGAGACGTGCCCGCCACGTCGACAACTGCCTGTGAGATGGCTGCGGTGTCGCTTCGCACTTCGACCCGCAGGGTAGCGGTCTCCTTGCTTTGAGACGAAGGAGCCGGATCGATTTGGCCCGCCTGTGCGGCCCCGTCGGACGCTGCGAAACCGAACAGGAGGGCCATTGCCAGAAGTGCACGACGGCGGGATTCGGCCCAGCCCTGCGCGGCTCGCATCAGGGAGATCGTATCAGTGGTTCCAGGATTCCCATTGCGGGTGCGGCGACTCGGTGGTAACGTGCCCACAAATACACTCCCATGGAAGGCGCCCAGCAAGTGCTTGTCGCGCCTGCACCGCGTCGCGGATACCGTAGCAGCAGCGTTTGAATCTTTCACGTGGAGGTTCGACATGATCACGAAGCGCATCCTGTCTCCGGGACTCATCGGGGTTGGCTTGGCAGTGTTCCTGGTCGCCTCGATGGTCGGGACGAGTGCCGTCCAACTTCCCAACGATGCCGTGCGGGTAGACGACGATGACATTGGTGGCGTGGTGACCGGAGCACGCGGACCCGAAGCGGGAGTCTGGGTGATTGCCGAGACCACCGATCTGCCGACCAAATTCGTACGGATTGTCGCGACCGACGACCGAGGCCGGTATGTCGTGCCCGATCTTCCGAAAGCCAACTACAACGTGTGGGTGCGCGGCTACGGCCTCGTCGATTCGCCCAAGGTGCAAGCCGCACCCGGCAAGGTCGTGCCGCTCAAGGCGGTTGCCGCGCCCAATCCGCGGGCAGCCGCAGAATACTATCCGGCCGGCTATTGGTTCTCGTTGATTCGTGCGCCGGAGAAAGGGGATTTCCCAGGCACAGGGCCCAAAGGGAATGGTATCTCACCCAACATCAAGAGTCAGGCAGAGTGGGTGAGGCAGTTGAAATCCGGGGGTTGCTGGGCGTGTCACCAGCTGGGCAACAAGGCCACGCGCGAAATCCCGCAAGCGCTCGGCACCTTTGCCTCGTCTGAAGCGGCGTGGGAGCGCCGGGTTCAGTCGGGTCAGGCCGGCACCAACATGATGAACGGTTTGAACCAGCTCGGCAAAGAACGCGCCCTCGCCGTGTTTGCCGACTGGACGGATCGGATCAAAGCCGGCGAGCTGCCGCCTGCGCCTCCTCGACCGCAGGGTCTGGAGCGCAACATTGTCATCACTCAGTGGGACTGGGCGGACCCCAAAGCTTACCTGCACGACGAGGTGTCGACCGACCGACGCAATCCCACAGTCAACGCCAACGGTCTGATCTACGGAGCGCTCGAGCTCAGCGCCGACTACCTGCCGGTGCTGGATCCGATCAAGCACACCACGAGTCAGGTGAAGTTGACCGTACGCGACTCGAACACGCCACCAACCAACGCGAAAATGCCCGCGTCGTCACCCTACTGGGGTGATGAAGTGATCTGGACCAGCAAGAACAACGTGCACAATCCAATGTTCGATGAGAAAGGTCGGGTCTGGATCACGTCTGCCGTGAGGCCCGCGGCCAACCCCGACTATTGCAAGGAAGGGTCGAGCCATCCGTCGGCCAAGCTGTTCCCCATCGCCAATTCGAATCGTCATCTGGCCATGTACGATCCGAAGACCAAGCAGCTTACCCACATCAGTACTTGTTTTGGCACGCACCACCTGATGTTTGCGGAAGATGCGAACAACACGCTCTGGACGAGCGGTGGTGGACAGGTCGTCGGCTGGCTGAACACCAAGATGTACGAAGAGACGAAGGACGAAGTGAAGTCGCAGGGTTGGACCGCCTTAATCATGGACACGAATGGCAACGGGAAGCGCGACGCGTATGTCGAGCCCGATGCGCCGCTGGATCCCACCAAGGACAAGCGGTTTGGTGCAGCCTTCTATGCTGCTTCGCCGGCAACGGACGGATCGATTTGGGGGTCGGTGCTCGGATTTCCTGGCGCGGTCGTTCGGCTGACCCCGGGGCCAAATCCGCCCGAGACGGCGCTGGCAGAGGTGTTCGAGCCTCCAGCCGACAATCCGAACGTGTCGATTCAGGGATTCTCGCCGCGCGGTATGGACGTTGACCGCAATGGTGTCGTCTGGGCGGCGATGGCCAGCGGGCACATGGCAAGCTTCGATCGGCGCAAGTGCAAAGGCCCATTGAACGGGCCCAAGGCGACCGGCCAGCATTGTCCGGAAGGCTGGGCGTTTTACGCGGAGCCGCTCCCGCAGATCAAAGGCGTGACCGATCCGGGCAGCGCCGAGGGCAGCTACTACACGTGGGTGGATCAGTTCGATACGTTCGGGCTCGGACGAAATGTTCCCATTAACACGGGCAATGCGTCGGAAGGTCTGCTGGCCCTGAAAGACGGCAAGTGGGTCGTGCTGCGGGTGCCGTATCCGCAGGGCTTCTATACGAAGTGGTTGGACGGCCGGATTGACGATCCCAAAGCCGGCTGGAAGGGCAAGGGACTCTGGGCGACGATCAGCACTCGCACGCCGTTCCACATGGAAGGCGGCAAGGGCACGCCAAGCAAGGTGATGAAATTCCAGCTGCGCCCCGATCCGCTCGCCAAGTAGCGCCGGCCTTCAGGCCTGCGACCTCTGCAGGAGGTCAAGAGATTCGAGCCTCTTGGCCTCCTGTCAATTTGTGGCATTTGTCTCATGGCTGCTCAGATCGGACGTCGCAAAGCACTCTCACGCATCGCAAGTGCGGGCCTAGGGCTCGCCGCCGCGCTGAAAGGCGCCGACGGGTCTTCGACCCTCTCGGCGCAGGTAGCTCTGCCACCGGTCACACCACCACCATCTGATCCTCGTTTTCCGCAGGTCCCCAACTGGAAGACGGAGCTCAAGCAACTCGCGCCCAACGTCTTTGCGTACAACCAGGCAGGTGGCCCCGGCATTCTGGCGCAAGGTGTGTCGAATACAGGCGTGATCGTTGGAGCCGATCATTTGATGGCCATCGACTCCACGGGGGCACCGTTTCACGCCAAGGCGTTCATTGCGGCGGCGAAGAAGGCAACTGGCGACAAGCCGTTTCGACGGTTGATCAACACCCACCACCACGGCGATCACGTCAACGGCAATCAGTTTTTCGGACCGATTGAGATCATCAGCCATCCGTACTGTCGGGATGAGGTGCTGAAAGCGGTTCCAACAACGCCCGCACGCTGGGACAAACGTGAGGGTTGGGCCGACGGCACCGAGCAACGCAAGCTCGTTCCGCCGACGACCACGTTCGAAGGCAAGATGGTCTACTACTACGGCGGCACCGCCGTCGAGGTCGAGTTCGTCGGTCCAGCGCACACCTACGGCGACCTGATGGTCTACCTTCCGAAAGAAAAGATCCTCTTTGCCGGCGATCTTGCCTTCTATTACGTTGCTCCCTTCGCGCACAACGCGCACGTCGGCAAATGGCTGCAAGTCATCGACAGAATCCTGAGGATGGACGTCGAAACCATCGTTCCTGGTCACGGCCCGATTGGCGGGAAGAAAGAGCTTGCCGAGATGGGCGAGTACTTCCGGATGCTGCAGAGTGAGGTCAAGACGAGGCTCGATGCCGGCATGACCCCCGGTCGCGCCGCCGCAGACATCAAACTCGGCAAGTTCGATAACTGGATCGGCCCGGAACGAATCGTGATGAACACGGTACGGCTCTACAACGAGCTCAGGGGGACCGGCGGCCCGAACTACGACATCGATGGGACGCGGAGGGCGACCGAGGAATACAACACGATCCTCGCCTCCCGGAAACGGTAACAGAGATCAGGAGACGTTGAACAGGAGATCAGGAGATCAGGAGATCAGGAGATCAGGAGGTATTTTATAGAAGGGGTGGTCAAAAGGTCCCTTCTTTACGCGCACCTGTCATACCCGATCGCAATTCGTTCCAGCCACATGCGCGCGCATCGACGCGATATCTGCCAACCAGTGACCTTTCTTGCACGACTCCGGCGGTAAATCGGTCGGCTCGCTTTGTGCTTTAACGCCGCGCATGGCACCTCCCGCTACGGAAGTCGACGGTTTGACCGATAAGATCATCTCCTGTGCCATCGAGGTTCACCGCGTTCTCGGTCCAGGTCTCCTGGAATCTGTGTACCGTGAATGCATGCTCGTCGAGCTCACGAGCCATCAGCTTTGTGCCGAGAGCGAGCGGCGCGTCATGCTCGAGTACAAAGGGCAGCGGATTAAGGGCACACTGCAGCTCGATTTACTGGTCGAAGAATGTGTCGTCGTGGAGCTGAAGGCTGTCGAGCGAATCCATCCGATTCACCTGGCGCAGGTGATCACCTATCTGAAATTGACCGGGTATCCTGCGGGGCTTGTGATGAACTTCAATGAAGCATCGCTGAGGGCTGGCTTGAGACGTGTGAATCACCCAGACCGCCATGTAAAGAAAAATCCGTCCTAGTCTCCTGAACTCCTGATCGCTTGTTTACCGCCTCCTGATCTTCTGTTCATCGCGTCGCCCCTGTCCCCGAGGACGCCAAGCGGTTGATTCAATCAATCGGGACGACCGCAAGAACGCAGTCATGGCCGGCGCGCACGTGGCTGCGGTGACCCTTCCCGTCGACGTCTTCCATCAGCAGACGGTCGCCGGGTCCCAGCGAGCGCTTCTCACCATCGCTGGCAATCACCTCGAGGTGACCGTCCACGCAGATGACGAATTGTCGCTTGGGCGGATGGAGGGCCTCACCGGTCC
>DATBJG010000091.1:0-22619 GCA_036556585.1 Vicinamibacterales bacterium
GAAACACGAGTCGACCTCCAACACCTCCTCGAAGACCTGCGGGATGCCTACACCGGCTCCCTCGAAGAGACGATCCTCACCGAAGTGGTCGCGAATGCGCTTGACTCTGGTGCGACCCGCGTTCGCCTCCTGACCGACGCGGTCAATGGGACACTGACGGTCATCGACGATGGCCGAGGCATGCAGCGCAGGGAGCTGGCACGCTACCACGATGTTGCGGCCAGCACGAAGAGGCGCGGCGAAGGCATCGGATTCGCCGGCGTCGGGATCAAGCTTGGCCTTCTCGTGTCGCGCGAGGTCATTACCGAAACGAGGCGCGGCGCGACACATGTGGCCACTCGATGGCACCTGGCGTCACGGCACCGAGCGCCGTGGAAGTGGACGCCGCCATTGGGCCTCGCGACGACCCGCGGCACGGCCGTGCGACTCATGCTGACGAGTCAGTTGTCCCCGCTGCTCGATGGAGGGTATCTGGAGGAGACCGTCAGGCGACATTTTGAACCGCTGCTCGATGCCTCGTTCAGGGACGTGGTGCGACGCCATTACCCGAACGGCGTCGGGTTCGAGATCGATGGACGCGACGTGACACAGTCAAGCATTTCCGACGGGGAGCGAGTGCCGATCGCCATCAGGATCGGCCGGCGTCGGACACCCTCCGTCGTCGGTTTTATCGAACGGCGTGTGTCGGTTCCTCCCGATCGCGAAGGCGTCGCGATCAGTACGTTCGGCAAGGTGATCAAGCGAGGATGGGAATGGCTCGGGCTCGCGCCCGCAGTTCACGGACGCATCAGCGGATTGCTTGAAGCGCCGGACTTGGCCGCGTGTCTCACGCTGAGCAAGAACGATTTCATCCGAAGCGGCGCGCGTGGCGCCGCGTACCTCGCCTATCGGAAAGCGGTTCAGGAAGCCGTGTCACGCCAGCTTGGCGAGTGGGGTGATCGGAACGATGAGGAGGCACGGCCGCGAATGGTCCGCCTTGAACGAGACCTCGAGCGGGTCCTCGAGGATCTCGCAGATGACTTCCCGCTCTTGCGAGCGCTCGTTGATCACCGTGCGGGCGGCCAGAAGCGTCTGCCAATGCCCGGTCGCGGTGACGAGCGCGTACCAGCGCCCCTGTTCGCGACTCTCACCGCGCGTCATGAATCTACCGAGGCGGACGCCGAGCCGCCCGTGGGCCGTGTCGTGAAGATGCCAGAGGAGCCGGCGAAGCCATCGCCGGAGCCGCCGCTCACGTCCCCGGCGCCTCGGCCGGTGGAAGGTCAACCCGCGGCAGAGAATGAGCCTCTCGCCCCCGCAGGTCAGACGCATCCGCATGCGACAGCGGCAGGAGCCCTCGACACCGTCCCCGGTCGCCGACGGCCGGCGCGGTACGGACTGCTGGTGCATTTTGAATCCAGACCCGGCGATCCGGAACTCGGCCGGCTGGTTGACAACACGATCTGGATCAACGATGCCCATCCCGCGTATACGCGCGCCGTCGTGTCGCGGTCGCTGGGCTATCACACCGCTGTCGCGGTGGCGCTCGCGTTGGCACCCCTGGCTGTCGACGCGAATGACGAGCACGCGTTCGTCACGCAGTTCCTGGCACAGTGGGGCACCACACAGACAGTAAAACGCGCCGCGCACCAGCGGCGGACGAGAACGTAGCGCCGGTGGCGCCGCGATGTGCTGGCGCGAAAACGACCTTACATAGCTCCGGCTTCGCTCCCAGCGGAAGGCGAGCGCAATACAACGGCTGGGCTGCGAAACTTTCTGTCAGGTTTTGCCGCGAAAGTGCGTTCAGGTCAGTAGATGCCAGGAGTCGTGACGCTGGAGGTGTGTGTGTGTGTGTGTGTGTGTGTGTGTGTGTGGCGGAGAGGGTGTTCGGATGAACGGCTATAGCCGATGGCCTTCGCTCGTGCCGACGCAACGTGCGGCGTTGTGTGCGAGACACTGACGAAAGGGTCCAGGAGTACTCATGCGCGTTCTGAGGCTTCGACCTGCAGTAAGGGTGTCGCTCGCCCGTATGAAGTTAGCAATAGGAGCGATCTGCCCCTCGGGTTCGCTTGACAGGACCACTGGTTTTGCGCGATGCTCCCATCGAATGACGATGGGAACAAAGGATTCACCTGAACTCCTGCCAGGAACGTTGGATCTCCTCATCCTCAGGACTCTCGTCCGAGGCGCGATGCACGGGTACGGCATCGCACAACGTTTGAAGGAGGTGTCCGAAGACGTGCTCCAGGTTGGGGAGAGCTCTCTGTATCCTGCCCTGCAACGATTGCTTCTAAGAGGCTGGGTGAAAGCCGAATGGGGAACGTCGGAGAACAACCGTCGTGCGCGCTACTACACGTTGACGAGCGCCGGTCGCAAGCAATTGGCTGTTCAACGCCAAGAATTCGATCAGCTCATCCTCGCCATTCATAAGGTCCTCAATACAGCATAGAGGCTGGCATGCGACAGCTCATTCGCCGAGTGTGGTACGCGATCAGACGACGCCAACTCGAGGCTGATCTGGCCGAGGAGATTGAGTTCCATCGCGCTATGAAGCAGCGGGAACTCGTAGAGGCCGGCGTCGATGCGAGCGAGACCCCATTCGCGGCTCAACGCGCGCTCGGCAATGTGGCTCTGGCTCGGGACCAGGCTAGGGACGTCTGGATTTCGCCGTCGGTGCAAGGCATCCCGCAAGACGTTCGATTCGCGTGTCGGCTGCTCCTGAAGGACCGACGGGTCACGCTGATCGCTGTCATCGCCTTAGCTCTGGGCATCGCCTCTACCAACACCATCTTCACGCTTGTTAACGCGATGGTTTGGCGCGGCCTTCCTGTCGAACGCCCCCATGAGGTCGTGGCCTTCAGGACCGTCGACGACGCCCCGACAACCGCGTCGTTTCGCGAGATCGAAGACTGGCGCGCAGCGACGACGACGTTTACAGGAATTGCTGCGTATAGCACTGCTGGACCCATTTCGATGAGGCTTGATGACCGAAGCGCCTCGCCTGACGTCTTCTTCGGTGCGTATGTCGAAGCTGGGGCGTTTCGATTGCTTGGCGAGAGCCCCATACTGGGTCGCGACTTCGTTCCGGAGGATGATCAGCTAGGGGCGACCGGTGTGGTCCTTCTCGGTCACACGATCTGGACGAGCCGATACGGCGGCGACCGCGCGATCATCGGCCAGACAATCCGGGTCAACGGGGCACCGCGCGTGGTCGTCGGCGTGATGCCAGAGGGCTTCAGGTTTCCCGTGAATTATGAGCTCTGGCTTCCGCTCATGTCGATGCCGGGCATAGACACCGAACGCCGAGACGTTCGTCAGCTCCAAGCTTTCGGACGTCTCGTTCGCGGGGCCACCATTGCGCGAGCGCAGGCGGAGATGAATGCGGTGGCGGCTCGTCTGTCTGTCGACTATCCGGCAACCAACAAGGACGTCCGTCCTCTTGTTCGTCCGTTTACTGGTGTCCCAAATCGACTGTTCACAGCGCTGCTTGGCGCAGTTGGGTTCTTGTTATTGATCGCGTGCGCGAATGTGGCGCACCTGATGCTGGTTCGTTCGCCACGGCGATCGCGTGAAATATCGATCCGTTCGTCACTTGGCGCAACGCGTTGGCGAATCGTTCGGCAGCTACTCGTTGAATGTTTGGTCGTCGCGCTCGCGGCAGGAACACTTGGCTTCGCCCTTTCTATTGCGGGTGTCCGTCTTTATGCGTACGCCGTCAGCGGGATCGATTTTCCGTACTGGTACAACGAACGTTGGACGATGGACGGACGGGTGTTCACCTTTCTCGCGACGGTGTGCATCGGCACTGGATTCTTGTTCGGGCTTGTGCCAGCCCTGCAGCTGTCGCGCTGCGACGTCAATCAGTCGCTGAAGACGATGTCACGAACGAGCGCTGGCGATCACGCTCAGCAGCGTTGGGCTGGTGTGCTGTTGATTGTTCAGGTCGCGTTCACGCTGACCTTGCTCGCTGCCGGCGGGTTAATGATGCGTAGCTTCGTGGCGATGTACCGTGCCGATGGTATCGTCGACGCGTCCCGCATCTTGACAACATCGCTTCAGGTGCCGGTCTCGAAGTATGCGACGCCGGCGCAGCGCGTGGCGCTGTATGAGCGCCTCGAAGAGCGCCTGAGCGAGGTTGGGCCGGTCTCGTCCGCCTCCGTTGTTAGCACGCCGCCCTTTATCGGGGCGGTCACATGGCACCTCACGATCGATGGGCAGCCTTCGGCCGGCGAAGACCCGCCAAGGAGTGTGTCGTTCGTGACGATCGGTCCGCGCTACTTCGAAACGCTTGGCCTGACCCTGCAGCGGGGGCGACCGTTTACGACGACCGACGGTGCGGCCGGACAGGAAGCCGCGATTGTCACGAACCGCTTCGTCACGATGTTCTTCCCTAACCAGGATCCGATCGGGCGCCGGATTTGCGTGACAAACCCGAGCGCGCGCAGCGCCTCGCCGCTCTGCGGGCGAATTGTCGGCGTCTCGCCAACCATCCGTCAGCAGTTTCAATCCGACCTCGACCCTGTCGTGTATTTTCCGTATCGTGCGAGCCCAGGCGCGGCAAACTTGATGATCCGTGGTCACTCGGATGCACGTGGCATGGAGCGCCTGGTACGCGATGAGATCCAAGCGCTTGATCCCGACATTGCTCCGTATCGATTCCGGTCGCTCGATGTCTGGGCCGGACAATCGCGGATGATGTACCGCGTGTTCGGGTCGATGTTTGCCATTTTCGCGTGGATGGCTCTTGCGCTCTCCGCCGTCGGTCTTTACGCGGTCACGTCGTATGCAGTGGCGCAGCGAGTTCAGGAGATCGGCGTGCGCGTCGCATTAGGAGCGCAAGCCGCTCACGTGGTGTGGCTGTTCGTGCGACAAAGCATCCCGCCACTTGCGATCGGGGTCGTGATGGGCATGGCCGGCGCCCTTGGTGCGGGTGGGTTGGTACGCAGCCTGCTGGTAGACACAGGCGCGGCTGACCCTCTCATGCTCATCTCCGTTGCGCTGTTGTTCATTTCAGTCGCGATGGTGGCGTGTTTCATCCCAGCGCGGCGGGCTGCACGGCTCGATCCCGTAACGGCGTTGCGCCAGGAATAGGCGCAACGCAGGCGGCTTTAGTCGCCATGTGCGAACGCTTTCCGGCCCGCCGGCGGCGCCTCACCGAGAACTGCCATGCCGTCTCGGAGTCCGCGTCGAAAATCACCCTCTGCACCGCATCAAGAATCCGCGTGGCACCGAGAGAACCCACGTGGCCACGTAAACCGTTGAAAACAAAAGGAGCATCGCGGCCGGTGAGGGTGGTCATGGCCACGCGCGTGGCCACCGACCAGCTCGACTTTTGTTAAATTATTGATTATGAGGGACTTAATTGGCGGAGAGGGTGGGATTCGTCCGCCTTCGCCACGGCTACGGCGGGATCTCATCGGGTCAGCGAACCATCCCGCCCTAGCTCGCGTGTGATCGAGCGGAGGCGGATGGCGGAGAGGGTGGGATTCGAACCCACGTGCCGCTTTAGGCGGCAAGACGCTTTCGAGGCGCCCCCGTTACGACCACTT
Organism: Vicinamibacterales bacterium; assembly: GCA_036556585.1. Taxonomy (GTDB): domain Bacteria; phylum Acidobacteriota; class Vicinamibacteria; order Vicinamibacterales; family JAMQPK01; genus DATBJG01. The sequence continues at coordinate 5,526 of DATBJG010000091.1, forward strand.
CGGTACCTCTCCGCGTTAGAGGTGAACTTCCAATTGTACTCGGTTCGTCGGCGGGTCTAAAGACCCGCCGCTACCGGTTCGGAGACGCGGTTCGACGGCGGGTCTAACCAGCCTTCGCGCGAAGCGCTGCGGCGGGCCGCCGAAGCCTTGGCGGAGGCGCAAGACCCGCCTCTACGGAGGGCGAAGGCCTGCGCTACTTCGGAGGCGCGATCGTCCCGTAATCCCAGTGCTCGTCGGCCTTGCCGTCCCTGATCCGCCACATGTCGAACCACGTGGTCGTATAGGTCTTGCCGGGCGCACGCGGATCCGGAAGCTCACGCACCACGCCAACCACGACGAGATCGTTTTCGGCCACGACCGACACAATCTTCGTTCTCCAGCTCTTGGCATCGGGAATCGGCCCGGGCTTGCGCGTCCCGAAGAACTTCATGACGGGATCGAGTCCGGAGGCAATGTTCGGATTGTGCTGGATGTACTCCTTGGTCAGATATTTTGGAGCATCCTGCCACTGATTGGCCTCCAGGAGGTCCCGCATGATGTGCAGCACGACCTGCTTGTTGGCGTGAAGCTTCGGATCGGGACTTGTAAAGAGCGACTCAGGATTGGTGGAATGAACGACCGGGGCCTGTGCACTGGGTCCAGCAACACACAACACGAAAAGGGCAAGCAAGGTGAGTTGTGTTTTCATGGGCACCATACATAGACGGAGCGAGGAGCATGTGTCAAGACACCAGGGCTCTCGCGGAGCCTAAAGGGTCCGCGCTACTTTCTTCGCTTGTCCTTGAAAAAATCCTGGACCAGATTGCGGCACTCCTCTTCCAGCACTCCCGCCACCACCGTTATGGGCGCGTAGACGCCGGTGCCGGCCAGGGCGTCAATCGTCGACCCGAGCGCGCCGGTTTTCGGCTCAGGCGCACCATACACGAGGGTTCCGACGCGTGCGTGCAGCAGGGCGCCGACACACATCAGGCAGGGCTCAAGGGTGACGCACACGACAGCATCGGTGAGCCGGTAGTTGCCGACGGCCCTGGCAGCGGCGCGCAGGGCGACAATCTCGGCGTGCGCGGTGGGATCGGACGAACCGATCGGCTGGTTGAACCCGGTGGCGGCAACGGCGCCATCAATAACCACAACGGCGCCAATGGGCACCTCGCCGGCCGCGAGCGCGCGACGCGCCTCGGCGAGCGCCGCTCGCATGAACTCGTCAAACAAACGTGACCCGCAGGAGTCCCGAACTACGACGCTTCGCGGTCGGTGGTCTCCCGCCGACGCTCGCTCAGCTCTCGCTCGGCCTGCAACCAGTCTTCGAAGTCCTGCCCGTGACCGCTTCCGCGAGCCTGAAAAATCTCGTACGCGCGTCGGGCAATCTCTTCCTGGCGGGCGGAATCGGCACCCGGCATTCTGATCACGTTGCTCTGGCTGTTGCCTCTCTTTCGTGGTGCTCGTTCTGTAGCCATGAAAGCGCTCCAGTTCTGGTGAACGCGTTGCGCGAACCATAAGCCGCCAACCACGTTGGCGACCTCCCATACAGGTTCGATCAGCCGGGCGACACCGCGGGCGATGACACCCAGAGAAGAATCAAGGATGCAGGAAAAAGGCGTGCCGTCGCCATTATACGGCCGCTCGCACGCGCAGACTACTGTGATCGTCGCCCTATTTTTGACGCCGAGAGTCGAACAATGGTTTCACGACCGTCGTGGTGAGACCCAGACCAAGCCACGTCGGAGGAATGAATGCGAAGGCTACAGTTTCCGGAGTCCTTCGGTCAGCTCGATGGAGGTTCCCCAGGGATCGGTCAGGACCGCGCTGGCTAACCCGTTGGACGACCTGGTGTAGGGCAGGTCAAACTTGACGCCGTTCGAAACGAGCTTCTTACAAAACGCCTCCAGGTTGTCGACCTCGAATCCGATATGGTCGAGCATTCTTCCCTTGGTGGCCACGGTTGGTCGCGGAGCCGCTGAGAAATTGAAGTTAATTCCGGGTAGATCCGTGGCGTCATAACGCCACCTCTTGCCGGGAACGCCCCCGAACATCCTGGCGTACCAAGCCTTGGCGTCCAGCACCGCTGTTTCAGGGACATATAAATGGATGTGGTGGGCGATGATGGGGACGCTCATCTTCTGGTTGTGCCGGTCGGCAACCGGATCTGTCTGTCCGCTATCGAATGTAAAGCCCAGATTGGTTGCGCGTTCTTCGTCGAACAGTTCAATCCGTTCACCTTCCGGTGTGTACACGGATGCAACGCCCGGAAAGTCCTTGAGATGCTGTACTTTCATACCCGCGGCTTCGAGGGGTGCAATTGACCGCACTCGGAACGCCACATGATTGACAACCGAGCCCTCGGTGCCCCCCGAAGAATCACCCTGACTGAGAAATACCAGAACGTCAGGGAATTTCACGACCTCGGTGGTGCCGAACCTGGTGGGCGTGCCGCCCAACGCCATCCAGAATCTCTTATTGGCTTCGACATCCCGCACAAAATAGTGCAAGTGCCCCATCGCTACACCGGACGCGTTTGGCCCTGAAAGCTGGGCTGTTGGCTGGGCATGGCCTGTCGGACCGGTCCATACCGACGCGAACACGAACAAGGCGAGAAGCCAGCGGCTGTTTTCAGACATAAGGCTCCAAAAGCGTCCTCTGCGTTGCAAGCTTCATCCAAGCCCATTGTCGAGCGCCATCATCACGGCAAAGCCGACGATAAAGCCGAGCGTGGCGACGTCTGGCGTACCAGAGCGGACGGTTTCGGGGAGCAGTTCCTCGACAACGACGTAAAGCATGGCACCCGCCGCGGCAGCCATGCCGTACGGCAGAAAGGTCGCGGACACGAGCACGAGCGAGGCACCGATCACCCCAGCAACCGGCTCGACCACGGCTGACAACTGTCCCCAGAAAAACGCGCGGCCGCGGGTCATCCCACCACGGCGCAACGGCAGCGCGATCGCCAACCCCTCCGGAACATTCTGCAATCCAATGCCAATGGCTAAAGCCGTGGCCGAACCAACGTCACCACCGCCAAAGCTCACGCCCACGGCCATCCCTTCGGGAAAGTTATGGAGCGTCATCGCCAGCATGAGCAGCGCCGATCGACGCCAGGCAACTTTGGGTCCTTCGACTTCCGCCTCGTCGGGAAACTCCGCATGAAGGTGCGGCAGCAGCTGATCGGCGAGATACAGAAACGCCGCACCCATGAGCAGCCCTGTGGTTGCCGCCAACACGCCTCCGGAGTCGATCGCCGGAACGAGCAGCGACCAGCAGGAGGCAGCAACCATGACGCCCGCCGCAAAACCCATCATGGCGTCCATCAGACGACGAGGCGCCGATCGAAAAAACAGAACCGGCAACGTGCCGATGGCGGTCAGCAGGTAGGTCCCGACGGTTGCAATGAAGGCCTGAACAATGGGCCCCGACTCGGTCAAAAAGGCGAACACGTGTCGCCGACATGTTAACCTTTCTATGGTTCTAGGGTTCTAAGTTCGACAATTTGCGGAACCCTAGAACCCTAGAACCTTAGAACCCTATTCGAGGTATTCCGAGTGGTCGTCGACGACCAGCGCGAGATTATCGAGTTTCTGTCAAATCCCGCCACTTACGGGGGCGATGGCGCGCCGGTCGAGCGGGTGGAGACCCACAGCTCGATCGTCTTTCTCACGGCGAACCGGGCGTACAAGCTGAAGCGGGCCGTCAAGTACGACTATCTCGACTTTTCCACCTCGACCAGACGCAAAGAGTTCTGCGAAGCCGAAGTCGCGCTGAATCGGCGGACGGCCCCTGGTGTCTACCTGGGGGTGGTGCCTGTCACGCGCGAACGGGACGGACGACTCGCACTGGGCGGTTCTGGCGCGCGACTCGACTGGCTGGTGTCGATGACGCGTTTCGATCAGGACGCACTGCTCGATCGGCTCGCGAAACGGCAGGCGCTTTCTCTCGATCTGATGCCCGTGCTCGCGGCCGAAATTGCCAGATTTCACGCCGCGGCCGAGCGACGGTACGACCTCGGCGGTCAGAACGGGCTCGCGTGGGTCATCGACGGCAACGAGTCGGGTTTTATTGAGCAGGGCGACGGCATCCTCGAGCCGGAGCAGTGTCAGGAGGTCACCGCTCTGGCCCGCGGGTGGTTCGAACGGGAGGCCGTGCACCTCGACCGCCGGCGTGATCGCGGGGATGTGCGCGTCTGTCATGGCGACCTTCACCTGCGAAACATCGTCATGCTTTCGGACAAGCCCACACTGTTCGACGCTGTCGAGTTCAACCCACAGATTTCGTGTGTCGACGTCATCTACGATTTCGCGTTTCTCCTGATGGATTTGTGGCGGCTCGGTCTGCGCGATCACGCCAATCTGGTCTTCAACGAGTACTTTGGCAGGACCAACCAGCTGGATGCGCTCACGCTGTTGCCGCTCTTCCTTTCATGTCGCTCGGCCGTTCGCGCCAAGACGAGCGCAACCACCGCCAAGCTGCAATCGGAATCGCCTCAGGCCTTGGAGCTCATTCAAACCGCTCGAGAGTATTTGACGATGGCCGAGCAGTTGTTGAAGCCGCCCAAGCCGGCCTTGATTGCCATTGGTGGTGTTTCCGGGAGTGGCAAGACAACGCTCGCACGACGATTGGCGGCGGGGATTGGCGCAGCTCCTGGCGCGCTGGTGTTGAGGAGCGACGTCATCAGAAAGTCACTTTTCAACGTCTCGGAGAGGACGCGGCTGGGTGCGGAAGGCTACACACGCACGGTGACCGAACGAGTGTACAAAACGGCGGCAGAGCGCGCGTCCGCTGCACTCGAAGCCGGACATGCCGCGATCGTGGATGCAACGTTCGGCGACGTGAACGAACGCCAGACCATCACGGAGGTTGCGCGGCGCACCGGCACACCGTTCGTTGGGTTCTGGCTCGAGGCCCCCGTTCAGCTGCTGATGGATCGTCTTGGAGCCAGGCAAGCAGACGCCTCGGATGCAACCGTGGATGTGCTCAACCGGCAGCTCGCGCGAGACGAGCCACCAACTGACTGGCATCACATCAACGCGTCGGATGCCCTCAAGGACGTGCAGGAGGCCGCCGAAAGTCTGCTTCGGGAAAAGCTCGGAACGGTTCTAGGGTTCTAAGGTTCTAGAACATTGTGTAAGACATCATGCGGCCCGACAGGATGACGGTCGTCCACAACACGATCGATAGAAGACCTGCCACCTGGGCCGATCGAGGGGGGCGTACGCCAATGTCCCACTCTGCAATCCCCCGCTCCGTCACGAAGTGATAAACGAGCGCGTTGACACCGGCCAGAATGATTGCTGCCGACTTGATACGAAAGGCCATGTTTCCGTAGGCTGATGTCGCAAACGCGGCAAACAGCAGCCCTCCGCTCGCGAACATCACCACAAAGCCGCTCAATGCCCACGGCATCAGGCGTCGCCAGACGTCCGACAGGCGGCAGCGTCGCATGCTGATACCGAGCAGCCGCAGATCGAACCAGATCACCAGGCCCACAGACACGATGAGACCCAGGATGTGGATCGCAACCACGATCGGAAACCCATAGGCAGACTCCCGCACGAGCAGGGCCACCTGCGTGTTCTCCAGCCATTCGCACATGCTCAAGACCGTCACGTTTCGGCTACTCCAGCAGGATGAACGCACATCCCGCGACGGCCACCGCGAACCAGAGCCCGAATCCAATCGCTCCGGTCACCCTTTGACGCGACCGCGTCAGTTCTCGTCCGCGCAGCACCCGTCGATAGACTCCGAGGTGGAACACGACAGCCGCGACAAGCGAGGCCATCTTGAACTGGAAGAAACCGTTCTGAACGCTTGCTACAGCCCTTGGCGCAACGAGGAGAAGCCCGCTCGTGACGCTGATGGCGAGCCCCAGCATGATCATGCCGCCGACGGCGTCAGTTACCTCGTGCACAGAACGGTCATAAAAAATGAAGCCCACCAGTCGCAGGCTTGCGAAAAGAACGCTGCCCACGACGAGCGTCAAGCCGACGAGATGGATCGAGCTGAGGATGGCCGTCAGCGTGAGCGAGTTGGAGATGGTCGACGCGAGTCTGGTGGTCTGCACCCATTCGAGCATGGGCTGGAATTGCAGGGCAACTACGACCATGGCGCGGACAATGCTTCTGGTCGTCCGAGATCGCACACCCTCATACGCCCGTGCTGGATGGCGGGTTGGCAGGTGGCTCGACTCGCGCTGCCCCTTTGTTCGGTGCGTCGGTCAATTCTTTGCTGACGGGTGACGAACCGCCCGCATCTGCGAGCCAGGCGTTGTAGTTGCCTTTTGTAATGCGGACGTCAACCACCTGACCTTGCCGTCCGAGCGAACGGCCGGGCGCCCCGTTGATGGAATAGACAAAGACACCGGCGTCCCCAACGCGAAGCGCGATTTCGTCTCGCGCGTCCAACGTGGCGCGTTCACCGGAAGCCATCAGACGATAGACGACAAGGCGGCCGTCCACGGTCGCCGAAACCCAACACTCTGCGCGAGGCTGAAACTCGAGTCGAAGACCATTCTGGGTGCCGGGGTTCGCCGGAGCCGCCGTCGAAGGACCCTCGGGTGTCTCGACAACGATCTCCCCACCGGTTGCCACTGTCCCCGCGATTTCCTGACTATCAGGTGGGCCTGCCGGTCTCACCATGTATGCGGTGTAAATGATGAGCGCCGCTGCCAATCCAAACACTGCAGCGATACCAAGACTGCGCCGTCTCGAACCCCAATCGACGTGCTCCGGTGTAGGGTCAGGTAGCCGCGGCTCGGGAGGTGGTTCCACCTGATCGCGAAACTCAGCGACGATCTCCTCGGGATCGAGTCCCAGTTCAGCAGCGTACGCTCGTAGGTAGCCGCGCGCAAAAATGCCGCCGGGCAGTCGGGCAAGGTCGTTGCGTTCGAGGGCTTCCAGGATGTGCGGCGAAATCTTGGTCGCGTTAGAAATCTCCCGCAACGAGACGCCCTTGGCGACCCTGACTTTTTGCAGCTTCGAACCGATGTCCATGATGGTCGCTCCGAATGAGCTTCAGTGCCCGCGCACGAGTGGGTGTCTAGTTAGACGCCGTGGAACACCGTTTGGGTCCACGGATGCCGCGCCAGTTCCCTCACTTGTTCTTTCAAATTCTTTCAAAAATGCTGCCGAGCCGCCGACCAGACTTGACAAGGGTTATGATGCCTCTTCTCCGCTCGATGGTCGCAACCCACGAGGGCGCGTGGAGGAACGACGTATGACCGTGAGACGCTTCCTGATTAGCACAGCTGTCATCATTTTAGTCGTTGGCGCGGTCTATCTGATGGGGTATTGGCCCGAACGTGCCAAACGGATAGCGCTCGAGGGCGAGGTGGCTACCCTGCGTGGGCAGCTGGATGAAGCTGGCGCGCGCGTGAGGATGGGCCGCCTGCTCGGCGACCTTCTGGTCGTCATCGAAGCCACTAGCGCGCTGAATTATGGGCAGGCGCAGGGGCTTTCGTCAAAGTTCTTCGATGGGGCCCGACTCGAGGCAGACCGCACACCCGTAGCCTCGTTCAAGACGACACTCGAGGGCATTCTCAAGAATCGGGACGGCGTGACGGCGGCATTGACGCGCGGCGATGCCGCGGCGCTGGAAACGTTACGGAGCTCCGAACGTCAACTGCGCGAGGCGCTGAGCTATCCCGTATCTCCGCCATCGTAGAGGGCTTTCTCATGTTCCCACCGGGTCCTCGCGGCTTTCCAATCCTCGGCATGCTGCCGGCGGTCAGGCGCGATCCGACGGGCGTCTTCGTGCGTGCGGCTCGCCGGTTTGGCGATGTCGTGTACTTCAAGATCGGCCCGCGGCGTGGCTATCTCCTGACAAACCCCGCCGACGTTCGTCACGTTCTGCAGGACAACGCTCGTAACTATCACAAGAGCCCAATCTACGAAAAGCTTCGGATGTCGCTCGGCAACGGGCTTCTGACGAGCGAAGACGAGTTGTGGTTGCGGCAGCGGCGTATTGCGCAGCCGGCTTTTCATCGCCAGCGCATCGCGGCACTCGCTGGCGTCATGGCCAACGCCGCCAGAAATGCTGTGGCCGAGTGGCAGTCAATTGCCTCGAGCGGGAAGCCAGTGGATGTTGCCGAAGAGATGATGCGGCTCACCCGGACCGTCGTGCTCCGGGCGCTTCTGGGGGCCGATCTAGGACCGTTCGCATCCACGATTGACGGTGCCTGGACGATCATCAACGAGCACGTCGGAGGGAGCTTCTGGTCACTCGGGCTCGCAGACAGATTTCAACCTTCGAAGCGGCGGAAGTTCCAGACCGCGCAGGCCGTGCTTCGAGGCGCCGTCGATCACGTCATCAGCCAGCGCCGGCGCAACCCGTCAGACAGCGCCGATCTACTGTCGATGCTGCTGGCGGCGCGCGACGAGGAAACTGGCGAGGCCATGACCGACGAGCAGCTGCGCGTTGAAGTCACGACGTTTCTGCTCGCGGGTCAGGAGACGACCGCGCTGGCGCTGACGTGGACCTGGTATCTGCTGTCGCAGCATCCCTCGGCGCGTCGTCGGCTGGAGGAGGAGATCGATGCGGTGTTAGGCGGACGTCCTCCCGAGTACAGAGATCTGGCGAACCTGCCATATACCCGGATGGTGATAGACGAAGCCTTGCGGCTGTACCCGCCGGCGTGGGGGTTTTCGCGGCAGGCACTCGCCGATGATGAACTGGGCGGGTTTCACCTGCCGCGCGGATGGCTGGCGTTTGTCGTCCCGTACGTCCTGCATCGGCTGCCCGCTTACTGGCACAACCCGGACGCGTTCGATCCAGAACGCTTCTCGCCGGAACAAAGTGTGGACCGGCCGAAGTTCGTGTACCTGCCGTTTGGCGCAGGGCCGCGGCAGTGCATCGGCAACCAGTTCGCCCTGATTGAAGCGCAACTGAGTGTGGCAACGCTCACGCAAGCCTACCGGCTTCACCTCGTGCCGCAACACAAGGTCGAGCCGTGGCCGCTCATCACGCTGCGACCGCGTTACGGCATGCCGATGATTATCGAACGTCGGGCGCCGTGGCCCGAGCTCCAGCCAGCAGGCGCTACTTTACCGGTGCGCCAATCCATCAGGTAATCAGTGGTCAGTGGCCGTGGCTTACGGCGATTCGAGGGAAATTCCGATCCCGCGCGGATGTTCAGGCTGCTGAATGCGTGGTGCAGTCATACCGGGTTGCCGACCACGGTGAGCGCATCGGGAACCTGCAGGACTTTGCCTGCTGCGACCTCGCATTGAGCCGTGATCGTGGCCTTATGGGTCCCGTCAACCCTCGGCGTACAGCCTCGCATCAACTGTGCGGCACGCAGTGCCGCCACGACCGCGAACCGAAACGCTCCAAAATCCGGCGGGCGCTGAATCACAAAAAGCCTCCTGACGGGCGAACCCGTGAAAATTACAGTGCCGCGATCACGGCGACTGCACGCACGACCGCGAATCATCCGCGACCATTGTCGTGGGTTACCGAGTGAAGAACTTCGGCGATGGTCGGCGGCGGTGCTTTGAACCCGATGAAGAGCATGATGCACACCGGCGCCACGCTCACGAGCAACAAGAGTACGCTCGTGGAGAGCCTTGCTCCCATCCCTATACTGAACGCGACGATGGCCGTGACGACTGCAAGCCAACCGACCAGGAGTCCGGTGCCAACAAAGTGTTTCAACATGATTTCGACCCTCCTTCGGGTCGGTCTTAATCGCGTGGGGAGGCGACGAGAGTCTGAAACTGCCTCCCTTCGAGCGCACGCCAACGAGACATCCCATTGGTACGAGTCGTGTCGCGGGGGTTGACGGGAAGCCGCAATCCCTTTCGAGATCGGACGCGTGGAGGCAGAGATGGACGAAGAGTTGACGGACGTTTCACGTGCGCTCCGAATGGACGGCCGAAAAGGGCCTGTCGGCGCGCACCCGCGACAATCGGGGCACTGCTCGAACGCTGGCGGGCTCAGTGCGGTCTTACACCATCACTATACATGATCCGGTGATCCGGCGTATTTGTCCGATCTTCTGAGCAATTGCCCTACTTCGCGCGCCCCTTGAAGCCCTGCGCGATCAGCGGGATCGCATAGACCTGCGCGGCATTGGCCACTTCATTCCCGTTCGCCTCTGTCGCACCTCTCGCGAGTACGAATAGGGTTTTCTTGTCTTTCCCACCGAATGCCACGCTGATGACGCCGCGCGGCGTCGGAATGATGCCCAGGTACTTGCCTTCGGGGCTGATCACCTGCACACCGGGGTTGGTCGTGACGTAGATCCGTCCGGCGGTGTCGATGGTGCTGCCGTCACCGTTGCCGCCACCCTCGAGTTTGGTGAACTCGCGCTGGTTGGTAAGCGAGCCATCCGCCTGGACGTCGAAGGCCGCAAGCGTCGGCCCATTAGTGACGTAGAGAACCTTCTCATCCGCGCTGAGGATGATCCCGTTGGGTCCGATGTTTTCGCCGTACTTCGTCACCATTCCGCTTGGGCTGGCGTAGTAGACGCCGCCCATCGTGAAGTACACGCCACCTTTGCTGTCGGCCGTGAGATCGTTGAGGACTCCACCGATACAGTCCAGCGGGTCTCCTTGATACGTAGTTGCCAGCGGTTTGCGTTGCGGCGCCAGTTGCACGACGGCTGCCTTCAGCCCACGTTGCGCGATGAACAATGCGCCCTTCGAATTCATCGAGAGCGAGCCCCCGGTCATCGTGTCGGAGTAAACCGTCGACGACTTGCCATCCGGGTCGATCTTGACCACCTTGCTGTTGTCGTTTTGCGCGACGAGCAGGCTGCCGTCGTTAGCGCCGACGATGCCGTCGCCGTTGTTGCCCGCTTCCTGCCAGATGAACTTCCACTGCTGACCCGCGGCAACCACACCAGGAATTTCGGTGACCATATAGTCTCTGGGACCCGGCGGTGGTCCAGCGGGTCCGCCACCTCGTCCTCCAGCGCCTCCGCGCCCACCTCTCGCCGGCGGCGGCGTCTTGCATTGAGCAATCACGGCCGCATACCCCGGGTCGTTTGGTGCTTGCACGGACGGCGTTGGTGGATTCGCCGGCGGCGGTGGCAGCTTCGGTGCCTGAGCTTGCCCGAGCGCAAATGCCGAGCCCAGTACGCACAACGCAAACGTCATGATTCCCTTCGAACTCATAAGAATGCCTCCAGGACGCTATCGATCTGTCAGGGGTGTTGGGGCCCTGGCATCCGCCCGAAATCTTTTTCGTTTTCGCAGAAGGTTTCGATCAGATCTGTGTCAGCAAGCAGATTGACCGGCACCTTGACCCGCCAGGGCTTCACATAGGCCTTGGGATCATCGATCGTGATGTCGATTTCGAGATGCCCGAAATCAACGCGCCTGAACCGCTCGGTGACGCGTGCAGCCTCCGTCTGTGGATGACCCTTCGTGGTGTCTACCCATGCGAGCCCGTTGAACCCGGTTGTTTCAACGACGAGCGTGTCGCCCTCCCACCGGCCGACGGAATAGCCCAGCCAGCTGGGCTGCGGGTCGGTCGGGAGCGGTCGACCATCGAGGAACACCTGACGGAACGTCTGGTTTGTAGAGGTCTCGTACAACAACACCACGAGCGCTGGCGTCTGAACGATCTTGAACGGGTGGGGCATCGCCCGATTGCCACCCATGTTGATGCGAGGAACACCGGGTGGCATGCACCGGACCATCAGATCGTCTTTGTGCAGGTTGGCGACGCGCTCGTTGACCAGGGCTTCGGCCCACGGATGCATCAGGAGCTCACCAGGCTTCAGATCCTTGGCAAGATCGCCGAAGTAACCCGGTCCGCTCTCCCAGGTCCCCGACAGGTCGGGTTTGCCGTCAGGCGTTTTTGGGACGGGGGCCTTGAGATCCACCTTGCCGTCGGCCGTACGCGGGACCCCGGGAACTCGATAGTTCAGCCACTGCGCGCTGACGACTGACCCCGCAAGCCAGAGGCCCGTCACCACACAAATCATCAGGCGATATGACGGTCGGGTTCGAGGGCCCATAAGTCCTCCGTGGAAGAACCGTTTCAGGAAAAGGGGTACTGGTGCCCGCAATGGATACGTGATCGGGCCGATGGAAGTCAAATGTCTGTCGGAGTGCCGCGAGGGTCTACAGCACGAAGGTCTAGAGAGAAGCGCCGAGGTCCCCGCGATCTGTGACGAGGCGCCAACCGACCGTCCAGTTCTGGGCCTGCAACTGATCGCTCCATCGAATGGCACTTTCGCAGTCGTCGAAGTCGCGAAAGCCCAACGGTCGGTCGTTCACAAACCACATCACCCAGGCCCCGCGCCCTTGAAGGCCGATGACGGCATGGGCGGAAAGACCGTCGGATCGTCGCATCCGCCACATGACCGTTGGCTCGCCATGGCTCGAGGAAGGCGAAAGCTCGCCCATACCAGCCGGAGAGGCAAACGCCATACCGTGGCAGGTGCGGTAACGCCTTGAATTTCGCCGCCACGATCCCAGCAGTTCGACACCGCAGAGAACAAAGGTGTGCCCGAAGCAGAATGAAGGCGACCTATCGGGTGGCACGTTCAGTCGATGGCAAAGCAATACAGGAGCCCGGCTCCGCCGGTGCTCTGCAGGTCCTGCTGACGACACCCTCGCGACGCGTGCGCCGAGTTCCATGACGAGGCGGTTGTCCCTTCACCTTTGCGATCGTGGTGGCCAACCTGCGCACGCCCGCCCGCGCTCGATGTCCAGTTTCCGCACGTGAGATCATCCTTACTGTCGAACGCCGTGCCATCCGGCCGAGAGCCCGTGAGAATGTCGTGTGTGTTGGGTGTGTCCCCGACGCCGTTGACCTGATCGAGTTTTTCAGTAACAGCAGTCTCCTTGCTGATCGGACTCTCGCGTCCGTGAAGTTGTTCGAGGTTCGCTGCCACCAAAGTTCCCTCGGCGTTGTACCAGGGCCCCTTCCCAATCCGGTCTCGAGCATTCACTGCCGGTGCTGTCGCGCTTGCGGTTGTGCTCAGATACGCACGCCAGGTGTGGTCTCCGGATCCTTCGGCTTTGGCGAGCGCCTGACAATGCGCATCGGCGCCGGCCAGGCCGCCAAGGTCTCCGCCATTGCCAACCCCCTTGCTTGTGATGAAGAACCGCGTCACGGACTTGGCACCTCCCATCGCAATGGATTCAGCGACGGGCTGACCAGCCGGCGCAGGGGTGCTGCTGTTCGTCGGGACGTCGTGGCCCTGCCCGCATCCCAGAAGAATCAAGCTGGCAGACACGGCAAGAGCCCGAAGTCTGCGTGCGTCGAATGGTCTGTATATGGCAGTCATACGTGCAGTGGTGGACTGAGACGAGCGGTGCCGGCAGAAGTCTACGACGGACCGGTCGAAGACGCTATTCGAGGGCGAGGATAGGCGGTTTACCCCGCCCGGCTACGCCGTTGGGAGAATGGATCCTGCGAGCCATCACCCCCTAATCTTCGATGTCGATCCCATTCCTCCGCCAGGTCGTGGGCAGCTCACCGGATCGTGGAGATAGAGATGAAGAACGCGACAGCCGTCATGGCTCTGGCATATCTGATCGTGTGTTGGGGCGTTGATGGAAAGGCGACTGCCAGTCGCCCGCTCGGTGGCTATCAGCCCGTTTCGGATGTCAGTCAGCACGCCAGGATGTCAGTGGACGTGTGTGAGATCAACACCCTGCTCGACGCACGCCCAATCGATTTCGCCGCTATCGGCGTCATCTACAGCCGAGGCCGGCACTCCATCGAGTCCAACGGATCGATGCGGACGTTTCGCCAGTTTGCGAGCGGGGCCCGGTCGAAGGAACAACTGCTAAGTCGATACGAGCGTCAACTGGGCTCTGGCTGGCTCCACAGTTTCGCCAGCGCGGCAATCGAAGGGACAGGTCCCTTCGCCGGCGAAACCGATCTCGTGAGGCGCCAGGGGGTCCAGAAGGCGGTACGGGATCAGATGCTCGTGGCCTGGACCTTCCACGAGCTCGACGCCGCTGTCGACAAGGCAACCAGGGAGGACTTTGCCACCGACACGGGTGCTCCGCACAACTGGGACGAGGCCCGCGCCTACTATCACGGTGAGAAACCCGAGTGTGCTCCCTACGCCACGGCCGAAGAACGGGGAGTGCAGTTCGGGACAGGGCCGGCGATCAACCAGGGAATCCTTGCAGCCATGCATCGCGGACTGACTGCGTTGCAGGCCAGGAACGCCACCGGCGCGGCCCGGGCGCGGGACGAGGTGATTCGCTACATCACGATCACTTACACCCAATCGGCAATCAAGTACGCAGCTGATATGGACTCGGCCCTTGCGCAAGGCAAGCCCAACGATGCACGGATATGGCAGGCGGAAGGGTGGGCGTACTTCCGGGTGATCGAGCCGCTCGTGTCAGAGGTATCGCCCGGAGCCGCCCAGGCGGTAACGGGGGTGTTCGACCTGGGAACCCAGCCATCAGAGGGCGCCAGCGAGAAAGTCGCCCGCGCCCTCGCAGAGGCATACACCCCACTGAAGATACACGCCTCGGAGGTCGGCCGGTACTCGCCGCGCTGACTGATCAGTCGGAAACAGGTGAACGGTTTCGCTTGTCCAGCGTGTCGTGGAGACGTGCGCGCTGCTGGTCGGACAAGACCCGCCACATCCGGTACAGCATGAGGGTCCGAATGCGACGACGATCTGCTTCCGCTTCAGCAAATGCGGACAGCGCCCGTTCCACGTCCTCTTCTGGCAGTCTTGCGGCAATGGCACGTTCGGCCTCGGCGCGCGCCTTTTCACATCGTGCCACCGCAGCATAGCGCGCTCGTCGATGGCTCTCGTAGATATGCTGGATGCGCGCTGATTGATCGGGAGTGAGCATCAAGATCGCGGTGAGGCGTGGCGAGTACCACCAGCGTGCAGATTCGATCGGCGTTGGAACGCAGACGACAAGCGCAATGACCACGATTCCGGTCACAAACGCACGCCGTTGCGGCCACCCGTAGGCCCCACTGGAAGTCATCGGAATTACCCATAGATTTTAGCTGAGGATCAGGGCGAGAACTATCTCAGCTCTCCTCGCAGTGGGCCGTACGCCGGCGGCGGCACACGTCGCTTCGACGCCGCTTCATAGGCAGACGCCACCTTGATGATGCGATCCTCGGCACCCGGTTCGGCGCGGAACACAAGGGAGAAGGGCAATCCCGGCGCCGGCAGCGCCGTGGCCGTGTCCGTATTGGTCGCGATGTATCGCCGCCTGTCCGGACTGAGGACGAATTGCGGGTCGTACGCCGTCCGCACGTAGCCGGCCGGAATCAGCACTTCGGTCTCACCCGCGTACGGACCCATGCGCAGGTCTCCACGCGTATCCCCCGGTGGGCCCGGCCACGGAGCCAGCCCAATTTTGCCGGGCGGCAGCGAGGTGTGCAGGCGGACGACCACGTCTAGACGGTTCTCATGGATGACTTTCATTTCGACGCGGCGGAGCAGCTCCCGCAGCATGATGCGCTCGGCCACACCTTGACGCTCGCCAGGCGGCGCAACGACGTTGTCCACATCCTCCCAGTTTTTCCAGCTGGCGCGCTGCTCGTCGCTCCAGAACTTTGAGCGCGCGTTGAGCGCCGGCCAGTCCACGAGCGTTTCCTTGAACCCGCGGGCGCTCCAATCGGCTGCACGCCGTGACAGGTATTGCGCAACGTGGAAACGGAACTGCCGCTCGGCGGCAAGCGATTGGATCGTTCGAATATTCAGCGCCCTGGGTGGTGCGACGCGTCCTTCGGCCAGCGCCAGCATATAGTCCACCGGCGTCATCGTGCCCGACCCCAGAACCTTATCAGGCGCAAACTTGGTCGGTTTGATTGCCGCCGCAAACTCCGGAAACACCGGCTGGCCCGTGTTGTTGAGCCGATACAACAACTCGGGAAAGAACACGGGTACGAGCGCAGCAAGAGCCTGCGTGTAGCTCGTCCGCATGTTCTCGACTGCCGGATCGTCTGGCCAGAGCGGATCGGTGGACTCGACGAGCGTGGCGCCCAGGTGCTTGCCAAGCACGTCCTTGATTTCCCGCGCCACGGCATCGACGATTGGCGTATCCGCTTCGATGCCGGGAAACTTCAGCATCGATTCCCGGATCACGCCGATGCGAACCCCTTTCAGCGCTCCGGCGGTGCCCGGTGTCGAAGCGGCTGCCGCAAACGAGGTCGCCTGAACGCTTGCGCGCGGCACCGCGGTGAACACATCGCGTGGATCGTAGTAGCCGTTCGCCGGATCCTTCAGAGCATCGAGCACTTTTGCCGAGTCAACGACGCTGCGGCAGTGGATGCCGGAGCGGTCGTTGTGGATATCGGCGCCGATGGCCCCGCCCAGAAACGACACCATCGCCTTGTGCGGCAGGACGAGCGCGACGGAGTTGTGGTTCGCCGGGCCGCGGCACGACATGCTCGTTTCTTCGCAGATGCTGCACATGACGAGGTTGGCACTCACCGAAGCGCCAGATCCGGAGCTCGATCCCAGCGACGCTGCGCGAGTCGAATCGTAGGCGCTGTGTGGATTCCCGGCCCAGCTGCTGCGCTGGTACCCGAGATCGGACACAAGGATCTTCTCTGGTTCGTAACGCCCGCCCGGATCCGCTGGAATGCCGTTGTACTCAGTGTTGACGGCCTTGGCGTAAATGATCGCGCCCTTCTGGCGCAACTGCGCGACGAGCGTGTGGTCCCTCGCAGGGAAGTCGATGTCATAGCGGGCATCGGCCCCAGCCGTTGTTCGCATGTCCATCGTGTCGAAGGGATCTTTGAACGAGAACGGCACGCAGTAGATCGGCAGAGCCGCCAGGTCTGGAGCGCGTCCGTACTTCGCGTCCAGCTCCGCAGCGCGCTCGAGGGCGTCGGGCTGTTTGCGAAACTCCTCGCACACGGGCGGTGAGCCGGCCGGCAACGGACCCGATGACGGATGTCTATCGCGATCACCCTTGCACGTGACCGACCGTTCTCCTCGCAGGTTGAGCGTGCCGAGCGCGTTGATCTGGCCGGAACCGGGCGTCCCGACCGTCATGCCGTACTGCTGCTGTACGTCAGGATCGGACGCGGTGGGTTCCATGCGCCCGAGCTCGACGGGCGGGCCGGCGTACTTCTCGAAATCTGGCAACAGCGTCGAGACGGCGACGGTGTTTGTTGGGAACCGAAGTGGGGCGCCGGCGCGAACCGTGCCGGCTG
>DATBJG010000092.1:0-4000 GCA_036556585.1 Vicinamibacterales bacterium
CCGAACTCCCCGGATGGTGCCATGGGAGAGGGCATTGCCATTGACGCCGCCGGCAATGTTTACACCGCGGAAGCGCAACTGAGGGGTGTGACGAAATACGTCAGAAATTAGGGATTTCTGCTATTCTTGGCCTATCTACGAAAGTCGATCACTCCGTCTTGACTCGGTCGGCCGGTAACGTTCGCGGGACACGCGGGTCCGTAACCTCGAGGAGTGCCGCAATGCGTACGACACGAGCAGCCCGACTGCAGATTCTGGCCCTTGCCGTGGTGATTGGTGGTCTCGCGCCTGGCCGTGCCAACGCCGAAATTTCGGCGCAGCCGACCTTTTCGAAGGACGTCGCGCCCATCTTTCAGGCGAAGTGCGAAGCGTGTCATCGGCCCGGCTCCATTGCTCCCATGTCGCTTCGGACGTTCGAGGAAGCACGTCCATGGGCCCGGTCGATTAAAGCGCGCGTGCTCGGCCGTCAAATGCCGCCGTGGCATCTCGACAAGACGGTTGGCATTCAGGAATTCAAGAACGATCCGTCGCTCTCCGACGATCAGATTGCGACCATCGTGAAGTGGGTGGATGACGGTGCGCCGCAGGGGGATCCACGAGATTTGCCGCCGCTCAAGACCTGGCCCGAGGGTCAGGGCTGGAACTACGCGGCTCAGTTCGGTCAGGAACCTGACCTGATCGTGCGCTCGGAACCCTGGACTCAGAGAGCGGGAGCGAACGATACGTGGTGGAAGCCCATCGTTGAAACTGGCATCACGGAACCGCGGTGGGTGCGTGCGATCGAAGTTCGTCCCGGCACCGTCAAGGGACGCAAGATCACACATCATGCGAATTCGGACCTGCTGCAGAACGAACCCGGGGAACTGACACAAGCGGGGCCAGGACGGTTCATGGAATGGGCCGTCGGCAAAGATGGCGAGATCATGCGGCCGAACAGCGGCAAGCTGATGCTGCCCGGTTCCCGCATTGCGTGGGATATCCATTACTCGGCGGGTGATGAAGACGTCACCGATGTCGTGGAAATGGGTATCTATTTCTACCCGAAGGGACAGGAGCCGAAGTACCGCCAGCACCTGCTCCGCATGGGGAACACAGGTTCGGGTTACATCGATATTCCGCCAAACACGGTCAAGGCCACCGAAAGCTTTGTCCCGCTCCGGCAAGCGGCGCGGGTCGAGAGCTTCCAGCCGCACATGCATCTGCGCGGCAAGGCCATGTCACTCGAGGCGATCCTGCCGAGCGGCCGGACCGTCATCCTGAGCCATGTCGACAACTTCACCTTCAACTGGCACACCGCATACGTCTATGCGGACGATGCCGCGCCCCTCCTGCCAAAAGGAACCGTGATGAAGATTACGGCATGGCACGACAACACGCCGGCCAACCCTTCCAATCCCGATCCGAATGTCTGGGTGGGCTACGGGGATCGTACTGTCGACGAAATGGGCCACGCGTGGGTGAACGTGACCTATCTCACCGACGAGGAGTACTTGGTGGAGGTCGAAGCACGACGGGCGCGTCTGGCCAAAGGCACTCAATAAGTCGGGAGATCCAAACCCCATGAGTTCGCGTCGGCGAGTGACGGTCACCCTTGTGGCGGCGATCGCTGCAGGGGTGTGGGCGGTCGCAACGCCAGGTCGGGCGCAGGTGTCGAGGCCTCCACTCGTACTGGAGCCGCTTGGGGTCAAGGGCGAGGCAATCTTCCCCGCGTTCGAAGGGTGGGGGCCCGACAAGACAGGCGAGAATCTGCTGATTCTCCTTGGATACTACAACCGCAACAAAAGTCAGGAGCTCGTGATTCCGGTGGGCCCGGACAACCGGATCGAGCCCGACGGTCCGGACTACGGTCAACCCACATACTTCTATCCGGGCCGTCAGCATGGCATTTTTGCGATCAAGGTCCCGAAAGACTTCGGGAACAAGCGCCTGACATGGACGCTCACCGCGAACGGACAGACGTCAACCGTGTCGTTCTGGCTCAACCCGCCATACTGGATCGATTTTTTCCATCATTCCGCCAACGGCAATCAACCGCCCATCGTCCGAGTCGCGCGGAACGGGACGACCATGTCGGGCCCTCCTGTCGGAATCGCGCAAACGCTGTCGGGGACGGTGGGTAAACCGATTCCGTTGTCGCTATGGACCTCAGATGCCCCTACGCTGAAGGAGGGTGCTGAGGCTGAGCTTCGCGCTCGGACCGCCAATACGAAACCCAATCCCGCGTCGGTTGCGATTGTTGGCGATCAGGTCATCGGCGGGGCCGCGACCGGAGCCGGCGCCAACTCCAAACAGCCGCCCGACGTCACGGTCAATTGGCGGAAACATCGCGGACCGGGGGACGTGACGTTTGCGCAATCGCAGATCCCGCTGGTCACCAAAGGAGACGCGAAGGTCGTGCTCGAAGCGGCCACGACGGCGACCTTCCATGCGCCGGGTGAGTACGTGCTTCGCGCGCAGATCAACGACGATTCAGGCGACGGTGGTGGTGGTGAGCAGTGCTGCTGGACCACCGTGCACGTACGCGTCAATGTGAAGTAGAAAACCCGCCTCAGCTTCGACCCCTACGGCAGAATCAACCACGAAGGACCCGAAGACTGTCGTTTGCACCACGACGACACGACGAAACACGAACACACGATGCCGATGAGAACTCGCGTTGGGCCGTCGTGGCTTCGTGGTAATTCTGCCGTTCTTCGTGACCGTGGTTCGTTTCATGGGTGGAGTTGAATGGGACCACGAAGGACCCCGAAGAATCTCCAACCACGACGACAGGACGAAACACGAAGACACGCTGCCGATGAGAACTCGCGTCGGGCCGTCGTGCCTTCGTGGTAATCCATGGCGTTCTTCGTGACCTTTGTGGTTTTCATGGCTTTGTAGTTGAATGGGCTTCGATGCGCGCATCGTTTGTCGTCGTCGTGGTGCTGATCGGTGTGGTGGCCTCGGCATCGCTCGTATCAGTTCAACGCGATTTCGTCCCCCCAAGAACCCCGTGGGGCGATCCTGATCTTCAGGGAATGTGGCCGACCGGTGCGCTCGTTGGTGTGCCTTTTGAGCGTGCGCCCGAGCTGGGGACGCGCGACACGCTGAGCGATGCGGAAATCGCGAAGTTCTATGGGGAGTTTCGAACACAACTCTCGAGCTCGAATGTGAATCCCCCGGAGCATTGGCTGGAGCTGACCATACCCACGCGGCAGGCATCGTTGATCGTCGATCCCGCCAATGGGCGCCTGCCTGCCATGACGCCGGACGGCCAGCGCCGCGCTCGAACATGGCCCGTCCCGTCGACCAGCTACTTTACCGGGCCAGAGGATTTCAATCCGTACGATCGGTGCATTACTCGTGGCGTGCTCGGTTCAGCCTTTCCCAATGCCTACAGCAGCGGCATGCAGATCCTTCAGGCGCCCGGCGTGATCACGGTGTTCCATGAAATGATTCACGAAGCCCGCGTCATTCCGGTCGATGGGCGTCCGCATGTGAACGAGCGGATCCGCTCCTATATGGGCGATCCGAAGGGACGCTGGGAGCGGGACACGCTGGTCGTGGAAACCACCAACTTCAACGGGCGAACGGGCTCTTACGCCAGGAATGGCAACGGCAACCCGACGAGTACTTCGCTGCGGTTGGTGGAGCGCTTCACGCTGGTTGCAGCCGACACGCTGCGCTATGAGGTCGTCGTGAACGACACGGGCACGTGGACGCGGCCCTGGACCGTCGCGTTCTCGATTCAACGAGATCCCGGCTACGCGATGTACGAGTACGCCTGCCACGAAGGCAACTATGCGCTGCCGAACATGCTGAGCGCATCGCGTGCGGCCGATGCGGTCCGATGAGCCGAAATCCGAGAGCCGAAATCCGAAAGCCGAACTCAAGCATTCCCGGACACAATGGTGGCAACCACCGTGCGATCCGCGCACACTTGGTACGCTTCGCGCGTCTTGTCGAGCGGGTAGGTGGCTGCTGCCAGAGTCTTCATGTCCAGCTGCCCTGTCTCCATCAG
>DATBJG010000093.1:0-5752 GCA_036556585.1 Vicinamibacterales bacterium
TCCCCCAATCGCCAACGATTCGCCAATCACGAATCGCAAATCACCAATGTGTTATTGGCGTGGTTTGTGCCGCTTGGCGGCCTTGGTCAGCGATTTCCATCGGCGCTTCTGGTTCTGTGCCGTCCTCGGATCCTGCCGGGCGGCAAGGGACTGAAGCTCGCGCTTCAGTTTGTGATAGTTGGCGAGATGGCCCGGGCTAACCCGGCCATCTTGAACGGCGGAGGTCACTGCGCACCGGGGTTCGTCCTGGTGCTGACAATCGCGGAAGAAACACTCTGCGGCAAGTGCTTCGACATCATCGAACGTTTCGCGGATTCCCTCGTCCGTGTCCCAGAGCTGCAGCTCGCGCATGCCTGGCGTATCGATCATCAGAAAGCCCTCGGGCATGACGATGAGCTCGCGGTGGCTCGTCGTGTGACGACCGCGCTGATCGCTGCTCCGGACATCACGCGTGCGCTGCCGCTCTTCTCCCAGAAGACGGTTGATAAGTGTGGACTTGCCGACGCCAGATGATCCGAGGAGCGCGATGGTCTCACCTGGCCGCAGATACTGGGACAGAGTCTCGATCCCTTCCTGCCGTTTGCAGCTCACGGCATGTACCGGAACGTCGGGCGCGATGATGGTCACTTCGGCAACCGCGCCTCCAACATCGTCACTCAGGTCGGCCTTGTTCAAGACGATCACAGGCCGGGCCTGACTTTCGCGGCCAACGACGAGATAGCGCTCCAGGCGGCGGAGGTTGAAGTCGCGATCGAGCGCCGACACCAGAAAAATGGTGTCGACGTTGGCCGCGACGATCTGCTCTTCGACGGTGTTGCCGGCCACTTTGCGGGAGAACTTGCTCCTCCGGCTCAGGACCGCGTGGATTTGCGCATCGCCGAGGTCCTCGCTTGGGCGGAGGGCAACCCAGTCGCCAATGGCCGGAAAATCCTGACGGCCGCGTGCGTCATGACGGAACCGGCCGGTCACGCGCGCACGGACTTCGCCAAGTGCCGTCAACACGTTGTAGATGTGCGTGTGCTCGCGGGCTATCCGTCCGGGCGCTAGACCGTCGGCCGCGTATGGGACGAACTGCTCTGCAAGCGTTGTGTTCCATCCATAGATGGCCAGGTCTACGGGCACGGGAAATTATCGCCCGACTTGGGGCGGATGAGGCGGATAGGGCAGATAGGGAGGATAGGGCGGATGGGGCGGATGAGGCGGGTGGGGCGGAGGGGGATGCGTCACCTTGCCGGAGGGGACAGGGTCCTGTACAGTTTGCGGTTGCCGGTCTTTCGTATGCGTCTCATCATTCTTGCGCTGGCGCTCACGGTTGCCCAGCGGCCAGCCACCTTCTTCACGACGCCGTTGACCCCGGCGGACATGCAGAACAAGCAGGCGGTTGTGGAGACTACGCTGGGGAATTTCGTGATCGATCTGCTGCCTCAGGCGGCCCCGAACCATGTCGGCTATTTCATCAAGCTCGCGCGCGAGGGTGCGTACGACGGCACGACGTTCCACCGAGCCATTCGGCTGGGACTCGTCCAGGGCGGCGATCCGACATCCAAGGATCCGGCCAAACGCGATCAGTACGGCATGGGCGGACTCAACATGCTGAAATCCGAGATCAGTGCCGAACGCCACACGCGTGGGGCCGTTGCGGCGGTTCTCGCCGGGTCGAATCCCAACAGCGCGGGGGCGCAGTTCTTTGTCTGTGTGGCCGATCAACCGGCACTCGATGGCAAGTACACGCTGTTCGGTCGGGTCAGTGAAGGCATTCTGATCGTGCAAAAGATCTCCGAAGCAGAAGTGGACGAGTCGGGCCGGGTCCGCGATCGCATCGAAATCCGTAAAGTCACGATTCGCGACAGGCCGGCTCCTGGGGTCGACCCCTACTCGACGGAGACCATCCAGCAGCTTGCGGCGGTCCGTGCGACGCTCGAGACCTCAATGGGAGAGATTACCGTCTCGTTCTTCCCCGAGAAGGCGCCTGAACACGTCCGCAACTTTCTGCGGCTTGCGAGCGCCGGCGTCTATGACGGGACGACGGTGCACCGCGTCGCGCGGGGATTCGTGATTCAGACAGGCTTCCTGCCGACGCGGGCGGAACCTCTCGATGAGCGTCAGCAGCGGTTCGTCCGCACGCTGGGGCCGGAATTCAACGACACGCGCCACGTCAAAGGCATTCTGTCGATGGCTCGGGGAAGCGACCCCGCCAGCGCGTCTACCTCGTTTTTTATCGTGACCGCCGACGCATCAGCCCTCGATGGGCAGTACACGGCATTTGGGCGTGTAGAAACCGGGCTGGATGTCGTTGAAAAGATCGAAGCAGTCGAGGTGAACGGGGAAACCCCACGGACGCGCGTCGAGCTGCGTCGCGTCCGGGTGAACTAGGTAAGAACTGAGAAGTTACCACTAAGAACTAACTGAAAACTGATAACTGATAACTGAAAACTCCACGTGCCCCATCAATTCATCTACACCATGAAAGGGCTCGGGAAGGCGTACCCTCCCGATTCCTTCGTTCTCAAGGACATCTGGCTGTCGTTTCTGCCGGGCGCGAAGATTGGCGTTCTCGGTCTGAACGGGGCCGGCAAGAGCACGCTGCTTCGAATCATGGCCGGCGACGACCGCGAATTCGTGGGCGAAGCATTCCCTGCCGAAGGGATTAGCTCCGGGTTTCTGGCGCAAGAGCCGCGTCTTGATCCGTCCAAGACCGTGCTGGGTAACGTCGAAGAAGGGGTCGCCTCTCTGCGCGCGTTGCTGGATGAATACGATCGCGTCAGCACCAGGCTTGGCGAGGATTTGAGTGCTGACGAGATGGAAAAGGCGCTCGAAACTCAGGGGCGCATCCAGGACCAGATTGAGGCTGCGGGTGCCTGGGATCTTGATTCCCGACTTGAACTGGCCATGGATGCCTTGCGCCTGCCGCCCGCGGACGCGGACGTCGCGACTTTATCCGGCGGAGAGCGGCGTCGGGTTGCACTCTGTCGCCTGCTTTTGCGGCAGCCGGATCTGCTGCTGCTCGACGAACCCACCAACCACCTTGATGCGGAATCGGTCGCCTGGCTCGAACGACATCTCAAGGATTATCCGGGCACAGTGGTTGCCGTGACACACGATCGGTACTTCCTGGACAACGTGGCCGGCTGGATTCTCGAGCTGGATCGCGGTTCAGGCATCCCGTGGGAGGGCAACTACTCGTCGTGGCTCGATCAGAAAAAACGCCGGCTGGAAATCGAAGAGAAGCAGGAAACCAAGCGGCAGCGCACGCTCGAGCGCGAGCTGGAATGGGTACGGATGTCGCCGCGCGCCCGTCAGGCCAAAGGGAAAGCGCGACTGAACGCCTACGAAGAATTACTTAACGCGGATTCGGCCCAGAAGATCGAAACGGTTGAGATTTACATTCCTCCAGGTCCACGGTTGGGCGATGTCGTCGTGGAGGCCCGAGGCTTGCGAAAAGCCTACGGCGATCGGCTGCTCATGGACGATCTGACGTTCACCTTGCCCCGCGGCGGGATTGTGGGCGTGATCGGTCCAAACGGCGCCGGCAAGACGACGCTCTTCAGGATGATCACGGGCCAGGAAACGCCGGACGGAGGAACGCTCCGTCTCGGCGAGACCGTGCAGCTTGGGTACGTCGATCAGGAACGGGACGCTCTCGGTGCCGACAAATCAGTCTGGGAAGAAATCAGTGGGGGCCAGGACGAGCTGACCGTTGGCAAACGTACGGTGGCGTCGCGGGCGTATGTTTCCTGGTTCAACTTCAAGGGCCGCGACCAGCAGCGGAAGGTCGGCTCGCTGTCGGGCGGCGAGCGAAATCGCGTGCACCTGGCGAAGCTCTTGCGGCGGGGAGCGAACGTCCTGCTGCTCGATGAGCCCACCAACGATTTGGACGTCGATACCCTGCGTGCTCTGGAAGATGCCCTGTTGCAGTTTGCCGGGTGTGCGGTGGTGATCAGCCATGACCGGTGGTTTCTCGATCGCATTGCGACGCACATGCTCGCCTTCGAAGGCGAGAGCCAGGTGGTCTGGTTCCAGGGCAACTATCAGGACTACGAAGTCGACCGACGCCGGCGCCTCGGGACGGATGCCGATCAACCGCACCGGATCAAGTACCGTAGATTGACTAGGACGTGAGTCGAATAGTGACCGAATCCAAAAACCTCAAAGGCGCCTGGCAGGAAGCGAGACAGCTCGTCTGGCACCATCGCAAGCGGCTGGCTCTCGGTCTGGTGCTGATGCTCGTAAGCCGCCTTGCCGGCCTCGTTCTGCCTGCATCGTCCAAATTTCTCATTGACGAAGTCATTGGCAATGCCAGGACCGAGCTGTTGATGCCGCTGGCGCTTGCCGTGGCGGCCGCGACGCTCGTGGATGCGGGCTGCTCGTTTGCCTTGTCTCAGGTTCTGGGAGTCGCAGCTCAACGCGCGATCGCAGATATGCGGAAAGGTATCCAGGCCCACGTCACCAGGCTGCCGATCCGCTATTTCGATTCCACACAGACGGGCGTACTCATCTCCCGGATCATGACCGACGCGGAAGGCATCAGAAACCTGGTGGGAACCGGCCTTGCCCAGCTGGCCGGCAGCCTGGTCACCGCGGTCATCGCGCTGGGCGTGCTCTTCTATCTCAACTGGCAACTGACGGCGATCAACCTGGTCATCCTGGCGGCATTTGGAGCAGTGATGGCCCTCGCGTTTACGCGCCTGCGTCCCTTGTTTCGCGAACGCGGCAAGATCAACGCCGAGGTCACGGGGCGACTGGCCGAGTCGCTGGGGGGAATTCGCATTGTCAAGGCGTACATTGCCGAAAAGCGTGAGGAGCGGGTGTTCGCGCAGGGCATTCACCGGCTGTTTCGGAATATCGCTCAGTCGATGACGGGTGTCTCGGCCACGACCGCCTTTGGCGGCATTGTCGTTGGAGCGATCGGGTCGGTGATGATTGTCATGGGAGGCCGCTCGATTCTGGCGGGCGCGATGACCCTGGGCGATCTGTTCATGTACATCTTCTTCGTGGGGCTTCTTGCGATGCCTGTGGTACAGATGGCATCGATTGGCACCCAGATCACCGAAGCGCTGGCGGGGCTGGATCGCATTCGTGAAATCAGGCGGATGGCAACCGAGGACGAAGAAGACGAGCAGCGCGAACATCTGGACACCGTACGGGGAGAGGTTGTTTTCGATCGAGTGTCATTCGAATACGAAACGAATCTGCCGGTGCTGAAGGAAATCTCATTCGAAGCGCCGGCCGGTTCGACGACGGCGCTCGTTGGGTCAAGCGGGTCAGGGAAGAGCACGCTGATCAGCCTGGTCATGGCGTTCAACCGGCCCTTGTCCGGTCGCGTTCTCGTGGACGGCCACGATCTGGCGCAGGTCCGCCTGCGTGACTACAGAGCCCAGCTCGGCGTGGTCCTGCAGGACAATTTCATGTTCGATGGCACGGTAGCCGAGAACATCCGGTTTGCCCGGCCACATGCGACGATGGAAGAAGTGCAGGGCGTCAGCCGCATTGCTCACTGCGACGAGTTCATCGAGAAGTTTCCCAAGAAGTACGACACGATTGTGGGCGAGCGTGGCATCAAGCTGTCGGGCGGGCAGCGGCAGCGGGTGGCGATCGCACGGGCGATTCTTGCAGATCCAAGGATTCTCATCCTGGACGAAGCGACGTCGAGCCTCGACAGCGAAAGCGAAGCGATGATTCAGGATGGGCTTCGAATGCTGCGCCGCGGGCGAACGACGTTCGTCATCGCACACCGGCTGTCGACGATCCAGAG
>DATBJG010000094.1:0-11684 GCA_036556585.1 Vicinamibacterales bacterium
AGACTTCAGACTTCTGCCTTGGGACTGATCCTAGCTGCGCTGGTAGTGGTTGCTTTCTCGAGCCGACCGGCGGCACAGAAAGACTGGACTCCACCCCGCACACCCTGGGGGCATCCTGATTTGCAAGGCGTGTACAGCAACGATGCGGAGACGGGCACGCCGTTTGAGCGACCCGAGGAATTCGCCGGTCGCCGGATCGAGGACATCACACCGGCCGAGCTCAAGGACATCAACCGACGGAGGAACGAGCAGTTCAACAAAGGTGTTGCCGGCGAGGAATTTGCCGGTGGCCTTCGTCCACCCACGCATCTGATTTTCGATACGTTCGAGCGTGCGAACGCCCGGCCCTGGCTCGTCGTCGATCCGCCAGACGGGCGACTGCCGTCGCTGACGCCTGAAGGCCAGCGCCGGGCGAGCATCCGACAGCCGAACAGCAACGTCAACCCGCGTGGCCCCTTCAACGGTCCAGAGGATCTGGGCCTGTACGATCGGTGCATCACGCGCGGGATTCCGAACTCGATGATGCCGGCGGGCTACGGCAGCACGTACGAGATCGTGCAGAGTCCTGACACGGTGGCTATCCGATACGAGATGGTGCACGAGACCCGCATCATCCCGCTCGACGGTCGCCCTCATGTTGGTGCGAACGTCCGACTGTATCTGGGAGACGCGCGCGGACGGTGGGAGGGCAATACGCTTGTCGTTGAAACCACCAATTTTACCGATCGAACCAGCTATCGCGGATCCAGTCGAGACCTCCGGATGATCGAGCGCTTCACGCCACAGACGTCAGGCATCCTCGAGTGGAGCGTGACGTTCGACGATCCCTCCACGTGGACGAGACCCTGGACGTTTGCGATGCCCCTGACCAAGAAGGATCAGAGCCAACAGGGGTTCGAATACGCGTGCCATGAGGGCAACTACGGCATGCGGAATATCCTCACGGGCGCTCGCGCCGATGAGGCCGCGGCCGCCGGCTCCAAAAGCCAGCACAAGTGAGCTGAAAACAGGCCGTATTTGCGGATGGCTTTTCACCTTGACATTACTTTAGTTTTATCTAAAATTATCGCGTAGCGCGACGACTGAACGTCACTCGGCCAAAGAAAGGAATGCGTCATGGAAGTCTCCATGCTTCTGATTCTGTCGGTTCTGGCCTTCACCGCGCGGCCTGTGGCTGCCCCGCTGATGAAAGAACAGGGCGGCGGTGGCGGCGCCGCGTCAGCGCCCGCCTTGCGCGCAGGTCGCATCATTCTGCGGGTGAGCGACCTTCAGAAGAGCCTCGCGTTTTATCGCGACCAGGTGGGCTTGTCCGTGCAATCAGCCACGCCCGAGTTTGCCGTCCTGGACGGCGGCGGTGGGGTCGTCGTGATGTTGAACCAGGTATCGACCGCGAAGCCGAGCAGCGGACTGGCCGCGCTGACCGAGATCGTCCTCGAGACGCCCGATATCATGGCAACGTATGAGCGCATGAAGGCGCGCGGGGTCGCGTTCAAGATCGCCCCTCGCGTGGTGACGACTGACGGGGTTCGAGACATGCTGGCGTGTGATTTCCGCGATCCCGACGAGCACGTGCTGTCGATTGCCGGCTGGGCGGCTCGGGGGAAGTGAAAAGGGGTCGGGAGTCTTTTTTGGGATGATGCTGAAAAAGACTCCCGACCCCTTTTTGAGGTTACTCGGTCACCTTGAACGTCTCAGAGGTGGCCACGTCAAATCTCTTGTACTCAGAGAACTCAGTGACCGCGCGGACACTGAATTTCCGGACGAGCAGGGCCCGCCCAGCCACCTCGAGGGTAAGCCGGGCCGGCAGCCACACTTCATCATTGATCTTCCGCCGCTCGACAACCATGCGGCTTCCCTTGTGCACGCGCCCGAGAATGCCCCACCCGAGCAGGACGTTTTCGACGGCCTCCATCTCGACTTTGACCACCTGGTAGTCGTGTTCGCTGACCCAGGCGCGTCCGCGAAACTTTGCGAAGTACTTTCCAACATCCGACCGGGTTGAGACCCCCGATCTGGGTTCGAGCGAGGCCACGACCGACTCGTGCCCGTCGATGCGTTCTCTCCCTATCAGTTCAATCTCGTACACCCTGAACACGTCGTCTATCGTGTTCTGCTGTTCCTGTCGCGCTTCGGCTTCCTTCCGCTCTCGCCGCGTGCGATCGCGGGGCGTTTCGTGCGCCCGACTCGCCGCCTGGTCGGTGAGGAACTTCTGCCGCGCCTCATCCCGGGCCTTGAGGACGTCGGGACTCAGCGGAGTGCCGTCAACAGCAAGCAGGCGTCGGTAGGTTTGCTTGGGTTCCGGAGAAGGGTAGACCTCGAACACCCGCGTTTGACCAAGCTGCACCTTGCCCAGTTTGGACACACGGATCTGCTGCCGCTTTTCCAGATAAGTGTACCGGCTCTGCAGCTCTTCGTCAGTTCGCAGGCGCGAGCGGGTTTCGGCAATGAAGGTGTTGCGATCGGGAAGCGAAGATTGAGCGGACTGGCCTCGAACATCGGCCGACGTCGACAGCATCAACTGCAAGGCAATGACGCAGAGGACTGCTCCGATGGATCGCTGGCGGTAACTCACTGGCATCCCGGACAGACTTCCTTCCTGAACCTAACTCCGAGGTGGGGGAGGCGTCAATCGGGAGGATGGGGCGGATGAGGAGGATGGGGCGGCTAGGCATCATCCCTTCTCAGGTGTTCCGTAATGGGCCAGGCAAACGCTGACGTTGTCCCGTCCGCCTGCTTCGAGGGCCAGGTCCACGAGATGTTGACAGATCTGCTGCGCCGAAACTGTGCGCGCGAGCGCTTCGCCAATAGCGGATTCCGGAACCATGTCGGTCAGCCCGTCGGTACAGAGGAGGAGCCGATCCCCCTCACGCAGCTGTAACCGGTGCACTTCAACGCGAAGCTGACCGGATTGTCCACCGATCGCCTGGGTGAGAACGCCGCGGAGGCGATGTGTTGCGGCCTCCTGGCGCGAGATCGCGCCCGCACTGACCAGTCGCTGCACATGAGTGTGATCCTGCGTCAGCTGCTGCGTGTTGCCTTCGCGGAACAAATAGGCGCGCGAGTCTCCCACGTGACCGATGAACGCCTCCGCGCCAAGACTGTAAGCCAACGTCATCGTCGTCCCCATTCCGGCCAAGTTTGGGTCGATGGCCTGCTGCTTGCTGACCTCTGAGTCGATCTCTCGGAAATACTCGGACACTCTCGCGGTCAGCTGCGGCGCCGACAGTGCATCGACCAGGAGGATCCAGTTGGGCACTTCGAGCACGATCTGCACCAGCGTCTGAATTGCCAGCCGACTGGCCACTTCGCCGGCAGCCATTCCCCCCATGCCGTCCGCGACGAGCATGCCGTAGCCGCTTTCTTGAACCCGTTTCGGCACGTCGCTGTCCGGGACGTTGGTCAAGAGACTTTCAAAGCTTCGACTCAGCCGTGCAATCAGGTAATGGTCTTCATTGTTGGACCGGACGCGTCCCTGATGGGAAACGGCACCGAGCTCCACGGGGCGGAGCGTCGGGTATCCAGATGGCATCCGACGCCAGACCGGTAGAAATTCATCTGTATCGCCATTGACGGTATCGGTATCGATCATGTCTCCCCTCACAACCTCGCCAGGCTCGTGTCGTGTCCCTGGACATTCTACGACCACGCGGCGGCGGACGCCCAACCTCTTCGTGGCATAATGCCCGACTACGCTCTTTCGAGCTACGTCGAGGCAGGCTCCGCACTGTCTTCCAGGAGTCGATTTTCATGGTCAACCTCACTGTGAATCGCACGGCTCGCCTGTTTGACGGGGATCCGGACCTCCCCCTGCTCTGGTACCTGCGCGACGAACTGCGCCTGACCGGCACGAAGTTCGGCTGCGGGATTGGTGCCTGCGGGGCCTGTACGGTGCTGGTGGACGGTCAGGCCGTCCGATCCTGCCAGACACCGTTGCGAACGCTCGCGGGCAAGCAGGTTGTCACGCTGGAGGGGCTTAGTCCCGACGGCAGTCATCCCGTACAGCGCGCGTGGACCCGTATTGAGGTGCCCCAGTGCGGCTACTGTCAGGCCGGGCAGATCATGCAGGCCGTGGCGCTGCTGGCGCGGGTACCCAAACCAAACGACCAAGACATCGATCGAGCCATGTCGGGCAACGTCTGCCGGTGTGGCACGTATCAGCGGATTCGAGCCGCCATCAAAGAAGCGGCGGAGGGACGAGCATGAACGCGATTGAAAACGTCAGCCGGCGTCATTTTCTCAACGGCATGTTTTCCGCGGGCGCCTTTGTCCTGGCCGCGCGCATTCTTCCGGCCTCGGCCTGGGCCCAGGCGGTTGAATCGTCCACGAGAGCGGCCGGTTCGGCGCTCAATCCGAGCGTCTATCTCGGGGTCGAACCGGATGGTACGGTTTTCATCGTGACGCATCGATCCGAGATGGGCACCGGCATCCGAACGTCACTCCCGCTCGTCGCGGCTGACGAGCTCGATGCCGATTGGAAGCGTGTGAGGATCGAGCAGGGCATCGGGGATTCCAAGTACGGTGATCAAAACACAGACGGCTCGCGGTCGATTCGTGATTTCTACGAAGCCTTCCGCCAGGCGGGTGCCTCTGCCCGAACGATGCTCGTCACTGCAGCCGCGACGGAGTGGAAAGTTCCGGCATCAGAGTGCGCCGCTGAATTGCACGAGGTCGTGCACCGTCCCAGCGGGCGACGTGCCGGTTATGGGTCGCTTGCCGCATCTGCGGGCCGCTTGCCGGTGCCGAAACGTGAGGAGCTGCAGTTCAAGCCCGCCACAGCCTGGCGGTACGTGGGCAAGAACCACAGCATCTACGACTTGACCGAGATCTGCACGGGCAAAGCCATCTTCGGCATGGATGCTCATCGAGACGGAATGGTCTACGCGTCGATCGAGCACCCGCCTGTGTATGGCGGCAAAGTGAAGTCGTTCGATGACAAGGAAGCCCTGCAGGTGCGTGGAGTTCGGCAGACCGTGACGATCGATCCGTTCAAACCTCCGCACATGTTTCAGCCCCTCGGCGGCGTTGCGGTTATTGCCGACAACACGTGGGCAGCATTTCAGGGTCGCAAGAAGCTGAAGGTCGACTGGGACCACGGACCACATGCCAGCTTCGACTCGGATCGGTTCAAGAAAGAACTCATCAATACCGTCCTCCAGGCTGGAAAGCCCGTTCGCAATCTGGGGAACGTCGATTCAGAGTTCGCCAAGGGCGGAAAGATCATGGAGGCGACGTACTACACGCCGCTGCTCGCGCACGCCTCGATGGAGCCTCCGGCGGCCGTTGCAGAATTCCGGGAGAACAAGGTGACCGCGTGGGCGCCGACACAGAATCCGCAGGCGGTGCAGGACACGGTTGCGGCAGCACTAGGGATCGACAAGAAGGACGTGATCTGCCATGTGACCCTGCTCGGGGGCGGCTTCGGGCGGAAGTCCAAACCCGACTACGTTGCCGAGGCAGCGGTGTTGTCGAAGAAACTCAACCGGCCGGTCAAAGTCGTCTGGACTCGTGAGGACGACATCCGGTTCGATTACTACCACACCGTCGCGGCGGTCTATCACAAGGCGGCTGTCGATACGCGTGGCCGTCCGACGTCATGGCTCGCGCGCTCTGCGTTTCCGCCAATCGCATCGACTTTCGATCCGAAGGCGCGCTATGGCCTGAGCTTCGAGTACGACATGGGACTCACCGACCTGCCGTACGACGTGCCTAACTACCGTGCGGAGAGCGGACCCGCCGAAGCGCATGTCCGAATTGGCTGGTTCCGCGCGGTGGCGAACAACTACCACGCGTTCGCGTCAGGAAGCTTTGCGGATGAAATGGCGCACGCGGCTGGACGCGATCCGCTCGAGTACCTCCTGGACCTGCTTGGACCGGGAAAGGTTCTGGATCTCAAATCGCAGGGTGCAAACTATTCGAACTACGGCGCCGCCATCGACAAGTACCCCGTCGACACGCGCCGACTGCGGCGTGTCCTCGAGCTGGCGGGTGAGAAGTCGAACTGGGGAAAACGGAAGTCAGGAGGCGGCCGGGGCATCGGGATTGCCGCACACCGCAGTTTCAACACCTACGTGGCGTCGGTCGTTGAGGTCGAAGTCGATGGCAAGGGTCAGATCCGGATTCCGCGGATCGATCAAGTGGTCGATGCCGGACTCATCGTCAGCCCCGACCGCGTGCGTGCACAGTTCGAGGGTGCGGCCGTCATGGCCGCGGGTCTGGCCATGTTTGGTGAGATCACGGCCGCAACGGGCCGCATCCAGCAAAGCAACTTCCACGATTTCCGCGTCGCGCGCATGGCCGACGCGCCCGTTCAGACAAACGTGCACTTTGTCGAAAGTACGGCGCCACCTACCGGTGTCGGCGAGCCGGGCGTGCCGCCTGTCATTGCGGCGCTCGCAAATGCCGTATTTGCCGCGACCGGCAAACGGGTCCGCGAACTCCCTCTGTCACGGATGAAACTAGTTTAGGTCAAAGGTCAACGGTCAAAGGTCAAAGGTCAAAGGTCAAAGGTGACGTTTGACCTTTGCCCTTACGAAGGGAGATCTAATGAAAGACTTTCTGAAGCTGATGCTGGTGGTGGGCCTGGCGGGCGGGTGTGCTCAGGTGCCGCCAGAGATGCAGGCGGTCAATGCCGCCGCCGACGCGCTTGGCGGCCAGGATCGCATTCTGGCGGTCAACACGCTCCTGCTCGAAGGAACCGGGACCAATGGCAACCTCGGTCAGAACGTCACCCCGGACGGCGCGCTGCCCAGCTTTGACATCAAGGACTTCAAGCGGACGATTGATCTGGAAAATAGGCGCGCACGTCAGCAGCAGACTCGCGTGCCGACGGCCCCGGGTGCCAACCCTCAACCTCAGGTGCAGAATTTCGGCGTCGACGGGGATGTGGCCTTCAACGCCGCTCCAGACGGCATGGTTGCGCGCCAGCCTGAGCTCGTCGCGCGGGAGCGCCGCGTGGAGTTTCTCCTCCACCATCCCGTTGGCATTATCCGGGCTGCGCTCGATCCGGCGGCCAAGCTGTCGAACCCGCGGAAGGCTGGTGACCTCGACGTCGTAGAGGTGACGACAGCACAGGGAGACATGTTGACGCTGGCAGTTGACGGCACGACGCATCTTCCCGTATCGGTGACGTCCATGTCGTACAACGCAAATCTCGGCGACGTGGCGATCGAGACAGCGTTTGCGAACTATCAGGAGGTAGACGGTCTCAAGCTGCCCGGTCGCTTGACGACGAAGACCGACAAATACCCGACGGCCGATATCACGGTTTCAAAGAACACGGTCAACAGCGGGGCCGCAGAGATTGCGGCACCTGCCGAAGTGAAATCTGGAGCGGCACCGACTCCAACCGCCATGGTGACAGCGGAAGAGATCGGAAAAGGCATCTGGTTTCTGGCCGGTGGATCGCACAACAGTGTGCTCGTCGAATTTGCCGATCATCTCGAGCTGATCGAAGCGCCCCAGAACGACACCCGAGCCCTCGCGGTCATTGCCAAGGTTCGCGAGCTGAAGGCGGACAAGCCGCTCACGAAGGTGCTCGTTTCGCATCATCACTTCGACCACTCCGGTGGCATCCGTGCAGCGATTGCAGCGGGGCTGACCCTCGTCACGCATGAAACGAACAAGACGCTGTTTGAGGATCTTGCCGCGCGCAAGCACAGTGTCGTCCAGGATGCATTGGCAAAGAATCCCAAACCTGTGCAGATTGAAACCGTGGGCGATGAAGCCGTCGTTAAGGACGCTGCACGGACGATGGAGATTTACCATGTCGATGGGAGCAACCATGCCGAGTCGATGGTGATGGTGTATTTCCCAGCGGAGCGGCTGTTGGTTCAGGCGGATCTCTACAATCCTGCGAACCCGAACGCTGCGCGGCTTCCCAATCTGATCGAGAACATCCAAAAGAGAAAGTTGCGTGTCGACACTCACGTGCCGCTTCATGGTCCGGTGACCACGCAGGCTCAATTTACGAAAGTCCTGGAAACGTTGAAGGTGCCGTCGACCACATCGAACTGAGCCCCATGCGTCACCTCTTTGCTGCGGCCACTGTGATCGTTCTTACAATGGGCACGTGTGTCCGCGGGGCGGCCGCCCAGGTGCAAGCGGTTCATCCCGGGGCCTGCGAGAAGTTGGCTGCGCTGATGATTTCGGACACCACCATCACGGCGGCACAGACGGTCGGCGCTGGAGCATTCGTGCCGCCGGGTCAGGGCGGAGGTGCTGCGGGTTCGGATCCGTACAAGAAACTGCCGGTGTTCTGCCGCGTGACAGGCACAGTGAGCCGTCCCGGTGACACCGACGTGAAGATTGAGGTCTGGATGCCGGTCCAGAACTGGAACGGCGACTTCAGGCCAGCGGCAAGCGGCTTTGCCGGGGGCACAATCGGGTACGGGGGTATGGCCGAACTTCTGCTTGCCGGGGCGGCCACGGCCAACACAAATCGCGGACACGACGGTGGCGGACCATGGAAGGTTTCGGACATGACGAGCCTGCCGTACCACTTGATGGTGTCGAAGGCGAAAGCCGTGGTTGGCGCGTTCTACGGCAAGGGCCCGCATTTCACAGTCATGAATGAGTGCGGAGGAGGCGGTTCACGAGACGCGCTGCAACTCGTGCAGGACTGGCCCGAGGATCTCGACGCCGCGGCAGCCGTCGGCTTTGTGTACGACCCGACTCACCATGGGATCGGGCAGATGTGGGTGTATCAAGCGACGCACAAATCCGAAGCCCACTACATTCCGCCGAGTAAATACGCGATCATCCATCAGGCGGCGGTCGACGCATGCGATCTGAAGGACGGCGTCAAGGACGGCATCATCGAGGATCCGCCGCGTTGCAAGTACGATCCAGCCAGTCTCCTTTGCAAAGGTGGCGAAGGTCCCAACTGCCTCACGGCGCCGCAGGTTGAGGCGGTCCGACAGATCTACAGTCCGGCCGTACACGCGAGAACGGGGAAGTATCTTTTTGCGCCAATGGTCCCAGGCGGGGAGCTCGGGTGGGAGCCGATGGCGGGCCCGGCACCTTATGGTTACGCCCCGGGTTTCTACCGCAACTTGGTGTTCCGGGATCAGACGTGGGATTACAAGAACGGCCTGCCCAACTTCGACACCCACGTCGATCTTGCCGAGGCGCCCGAGAACCGTGTGATCGACGCGGTCAATCCGGATCTGAGCCGGTTCATTGCCCGGGGCGGAAAGCTGCTCCTGCTCGGAGGGTGGAATGACCACACTCTGGCACCGGGAAGTTTTGTGGACTACTACGAGGCGGTCGTGAAAAAGATGAGCGCGCAGAAGGTGCGCGATTCAGTCAGGTTGTTCATGGTTCCGGGCATGGACCATTGCCTGACACCAGCCTACAAACCTCACCACGACGTCGATCTCGTTCGCATTCTTCGCGAGTGGAAGACAACCGGCAGGGCACCGGATCAGATTGTCGTGACCCGCTTCACGGACGAAGGCAAGGAAGAACGTAAACGTCTGGTGTGCGCGTATCCGCGAATAGCAATGTACAAGGGGAAGGGGACTACGACGGATCCTGCGAACTATGTGTGCCGGAATGCGGAGCCTAAAGGCTCCACGATACGCTGAGCACCGACCGCCAAC
Organism: Vicinamibacterales bacterium; assembly: GCA_036556585.1. Lineage (GTDB taxonomy): Bacteria > Acidobacteriota > Vicinamibacteria > Vicinamibacterales > JAMQPK01 > DATBJG01. The sequence continues at coordinate 9,600 of DATBJG010000094.1, forward strand.
CCCTGCCCACCGACCACTATTTTTTCCCCTCGTCGGCGCGAGACCCCGACAAGATGTTCGTCATGGCGTGGTTGCCCTCGTGGCAGGCGTATTCGAAAATCTGGTAGTCCGGATCACCCCGCAGTGACAGCGACGCCTTCCAGGGTCGAGTCCAGGTCTTCGGGTCGATCACCGTCACTTCATATTCAATCGAGTCCGCGCTCGTCCGAGTGAAGCGCTCAATCAGCTCCAGACCGTCGCTCGGATAGAGCATCATGCCGTTGGCGAGCATTCCGGTCTTGCCGTTGAGGTTCGTCGTGCGAACGACGAGCGTGTTGCCTTCCCAGCGGCCGCGAGAATCCCCCATGTAGGACCTGAGGGTCGGCGACAGGTGCGGTCGCCCGTCGAGCGGGATGATTCGGGTTTCGTGGATCATCTCATTGTGCAGGACGACGTACCCAGGGGATTGCAGGATGAGGTTCCCGTTGTTGTAAACGACCGGCATCATCGAACCGACGACACCGCGCGAGATGCACCGATCGTACGGCCCGAGTTCCGACGCGCTGTTGAAGCCTGTGTACTTCACATAAGTACTCACAACCGACCGTTGCCGCACCTCACCTTCAGGCGTCATTGGCGGCAATTTGCCGTTCGGCGGATCGACGACCAGGGAGGACTGTCGCGAGGGCTCGCCACGTTCCAGCCAGTGCGGTGGCGGCGAGGTTGGTCCTCCCACGTCACCCATGGCAATGATGTCCGCCGAGGGCTTGTCGATGTTGAAGTCGGCCGTGTCCAGTTGTGCCTGACGGGTGGCCTGTTTTTCTCGAGCCGCAAACTCCGCGTCGGTGAGCAGCTTGCGCTGCCCGAACTCATCGGGTCTCTCAAAGGGGACGCCCACCATGTGCGTGCTGGGCCAGACTCCCTGCAGGTCCGGATCTCCCCAGGCCGTGCGCGGGACGCTCGATTGCGCCTGTTGACCGACAACAGGCATCACAGTCAGTCCGACGAAAATGGAGAGTGCCAGCGCGTGCGAAATGTTCATGGTGTTCTGTTTCGTCCTTCGTGATCGACTCGACCCATTATACTTCTTGAAGAAGACGGAGGTCTCGATGAAGTCTGGGCATCGTGCGTGGGTGAAGTGGTTGGCGCTCTCCAGCTTCTTGAGTGCGTTGATGGCTGTAAGCGCTGCGCAAAGCCCGGCGGAACAGGTGGCGCCCAAGGCGGCAGGATATGTCGTTCCGCGCACGTCATGGGGCGATCCGGATCTCACCGGCATCTGGCCGAGCATCGATATGGTCAGGGTTCCGGTGCAGCGAGCGCCGCAGTACGGTACCCGGCTCTTCATGACCGCCGAGGAGCACGTGGCCCAGGAAAAGCGCGAACAGGAAATGATCGTCCGCATGGCCAACGAAGGTGCGGGTGGGGCGACCGGCGCTCCAGGTCATTGGGTGGAGTGGGGCAAGTCGCAACGGCAGACGTCGCTCATCATCGATCCTCCTGACGGTCGCATGCCCGCGCTGACTCCCGAAGGCCAGGCGCGCGCGGCCGCGGCGCCGAGAGGGACGATGGGTAGCGCTCCACTGAATGGTCCAGAAGACTTTACGATGTGGGAACGTTGTATTTCGCGCGGTGCGCTTGGCTCGACGCTTCCAGTGCTTTACAACAGCGGTATCGATATTACCCAGGCGCCCGGCTTCGTCGCGCTCCGCTATGAAATGGTGCACGACTTTCGCATCATTTCCCTTGATGGCCGTCCGCATCTGTCGCCATCGATTCGACAGTATATGGGCGATGCCCGCGGTCGCTGGGAAGGTGACACGCTGGTCGTCGAAACCACCAACTTCACCGACAGAATTGGCGTAGGGTTGAGCGGAGGCGGTGTCCCCAACAGTACAGGAATGGGACTCGTAGAACGGTTCACGCGCGTGTCGAACGACACGATCCGCTACGAAGCGACGGTCCACGATCCGCAGACATGGACGATGCCATGGACCGTTGCCTTCCCGTTGACTCGGATGGCGGACTACGGGATGTACGAGTACGCCTGCCACGAAGGAAACCTTGGCCTTCGATACGCCCTCAGTGGATCTCGCGCCGGAGAACGCA
>DATBJG010000095.1:0-8358 GCA_036556585.1 Vicinamibacterales bacterium
ACCTATCACGTGGTGTCGGGCCGGCTGTCGAGCGATGAGCTCAAGAAGCAGATGAAGAAGGGCGACGGCACGACCTGGCTGAAGACCGTCAGCGGTGGAACACTGTGGGCCATGATGGACGGAAAGGACATCGTGCTCAAGGATGAAAAAGGCGATGTCTCTCGAATCACCCAAGCCAACGTCTTTCAGTCGAACGGTGTCATTCACGTCATCGACACCGTAGTCCTCCCCAAGTAGTCCAAGGAAAAAAGGGGGTCGGGAGGTTTCCGCGCCCCCTTTTTTCGGCCACGATCCTTCCCGGTTATCCGCCACGAGATGTCGTGGCGGCATGTGTCAGCGCCACCGCTTATCCCAATCTACGGAGCGAGTTGGATCGTTCGGTGCAAATTGCTCTGGCGCGCGTCTTGAATTCATGCCCCAGCTTCGAAAGGAGCAAGGCATGAATCTTCTCGATCTCATCTCGAACGCGCAGGGCGGAGCGGCAGTGCAGGAAATCGGATCTCAACTTGGACTGGGCCAACAGCAAACCACAACGGCCCTGGCCGCACTCGTCCCGGCACTAGCCGCGGGGTTTCAGCGCAACGCTCAAAGCACCGGTGGGCTGGACGGGCTTGTGTCGGCACTGTCACACGGTCAGCACTCGCAATATCTCGACAACCCCACAGTGCTGGGCCGGGCAGACAGCATCAGCGACGGCAACGGAATTCTGGGGCACGTCTTCGGCAGCAAGGACGTGAGCCGACAGGTCGCGAGTCGCGCCGCAGCGCAGACCGGGTTGAGCGAGGACGTGCTCAAACGGATGTTGCCGATGGTTGCCGCACTGATGATGGGAGCAATGGCGAGGCAAGCCACGCAAGGCGGCGGACGGCTGGCACAACCGGCACCAGCAGGTGGTGGGCTGATGGGGATGCTCGGTGCCACGCTCGATCAGAACCGTGACGGATCCATGATCGACGACGTGATCGGTTTGCTTGGTCGTTCGTTCAGCCGGTAGGTTACCTGTCTGCGATTGTGACCGAGGCGATTGAGGACTTGAAGCTCGAGAACCCGAAGGTGGCGAAAGAGCAGCAGACGGTGCTCGCAAAGGCGAGACAGGACCTGCTCTCGGGACGCTATTAGGGAGTCTAATCTCGAAGGTCGTCAGATTTCTTCGTACATCGGCATCCCGTCGGCGGCGGTCCGCTTGAACGTCCGGATTTCGGGTACGAGACCGAGGGCGCGGGCGGCTTGTGTCATGCCCGGGGGAATAGACGGGACCTGGTATTCGAGCGGTAATGGGGGCTCGACGAGTCGGATGGAAAGCTGCCCATCCTTGCTCACGAACACACACGCAAGCGTTGTGACTTTCATATGGCGTTGTATCGGCTGGCGTCATCCTGACCTGCAGCCGCGCAACGCGAGGGGCAAAAACTGGGATTCTTTCGAGAGGAGAGATTGTTATGGCGTTGAAGGAGTACAAACCCGGGTCGGCTTTCAACGGCGTTCTCGGGCGTACGTTTGATGTCTCGCAACCTTCCTGGCCGCAGCCACTTCGTTCCAAGCAAGGCGCGCCCAACGTGATTTTCATCGTTCAGGACGATACCGGCTTCGGCCAGCTGGGGTGCTATGGAAGCCCGATTGCGACGCCGAATCTCGACGCGCTGGCTGCGGGCGGACTGCGCTTCATGAACATGCACACGACCGCGCTGTGCTCGCCCACGCGCTCGTGCATCCTGACAGGGCGTAATCATCACTCGAACGCCATGTCGTGCATTACGGAAGGGTCGACCGGGTACCCGGGAGGCAATGGGTACATCCCGTTCGAAAACGGATTCCTGTCCGACATCCTGCTGCAGCAGGGGTACAACACGTATGCGCTGGGGAAGTGGCATCTGTCACCCAGCGAGCAGACCAGCGCTGCCGGTCCGTACGATCGCTGGCCGCTAGGTCGCGGCTTCGAACGCTACTACGGTTTTCTGGGCGGCGACACGCACCAGTACTATCCCGAGCTCATCTACGACAACCATTCGGTCGAACCGGAGAAGTCTCCTGAAGACGGCTATCACCTCACCGAAGACCTGGTGAACCACGCGATTGGTTTTATTGCCGACGCCAAACAAGTCGCGCCGAACAAGCCCTTCTTCATGTACTTCTGTCCTGGCGCCATGCACGCGCCGCATCACGTGCCGAAAGAATGGGCCGACAAGTACAAGGGCAAATTCGACGAAGGTTGGGACGTGTATCGGGAGAAGACCTTCGCGCGACAGAAAGAGCTGGGGATCGTTCCGAAGGACGCGGAGTTGTCGCGCCACGATCCGGACGTGGCACCCTGGAAAGATCTCTCGGCCGACGAGCGCAAGCTGTACGCGCGCATGATGGAAGTCTTTGCGGGCTTCCTCACGCACACCGATCACCAGTACGGCCGGCTGTTCGATTTCCTCAAGAGCATCGGGGAGTGGGACAACACGCTCGTCATGTTCATCTCCGACAATGGGGCGAGCGCCGAGGGGGGGCCAACCGGATCGGTGAACGAGAATAAGTTCTTCAACAACGTCCCTGATAGTCTCCAGCAGAACCTGGCGGCAATCGACGACATCGGCGGACCCAAGTATTTCAATCACTATTCGTGGGGCTGGACGTTTGCCGGCAACACACCGTTCCGCCGCTGGAAGCGCGAGACGTATCGCGGCGGCGTCAGCGATCCATTCATCGTCTCCTGGCCGAAAGGCATCAAGACGAAGGGCGAGATCCGCACTCAGTACGCACATGCCATCGACATGGTGCCAACCGTGCTCGAAGCGCTGGGTCTGGAGGCGCCGAACACGATCAAGGGTGTGACCCAATCACCAATCGAGGGCCTCAGCTTTGCGCACACGTTCAACGACGCCAAGGCTCCAATCCGGCATCTCACTCAGTACTTCGAGATGTTCGGCCACCGGTCGCTCTATCACGATGGCTGGCGCGCGGTCTGTCCGTGGCCGGGCACGTCGTTTACAGAGGCGGGCAAGGGCTTTGGTGCGAAGATGGATGCCAAGACCCTGACCGAGCAGGACGCCAAACACTGGGAGCTTTACAACCTCGAAAAGGATTTCGCCGAGAACCACAATCTGGCCGAGAAGAACCGCGACAAACTGATCGAGATGATCGGCATGTGGTACGTCGAGGCCGGCAAGTACAACGTGCTGCCAATTGATTCGCGCGGCACATTGCGTCTGGGTGATCCGCGCCCGCAAATCGCGGTCGATCGCAAACGGTACTCGTATTACCCGGGGACGCAGTCGGTGCCGAGTAATGCGGCCGTGAACATCCTCAACCGGGCGCACAGCATCGAGATTGACGCCGACATTCCCAAGGAGGGCGCCGAGGGCGTGCTGCTTTCACATGGCGGCAACGACGGCGGGTACTCCTTCTATGTGCAAGGTGGGAAGTTACACTACGCCTACAACTACGTGGCCGACACGCTCTTTCACTTTGAGTCGACGGAAAAAGTGCCAACGGGCCGGCACAAGCTGCGTTACGAGTTCGAGGTGACCGGAAAACCCGATCTTTCAAAGGGACTCGGTGCTCCAGGCCGCGGGCAGCTCTACATCGACGGCAAGCTGGTCGGGCAGTTGGACCTGCCGAAAACGATTGGCATCTGCGTGGGTCTTGGTGGGGGCGTCACGGCGGGCGCTGACCCGGGCTCGCCTGTAACGGCGGGGTACACGCCGCCATTCACGTTCACCGGAACCATCCACAGTGCGATCGTGGATGTCAGCGGCGAGCTGATTAAGGATAGCGAGGCCGAGATGCGCGTGGCGATGGCCCGGCAGTAGGCAGACGGCAGCAGGCAGGGGGGCTCAAGTCTCAGGCTTGAGACTTGAGCCTTCAGCCTTGAAACGTGACGTCGATCCCTCAGCTTTCGAACGGCGCTCAACCGGGTAGGGTTTGATGGCGTTACCCACAAGGTCCACACACGATTCCAGTGGGTCTACTGACGTCGGTATGGGTATGATGCTGGAGCGTGAACGAGCAGCGTGTTGATTTGACGACCGACGGCGGCCGCATGGACTGTTACGTCTGTCAGCCCGACGGACAGCGCCCGCGGCCTGCCGTCGTGTTTTATATGGATGCGATGGGCGTGCGACCCGATCTTCTCGGGATGGCTCACCGTCTCGCGTCCCACGGATACGTCGTCATCGTTCCCAACCTCTATTACCGTACGGGCCCACACGATCCGTTCGATCCAAACAGCGCTTTCAAAGAAGGTCCGGAACGGGATCGCATGATGCGATACCTCCGCGCCATCGACAACGCGCTCGTGATGAAGGATACGGCGGCGTGCCTCGACTACTTGCGCGGTCAGGAGGTCGTGGCAGGTTCGCGAATCGCATGTGTCGGGTACTGCATGGGCGGACGGCAGGCGTTGATGGCAGCCGGTACCTTTCCCGATACGGTTGCCGTTGCAGCGTCATTTCATGGCGCTGCGCTCGCAACCGAGCGACCTGACAGTCCCCACCGGCTCGCGCCGGCCATGCGGGCTCGCTTGTACCTGGGCGTGGCCGAAATCGATCACAACTTTTCAGCCGAAGAGCGCCAGCGTCTCGAACAAGCCTTACAGTCGAGCGGGGTGCCGTTCACCCTGGAAGTCTATCCAGGCGCGCGACATGGGTTTGCCGTGACCGGGCATCCTGTGTACGACCGCGCGGCATCTGAGCGGCATTGGAAGACGCTGGTCGATCTCCTGAACGAAACGTTTGGAAAGCCGCAGTGATCAACTGGCTGTGTCGGATTCCGGAGGTTCCATGAAGAACAACGTCCTGGCCTGGAGTCTTGTCGCGATGACCGCTACCGTGCTCGACGCCCCGCTTGTCGCGCAGCAGGCACGCCTCAGTCCTCACGAAACGCACAGCAGCGTTGTCGACGGGGCCACGATTACGATTACCTACGGCCGCCCGTCGATGCGTGGGCGAAAGATCTTTGGAAGCCTCATTACCTACGGCCGAATCTGGATGCCAGGCGCCGACGAAGCAACGATCATCCAGACGACCAACGATCTGCTCTTCGGCGACACCTTGCTGCCGGCAGGATCCTATTCCCTCTACACACTCACCGGCGAGACGAGTTGGAAGTTCATCATCAACAAGCAGACCGGGCAGTTCCATACCGTGTACAACCAGGACCAGGATTTCGTGCGCCTCGACCCTGTGATTGAAGGGTTGCCGCAGCCCGTCGAACAACTCACGATCGCGGCCGTTCCTGCTGCGGCCGGCGGCGGACGTCTGCAACTCGATTGGGAAACGACGCGCTTCTGGGTTCCCTTCACGGTGAAAAAGTAGGCTCCACCTCGACCGGGCACATACGTTGCTACCTCCCGGCGTGATTGCCGTCACAGGAGGACGCCTTATGGCCCAGTGCGAGGTCTGCGGGAACAACTACGACAAGTCGTTCGAGGTCATTCACGCCGGAAAGCCGCATACCTTTGACAGCTTCGAATGCGCGATCCATGCGCTTGCGCCCACGTGCGCCCATTGCCGCTGTCGGATTGTGGGGCACGGGATCGAGGCGGAAGGAACCTTCTACTGCTGCGCCCACTGCGCCAAGACGGCTGGCGTCGTGGGAGTTGATGATCGGGTCTGACGACGCGCGCGATTCCGCCTCGTGCAGCAATGCGCGACAACCTGTCTGCTGATAGACAGTCATGGCACTCGAGCGTCGATTTCGAGACCGTGCCGAGGCAGGCCAATTGCTCGCGGAACAACTTGCGGAGTACAGCGCTCGCTCTGATGTCCTCGTGCTGGCCCTACCGCGCGGCGGGGTGCCGGTTGCTCTGGAAATTGCTCGCCGCCTCTCGGTGCCGCTCGACGTGTTTCTCGTGCGAAAGCTTGGCGTGCCATGGCATCGCGAGCTGGCGATGGGCGCGATCGCGAGCGGGGGAATTGAAGTACTGAACGACGAAGTCGTCCGCACGTACGGCATTCCGAGACACGTGCTCGACGCTGTTGCGAAGGTCGAGGGAGAGGAACTGGAGCGGCGGATGCATTCCTATCGCGGCAACAAGCCTCTCCCGCAGCTCACCGGCCATGTCGCGATACTCGTTGACGATGGCATGGCGACGGGATCGACAATGAGAGCTGCCGTCGCAGCCATCGGGCGTCAGCGTCCGGCGGAAGTCGTGGTGGCAGTGCCAGTGGCCGCCGCAGATGCGTGCGATGACCTGCGACACGAGGTCGATCGGCTCATCTGTCTCAGCACGCCGGAGACGTTCGTGGCTGTTGGGGATTGGTACGAAGATTTCTCGCAGACGTCCGACGACCAGGTCCGAGCGTTGCTGAAAATGGGGTCTGACCCCATTGTTTCGTAAATCGTGAATCTGGCTAGCCTCGTGACCGCAGCCTTACGATCTACGCAAAAAATAGGGTCAGACCCCCATTTACGCGATCGCTGGTTGCGGCGGCAGAACATCCACAAATTGATTGGCCAGCGCGCTCACCCTTGGACCAGGAGTGGTGATCCCCACCAGATTGAGAGGATCGGCTGCGGCGACACGTAGCGTTCCCAATGGCACATCCATGCGGCGCGTCGCACGCAGTGCCTCGACCGCGTCCGGGCGGGCGAACTGCTCGCCGAGAAAGCCTTCCACGAATCGTCCGCCGCGAACTTCGCCGCGCGCTTCCATACGCCTCAGCGAGACGAGGAGCTCTCGCCAAGGCGGAGCCAGCGTCTCTCGAGCAAGCAGATCGCGAAATACCACGCCCCACCGGAGCAGGAGTTGTTTTGCGAACGCGTCCGCCCGTTCGGCTGCGAGCGCATGTGGACTTGGGAGTGAGTCGGTGCTCACCGCGTCAGGTATCCGGGCCTGAGGAGAGAGCAGGGCCCATCGACCTGCTGCATGTCGTGGACGCCGCAGACGATCCCGGCCTTCACCACGCCTCCGCTTGGGATCGACCAGCGCGCGAAGATTTTCAAAACCATCTGCCGTGACGATTCCAGCCGCGGCAAGTTCCCAGAGCGCGTCTTCGATTTCACTTGGCAAACGCCTGGTTGCGCGGACGAGCTCGGCCATGAACGACGCTCCGAGGCGCGTCAGAGCTTCGAGAACCTCTCTTGCTGGATGCGAGAGCGGGGATCCAAAGAGGGATGGCTCCTGCCGACTCTGACCCAAATCGAGCAGCCACCGCGCATCCTCACGCAGAAAAATCGTGACGGGTGCAACCCGCGTCGGCCGGACGCGACGACCACTTCGCTGCCCGGCTCCGCTGCCGTCCACGGATTCAAAGATGTTGAAGGCTGGATGCGGCGACAGTCGTCCCCACATCACCTCACCGGCGAGACACAAACGATCCAGCAATTCCGGGGAATAGTTGGCGATTCGGCGCGGCAGTACGTCGCTTTCCCAGGCCGCGGCCGAAATCTCGTAGCCCTGGAGTTGTGCCAGCACATGAAGTGTGCCCTCAACCCCGTGGAGTTGAGTGCCAGGCGCGAGGTGCTGCCACCGGAACAGGAACCGTGTGAATTCGGCAGCCGTGACAGGCTGAATCTCGCGCCGAAGCCGCCCGATCGTGAGTCGGTGGATACGCGCAAGCAGACGTCGGTTGCACCAGCCGGTTTCAGTCTGTCCGGTCGAACCGAACCGGCCGCGAAGAATCTGTCCCTCTGATTCGAGCCTGACGAGAGCCGCTTCAACGAGGTCGCGCGGCATGGCCAGGCGCGTCGCCATCTCTGTAGCGGTCGTTGGGCCAGTAGACTCGAGCCAGCCGCGCAGGACCTCGGTGGCCGCCGACTCGCGATCTGGAAGGGGTCCTCGATCGATTGCGTGAATGTCGGGGGCCATGGTGGCATCCGGGTACAGGACCCGGGCAAGCGCGAGCCGTTCCGCCGGTACCCAGAATGGCGTGTCACCGACGGTGAGTGTTGTCGCGCGCCGTGAGGCGGTCAGCGCGTCGAAGAATGACCTCCATTCGACCACCGGCGGGACCGCGATGAGCGTCAACAGCCCATCATGGAGCTCGTCCGGATCGCGGACGACAGGCCATGACTCGCTGGCAACTTCAGCGATTGCGGCCGCATCCAGCGCGCCAATCTCACCGGCCTCCGGCCCAAGCGTTCGACGCATCTGCACGGCACGCGCCCGTCGCTCTTCGAGCGGTGCATCGTCCAGGTAGGCGTACGGATTTGCGTTGAGGATCTCATGTGAAAGCGGCGACGGTTCGGCCGTGTCGATCGCCACAGCCCGGATGTCGCCACAGTCGATCCGCTCGATCAGCGTCCGAAGGCCGTCGAGATCCATGGCCTCATGTAGACAGTCGCGAATCGTTTCGTTGACCAGTGGGTGGTCAGGGATGCGAATGTCACCAACCAGATTCTCCGCACAGGCCACCTGGTCGGGGAACACGGCAG
>DATBJG010000096.1:0-7891 GCA_036556585.1 Vicinamibacterales bacterium
AGCACACAAAGGCACGGTATGTGCATCGAGCGGCGGGAGTCATCGTCATGATTGCGATCGTCTGGCAATTTCACGTCCTCAGCGGCCGCAGCGCGGAGTTCGAAGAATTTTATGGCGCCAATGGCGCCTGGTCTGCGATGAACCGTTTCAGCCGGTCATTTTTAGGCTGCTCGTTCATGCGCGACCAGACCGACTCCTCGCGATATGTCATGGTCGAGTACTGGAGCGAGATGGTCATCTACGAACGCCATCTGGTCAGTCAACACCAGAAGATCACCGAGCTCGAGGCGCTTCGGGATGAGCTGATCGCGTCAATGGAAGCGCTGGGAGTCTTCACTGCCCTCAACGTGCCGGACCGAACCGGACCGACCTGGTCACAAAGACGATAAGAGAGCCGACAGCCATCGGCCATCAGCTATCAGCCCTCGAAACAAAACGGACAGACTTGTTCATTCTCCGACGTGAGGGCGACAAATCAGTCTGTTTGTGCCATGAGTGGATGAGTGCGCTCGCGCAGTTTACGCCCCTCACATCGACATGGTGCGGCACGCCACCCGCTGGAATCATCCTTGCACCGCGAGCGGCAGTCTCACTCGTCCGAGTTCGACCAGAGTGAGAAACTGCCGAAGACGGACCCCTGAGAGGCGTTCGTCGACAAATCCGCGGGTGTCATTGTTACGCGGACCCATCAACAAGTACGCAGATCCGTCAACGGAGTACGACATCGATGTATCGATCAGACATGGGAGACTTGCTGGAGCACCTGACCGACGAGCTGAATAACTTCCAGGACATTGCCAAGTACCTCGTGCCTCAGCCAGGTGAACTCCCAAATATCGCGGGAGTCGAGGTATTCGGTGGCACTCTTGCACTCAACGGGTCGGTGGGAGGAGATCACATCATTTATGTCGACTTCAAACAGCGGTACGATCTTCAGGTCAGGATCGCCAGCGCGATCGACCAAGACAAGCCGGAGCTTGTCGAGAATCTGAGGCGCTGCGAAAAAATGGCAGGAATCGTGGTCATTGATGTCGCAGGGCATCAGGTCACCGACGCACTGCTGGCCGCCATGATGCACCAGGCCTTTCTCCTGGGTTCGATCTACGAGCTGGACATGTTCGGACAGATCACCGAGCGGCTCTTTGAGAATCTGAACACGCGTTTCTACAAATCATCCGGCGAACGCAAATTCATTTCGATGGTTTATGGTGAGATCTCGGAGGACGCCATGTTCAGGTTTATTTCGGCGGCACAGCCGCCGCCGGCAGTCTTCTCGAGACGGTACGATCGCTTCATGGAAGTCGGCCAGGACCTGTGCGTGTCGTTCCCTCCCATCGGGCTTCTGCCATCGCTGCACGTGACCGACCGCCATACCACAAACAGCGTGCTGGGCTTCAAGGATCAGTATCAACTGAATGAGTGGATGCTGATGGGTGAAGGCGACATCCTGCTGCTCCATACAGACGGCTTGTCGGAGCACGTCACCCGCACGGGTCCCTACTTTCCCGGTTGTCTTGAAAGGACGCTGACGGAGGTCAAGGAGCGGAGTGCAATGGAGATCTTTGAAGCCATCAAACAGGATGTTCTGGCACTCGGCAGGCCCCGCGATGACATCAGCGTGGTGGTCATCAAGCGGAAATAGGGAAGTGGCCTGAACTGTGCCATAATGTCGAAGGAGGCTAGAGCGTAGGTATTGAGATTTCTCCGGAGCCATCCTGCCCGTTGACTCTCCCTCAGAAGAGCGTCCTCACGTTCAGTCGATAACTTGTATTCACACAGTTCGTTTCGTCGTCGTTCGCGCTCCGGACGTCGTCAAGCTTCGTCTCCCCGTCACCGTCGTCAGACATCACAGACGGCACCGCCGGTCGCTGTTCAATGGACGGCACACAATTCGGCACCGCTGCAGTTTGCGGCACTCGACTTGGACGCCCGACTCTCGCGAGCGGTCCTAGCGCGCGGGTTTGAGCTGACCACACCTGTTCAGAGCGCCACCTTCCCGCTGGTCCTGGGTGGGGCAGACGTGATTGCGTGCGCGCAAACCGGTACGGGCAAGACCGCGGCGTTCCTGATACCAATCTTGCAGAGGCTACTGACGGCCCGTCCTCAGGTGGGGGCACCGGCCTCGACGAGAGTGCTCGTACTCGCGCCGACTCGCGAGCTGGCCGTTCAGATCGATGGCGATGTTGACGGATTCGCCTATGACACCGGGCTGTCCAGTGTCGCGGTCTACGGTGGTGTCGGCGCCGCTACCCAGTCGCACGCGCTTCGCGCCCCGGCCGATCTGGTCGTGGCCACGCCCGGACGGCTGCTAGACCATCTTCGCGCTGGCGCCACGAGGTTTGATGGTCTCGAAGTGCTGGTGCTCGACGAAGCCGACCGGATGCTGGACATGGGCTTCTGGCCCGATGTTCGCCGGATTGTTGAGACCCTCCCCCAAGTGCGCCAGACGTTGTTCTTCTCGGCGACGATGTCTGACGACGTATTCCGATCGGCATCGGGGATCATGCGCGACCCACGAATGATTCGAATCGATGGGGGAGGCGGGCTTCCCGGGACCATCGAGCATCGGAAGCACGAGGTGCCGGCGTCGGACAAGACGGCCTGGCTGGCCACCTTCCTTCGTCGCACACAAGGTTCGACGCTCGTCTTTACCAGAACGAAACATGGTGCCGAGCGGCTCTGTAACCGGCTCACCAGAGCCGGCGTGCGTTGTGTCGCGATTCACGGCAACCGGACGCAGGGTCAACGTAGCGCAGCGATCGAAGGATTCCGAAGTGGGCGCTACACGGCACTCATCGCCACCGACATCGCCGCACGTGGTCTCGACATCGACGGCATCGGGCACGTCGTCAACTATGATCTGCCAGACAGCCCCGATTCCTATCTCCACCGTGTCGGTCGCACGGGACGAGCCGCCGCGGTCGGTACCGCGCTCACGCTCGTCGGCGTCGAGGAACTCGACGCCCTTCGAACCATCGAGCGATCCCTCAACATCCGGTTCTCCGACACGGGCGCGCCATCGCTCGACCGCCCGACCGTCGTCTGACCGCTCACCGGTGAACGGCGCTCGCTCGAGACGTACGATCCCCGTATAATTTGCTCCCGACCGTAGCATGTCGGCGGGTCTCTAGACCCGCCTCTACCGGCGTAGTCGCGAACGCCCTTTGTCGCGGCGGGTCTTGAGACCCGCCATGGCTCCTGTAGCGGCGGGTCTTTAGACCACCCGACGCGCGAAGGAAGGATCGGGTGAAGGATGAAGGCCTGGCACATTGCACTGCTCTTGCTGGTTGGCGCGTGCCTGATACCTGTCATCGGGCAGGCGCAACGCGCTGGCGAAGATCGCGAACTAACGGCACGCATTCAGCGTCTCGAGGATCGCGAAGAAATCCGTTTGTTGCTGCTTGACTACGGTCGTTTCCTCGACTCACGCGACTTTGGCGCTTACTCGCGACTGTTTGCCAAGGACGGTACGTGGGTGGGTGGGTTCGGCAGCGTGCAGGGTCCGGCTGCCATTCAAGCCTTCATGGAAAAGAATATCGGCACTGCACCGAACCGTGCGAACAACTACCATCTGTTGTCCAACTTTGCGATCGATGTCCAGGGCGACGAAGCTGTGGCATGGTCGCGCTGGGCCTTCGTTGTTCCCGGAACCGACGGCAGGCCGATCATCGCGCAGGCCGGCCATTACGACGACGCTCTGATTCGAGAGAACGGTCGCTGGAAATTTCAGCGACGCGTCGCGGGGAGTGATCTTCCCGTACCTGGCGCAGCGAAGACGCCATAGAACTGGACGTCTACCCGGCCTTGGCAAACGCATATCCTCGTTCTTGTGCGCGGTTAATGGCGACAATTCCTGCTGGAACCAGATGCGAATTGCTGACGAGGTTGGCCGCAAACTCTTTGTAGACGTTGTCGGCATTGCCACCCGTCGCTTCGGCGATCCCGGCAGCAAAGAAGCGCGTGGCCAACTGACACACGGCAAGCTGCACACCGCGTTTCAGCACGCTATCGAGCGTCGTGCCAAAACTGGGTAGCGTCCCGACGTGTGCCGGCGAGTTGTACACGTTCAGCTTGGGCGGTTGCTTGGTCTGAGGATCGTTGAAATTGATGCGCGAGGCCAGCATGCTTCCGTATTTCGTCCAGATCGCGTCGTTATAAGCAAACGCCGTCGAGAAATGCCTGACGACGATAACGACGGCCAGATCGGTGTTCGCTAATCCGTACGAATTTTGGTTCGCCAGAAAATAGTTGTTCGTGTAAAGCAGCGCTTCCCCGAGGCCGTCGGTCGTGGTCGTGTCGAGCAGGAACCGGTGCTTCCCCGGGAGCTCGTCCAGCCAATCGTCTTGCGGGTGACGGCTCGGCTGCCAGCGACCAGAGGCGGCTGATTGCCCCTGAGCGTTTGCCGTACTCCCGCTCAGGGCGGCGCTCAACACGGTGAGGCCGCCGCCAAACCGGGAAAGGAAGGAACGACGAGCCAGCGGGACGTCCACCACGATAGCCTCGCTTTCGTTGGAGTATTCTTGAAAGAAGCCTGAGCCCCAGTCATATTACGCTACTGTCTGTTCGCTTCACATGACGCACCGTTTTCGCCGAATCGCTTCTGCCCTTACGCTGGCGGGTGCTGTTGGCTGTTCGCCCGGTGGCGACGCCACCAGGCCGCCCATTGCTCGGTACGCACTGGCGGGTCCACTTGTACCCTCACGAACCACGATGGTGACCGCCTGGGATTTCCCCAAGAATCCTCAGACCGATCCCACATTGGATGATTCGCAGTTGTCGGCCGACATTCGGTGGGGATTCCGAATCTTTACGAATACACCCGCCGAGGCGCCCAGGTTCACGCCCGGTAAGGTTTCGTGCAACAACTGCCATCTGAATGGCGGTCAACGAGAACGGTCGTTGCCCCTTGTCGGCATTGCCGGAATGTTCCCCGAATACAACCGGCGCTCAGGACGCCTCTACACACTCGGCGACCGCATTGTCGATTGCTTCCTGCGAAGTCAGAATGCCACGGGGACGATCGAAGTGAATGGAGAAGACTCTCCGGATGAAGAACGCGCGAGAGGCGGGCTTCCATCGACGACCTCGAGAGAGGTTCTTGCGCTCTCCGCCTACATTACCTGGCTGGCGCGTGGATACGAGGTGGGGACGAATCCGCCTTGGCGCGGCCAGAATGTCATCCCCCCGAGCAATCTCATTCCGGTCGCGGCGCTGGATCCGCAGAGGGGCGAGGCCCTCTTCATAGAGAAATGCACAAATTGCCACGGCACGGATGGCCAGGGGGTCGCCATTGGCGACAAGAAGCCCGGTCCGTTGTGGGGACCTGATTCGTGGAATGACGGCGCCGGCGCGGCGCGCGTGTATACGCTCGCGGGTATCATCCGCTATTCGATGCCATATCTCGACCCGGGAAGCCTTACAGACGAAGAAGCGCAGTTGCTGGCAGCGTTTATCACCTCGAAGCCACGCCCGTCATATCCATTCAAGCATCAGGATTACCTCACCGAAAAGCTTCCAGCCGACAGCGTGTACTACCCTCGACGCTGAAAGCTACTTGCCATCTACAGAGTAGGCCAGCAGGAGGTTGCCCGGCATGAAACCGAGAGCGTATCCGGAATTGACGTAGACCATCCCTCCCGCAATGGTCGCTCCCGGACCATTGAGCGATCCGCCACGGGCCGTCACGCCATTGATGGTTTTCACCTCACTGGTCGTGTCGATATCCCAGATGATGCGGCCCGTCTCTGACTCGTACGCCCGCAGATGCCCGTCGAGACTTCCCGAGAAGATCACACCTGGGATGGCCGTGACAGCACCGGGCTGAGCGCTGTTGCAGCCTGTGCGCGTTCCGCATGTGTCTTTGGCTGGTGGCGTGCGCCACTGAGTCTCTCCGTTGGCCAGCCGAACTGCCACCATACCGCCGGCGTCACCCGGCTTCTTTTCGAACGCGCTCGAAAGCGCGACGTATGCGCTCGTGCCGTCCACCGCAAATCCCCATTCGATCCCGCCCAGCACGCCGCCGTCGCCAGCGCGAATCTCCCAGACGGGTTTTCCGTCATCAGGGTTGAGCGCGTACAACATGCCCGACTTCTGACCTGCCAGCAGCAGGCGCTGACCATTCGCCAACGTCGTGAGAACCGGTGAACTGCCAAAGTCGAAGTCAGGTGCCTTGGCGTCGGGACAGTTCGCCCGGCCTTCTGGCGTCTGTTCGAGGCATCCAAGATTCCAGGTGTCGCCGGCAAGGGTCTGTCGAACCCAGACCAGCCGTCCGGTATCCATGGCGAGCGCCATGATGGCGTCGCTCGACGGGGCCACAGGATTGGAATAGCTGTCCCCGGTCGTGATGTACAAACGGTTTCGATCGGGGTCCAGCGTAGGTGATGACCAGACCGCCGCGCCTGATGGGCCCCAAAGCTGGGTTCCAACACGATTTTTCGCCCGCGGGCTCGGAGCGTCCGGAATCGTATGCGTCTTCCACAGTTGTCGACCGGATGCGGCGTCGAGTGAGACGACGCTCCCGCGAAACGTACAACACTCGTAGCTGGGCATTGCGCCCGAGCCTTCTTCGAGTGACGAGACCGGCACATAGAGACGTCCTGCGTGCAGCGCTGGGGCGCCCGTGATCATGGCATCGAGGTGATCGTCCAGCTTCACCTTCCATCGAAGCTTCCCGTCCGAAACATTCAGCGCGTAGACCTGCGCGTGGGCATCACCAAAAAAGACGGTTTGCGCGTCGGCCAACGCTCCAACGACCGGAGTCGAACGGATTCCCGCATCTGCCTCGAACGTCCAGATAATGCATCCCGTGGACGCGTTGAGCGAGTACATGATGCCGTTACGGCTGCCGACAAACAGGCGCCCTCCATCGACGGTGACCTGCGAACCGGACGCTGACACACCGGGAAATCCGAAGGCCCATTTCAGCTTCAGCTGCGGCACGTCAGGTGTTGTCAGCCCCGAGGCCTCTCGTGACTGCAGGCGGGTGTTCTGGAGATTGGCACCCCACCCGTTCCAACCAGATCCGCCGCCGCTCACCGACGCGGGCTTGCCTGCTGACTGACTGCAATACGCGGTCATGGGGATGACATCGAGTGGTGCTCGATACGAACCGGCCGGGGCTCCTGCGACGTACTCGGCAACTGCTCGTCGCTCGGCAGGTCGCAGCGCGGCTCCCTGTCGTCGCATTGCGAACGAGCTCAGCGAGTTGTCGATGGCTTCCGGCGTCCATTGCCTGAGCGTCTCCCGGCTCGGAAGGCGGGGCATCGATCCCTCATGGCATCGCGCACAATGCTGCTTGTAGAGACGCTCGCCTTCCGATGCGTCCTGGGCCGCGGCGCTCGAAAACCCCGCAAGTACGAAGACGATGAAAGCGAACCCCATTCCCTTCATGGTGTTTCCTCTGTAAGACTTGCCAGGTTCAGAACTTGAAGCGCACACTGAGTTGCGCCGTGCGCGCCTCACCAAGCTGCGAATCAGGCACACCGACGTTGGGATTCAGACCTCCCGGTCCGCTGCCGTTGAACAACTGATTGCCGGTCGTGGGGCTGTTGCTCGTCGGTCCCGACACGAAGAGGTTGTCCGCATTGAACGTGTTGAAGAGATCGAGCGCCAGCTCGAGCGTGCGCGCGCTTGCCATCACGATCGACTTGCTGATGCGAAGATCGACGCGGTTGTAGGTGGGCTGACGGTAAGCATTGCGCCCGGTGTCCTGGCCGTTGATGAACTGCCGATCGTTCGGATTTGGAGCGTTGTCGAAATTCAGGTCGAGGCTCGAGAGCCGGCTGTATGGCTGCCCTGACCTAGCGTTGAAGATCGCGCCAATCTGAACCTCGTACGGCAGCATCCAGGTCGCGTTCATGACGAAGTTGTGGCGAACATCGTTGTTCGACCA
>DATBJG010000097.1:0-2667 GCA_036556585.1 Vicinamibacterales bacterium
GGACCCGACGTCGAGTTGATGATCAGCCTGCGGAAAGTGTTACCTGGTGTGCTGTTGCTTGCGGGTGGTGGCGTTCGTGGCCCCGAGGACGTGACCAGACTTGCCGAGGCAGGCTGTGATGGTGTGCTCGTCGCAACTGCGCTTCAGGATGGCCGACTAACTGTCCGTGGGGCGGACCTGCGCAGCACGTAGCAGTACGTAGGGCGGACCTTTAGGTCCGCCAGAGCAGTACGTAGAGCGGACCTTTAGGTCCGCCAGAGCGTGAGGCCAGAGCACGTAGGGCGGACCTTTAGGTCCGCCTGGGCGCCAGATCTACAATCCCGTTCGGTAAACCGCCGACTGCCCAAAATTCTCCTCCACTTCCATCTCGATGGCCGTCAACCCGCGTGCGCCCATCTTGTCGAGCGCAGCGCGCAGTCGGTTGGTCAGCAGCTCGGCAAGCATCTCCACGGTGGTGTTGGTTACCGGAAGCAGGGCGCAGTCCTGTCGCGGAAACACGTAACGTGGCTTCCCTTCGTACGCCACCTTCACGGAGCCCCTTTCCTCGGCTACCTGAATCTTGGGATTGTCGAGTGGGAGGAGAACTTTGTGATCGATCTCGTCACAGAGCTCTTTCATCATGTGCTTCAGCGTGACGAAATCGAAGACGAACCAGCTTTCGGGGTCGAGCGCTCCCTCGATCGTCACACGCGTGCGGTAGTTATGCCCGTGCAGCCCCTCGCATCGGTGTCCGGCAAAAGTAATGAAGTGTGCCGAAGAAAAGACGAGGTTGTCCTTTGTCACCGACACGCGAAACTCACCGCGGCGCTGCATAGGATCATTCTATGGCAGGAGTGTGTGTTCGGTCTCAGTGAGACGTCGCGCAGGCCTTCTCCGGTTATTCATGAACCAGCCGACCGATTCGGAGTGATCGCGAAGAAAACCGTCGAAGCTGGCCATTGAGTCTCACGAAAAACGCGGCGCAGGCCAGCGACAGCGCGTGGGGATGGGGGCCCCCACGCGGCGTTCGAGGGCGTTAAGCCGAAGGCGCGTTTTTCCGGCCTGCTGAGTCGGTTTTCAAAGCGAGCGCGCCGAATCGGTCGAACAGTTCATGGATGATCCGTGTTCAGGCTTGCTTTCGGGACTCGCCACCCGCCCTGGAGCAAAACGACGAAGACTGCCGCAGCAGTGAGATCCGCTGTCGTGCCCGGATTTCCGCTGTTCCGCGCGTCTCTCAATGCCGCATCCATCTCGTCGAGCGCACGCCGCCCGGCTTCTGACCGGACCCCGCCGGCCGCAAGCGCATTCCGCGCCCTTCGCGAGACATCGTCGGCGAGGCTAGCGCCGCTCCGTCGGACGATATGAGTATCCGGCCCTGCAGCAAGGATCTTCAGAAACGTCTCGACTACGGCATCGTCCCAGGGAAGCCCGTCATGGCGCGCCCGGTCGAGAGCCGGCACTCCTGTCTCAAATGTTGTCTCGAATGCGGTGGCGTATTCCCGGGCAACCCCGTCGCGTTTGGCCGCCAATCGCATTACTTCGATCAAGGTTAGCGTTGGTTCGTCCGCAACATCCTGTGCGACTACATGGCCGAGCCCGCCGGGTCTGGCCTGACGAATCGCCGCGTACACGTCACGGGCGTCCTCGACTGTTGTTGCATCGAGCACACGACGCACCGAGTCCCTGAGAGTTTGAAAAAAGCTACTCCCGACCCCTTTTCCCAGGAGGGCGGCACGCGCGAGCGGAGCAAGAAGAAGGACGATGCCGAGATTGGTATTGGAGCTGGCCCAGCGCGAGGTTTCCTCGATCGCAAGGCGGACGGTTCTGCCCACCGACTGCGTGGCAGCGGCAGCAAACGGTCCGCCAATCGCAGCCGCACTGGCAAGAAAGTCTTCGTAGCGGATGTCGGCGAAGTGTCGGCCCGGTGAGACGTTGCCCGGCTTTGGCGCACTCGCTTCGAGTAGACAAGCGAGTTGGGCAGCGATGCTGATGTCGGCTGCGCGTCTGTCAATCGGTAGGTCTAAATCCGGATTCATGATGGCCGGCTGAGTCGGTTTTCGAAGCGATCGCGGCGAATCGGTCGAAGCGTTCATGAATAATCCGGGCAAAACTCCCCGGACCCCGTTGTCATACCTGGATCCGAGCGGGATCTGATGCCCGAACGTCACTGACGCGCTGTTGAAGATGGTCGACGATTGCGCCGGCCACGTCGAGGCCTGTCGCCTGCTGAAGCCCTTGCCACCCCGGGATGCCATTGACCTCGAGGACGAAGACTTGCCCGTCGCGCGACGGGAGGAGATCCACACCGGCGTAGTCAGCACCAATCGCGGCAGCGGCCCGCAGCGCCAATTGCTCCCAGCTCCTGGACAAGTCGAACGGTCGGACCGATCCTCCCCGCGTAAAGTTGGTCCGCCACTGGCCGTCTGGTGCGCGGCGCTCGATGGCGCCCACCACTCGCCCGCCAACCACAAACACCCGGACATCACGGCCTTCGTGCTCGATCATTCGCTGCACATAGAACACCGACCGCACCTGTTCAAGCGACCGAAAGACGCGGAAGGCCACATCCGGATCGCTCACGCGAACCATGCCGTGGCCCATTGATCCAAAGAGTGGCTTGACGACCACGTCGCCCATTTTTCGGACGGCGTCCATCGCATCTGACGTGCCTTCGCACACAACCGTCTC
>DATBJG010000098.1:0-23045 GCA_036556585.1 Vicinamibacterales bacterium
CCGTGCGAAAACGCTGCTGACGCAAATCGAGCGGTGTTACCTTCATTGGCTCATTCTCCTGCCGAATATCGCCGTTCCGATTCGAACCATCGTCGCGCCCTCGAGCACGGCCGCTTCGAAATCGTGGCTCATGCCCATCGAGAGCTCCTGAAGCATCTCGGTCGGTACTCCCTGCGCGAGCAGTTGGTCACGAAGCTTGCGCAACTGACTGAAGTACGGCCGCGAGGCGTCTGGATCCTCGGACCAGGGTGGCAGCAGCATCAAGCCCACGACGCGCGCCGCGCGACAGGTCTGGGCGGCTTGGAACATCGCGGGGACCCGGTCTGCCGGCAGGCCGTGTTTGGTCGACTCACCCGCGAGATCGACCTGCACCAGCAGGTTCGGCTGTCTTCCCGCCTGGACGGCCGCGCTGTCGAGACGCTGCAACAGCTCGAGGCTGTCAACTGAGTGGATCCAATCGAACACGTCGGCGGCCTTGCGGGCCTTGTTCGACTGGAGTGTCCCGATGAGATGCCACCTGACTAAAAGGTCGGTCGATCCCCCGATTTTCTGTAGGGCTTCCTGTACGCGGTTCTCGCCAAAATCCCGCTGGCCGGCGGCAAAGGCCCCTCGAATATGGTCGAGCCCGAAGGTTTTGGAGACCGCAACCAGCCGGATCTCCTGCCCCTGCCGCCCTGCCATTGACGCGGCACGGTCGATGCGAGCCCGTGTTTCTTCAAGCCTGGCGCGGATGTCGTCGTGGAGGGACACAGGCTCGGGATTCGGGGTTCGGGGTTCGGGACTCGGGATTAGGGGTTGGACTGGAGGGAGCGGAGTTCTGGATTGGGGATTTTTCCGATCCCCAATCCCGAACCCCGAATCCCGAATCCCGAATCCCGAGCCTGGGACTACTTGGGAATCGCGCCCAGAATGTTCTTGGCCTGATCGGCGTACTGGCCCGTGGGGGCGAGCTTCAGGTAGGTTTCGAATTCTGCTCGCGCCTCTGCCAGCTTGCCGCCGTTCACGAGTGCCATGCCGAGTTGATAGTGGGCAGGCGCATGATTCGGATCGGCCTTGAGCGCCGCTTCGAAATGGCCGCGTGCTTCGTCGGGCTTGCCGGCGTTCCAGGCGATGACGCCCTGGTTGTAAAGCGAATCTGCGCTGCCGCCACCTGCTGCGGCACCCGCCCCGCCGAGTTCGGTTGCCTTGGCACTGGCCTGGGCTGCCAGGTCAAATTTCTTTTGCGCGTTGTACAAGTTGGCCAGTCCGTTGTACGCGTCGGCATGATCAGGCTTGATCTCGATGGCTTTCTTGAACGCGGCTTCTGCTTCGGCGTAGTTCTTCAGCGCCATCTGTGAGCGGCCGATCGTGTCATAACAGTCGGCGCAGGTCGGGATCCCTGCCGCCACCTCTGTATACTTCGTCACGACAGTCTGATGATCGCCGGCCTTGACAGCAGCGGTGCCTTCCTCGATCAGCTTTTGCAGCGCGTTATTCTTGGCTTTGTCTTCTTCGCTCAGACCGGTTCCGGGCGCAAGCACGATATTAACTCTCGCCGGAACACCCTGTTTGGCCTGCGTGTCTCTCGACGCCTTCAGCTTGTCCTTCTCGACAGTCACTGTATACGCGCCCGACGGCACGCCAATCTGGAAGAACTCACCCTTCTTGTCCGTCTTGAGCTGAAATTTCCGGCTGCTGTCTTTGCTGGTGATCGTCACCTGCGCGCCGTCGACGGGCTGGTTGTTGGCGTCAACGACAGTGCCCTGGACGATACCCTGAGCGAACCCGGGCGATGCGAAGAACAACACCGTAAAGACGGCACCGGCCAGGCTCAGCAGTCTCCAGCGGGAAATCGAACCAGACATACAAATTCCTCCATCGGCAGACACGGGTCGCGCAGATCACACGGAATGATAAATGGGGGTCTGCGATCCGACTTGCCGATTCATCAACGGGTACCTCGTTAGTCTACTCCAAACCAGCGCTTGACGGAGCACGCCCGAGGTCGGAAGGGATGGCGCCATGCCCGAAGAACGTTCGAATATCGTCCAGATTATGCGTGATGGGCGCGGGCGGCAGCGAATGCAGGAACCGCTGGCCGTATGCCTTGGTGCGCAGGCGTGGGTCCAGCACGGCCAGCACGCCACGATCCTGCCGGTGCCTGATCAGACGACCCAGTCCCTGCTGAAGCGCCAGGATTGCAAGCGGCACCTGATAGTCCGAAAACGGATTTCCACCCCGAAGCTGGACGGCCTCCATCCGGGCCGCAGTTATCGGATCCCCGGGTGAGGCAAAGGGAAGCTTGTCGACGATCACGCAACTGAGCGCCTCACCCATCACATCCACCCCTTGCCAGAAGCTGGACGTGGCAAAGAGAACCGCGTGAGGAGTTGAGCGAAACTGCGCAAGGAGTGCGGAGCGTGGCGCCGTGCCCTGCACGAAAAGCGGAAAGCCGAGCGCAGTCTCGACGAGCGCGCGGACACCCCGGAGGGCCGAATAGCTCGTGAAAAGCACGAAGGCGCGGCCATCCGTTCGTCGCAGGATTTCGAGCACTTCGCGCGATGCGGCTTCGATGAATCCGGTCGAGCGCGGATCCGGCATCCTCCGCGGCAGATAGAGAATTGCCTGGCGCGCGTGATCGTAGTCGGACGGCCAGCGTCCGAGAACCGCGCGCGCGCCCCCGCCAACGCCGAGCCGGCTGGTGATGTAGTCGAACGACCCGTCGACCGTAAGTGTGGCCGACGTCAGCACGGTGGCCTGCATCCGATCGAGAAGTACCTGCCGGATAATTGCCGACACGTCAATCGGTGCTGCACGCAGGACGACACCTCGCCCACGAATCTCGAGGAAGTAGACGTAGTCCGGATCTCCGGCGCGGAGGAGAAACTTCAGGTGATCGCGCAGTTCAACGGCTCGTCGCGACAGTCCGAGCAGATCCTCGAGAAGCGGCGCTTCACCGCTGTCTCCCTTTGGGGCCCGCAAGAGATGGATCGTCGCCTCGAGATTATCGAGGGCCCCGACCAGCATTGCGCCCTCTTCGGCCACCTCACCCAACGCCTGCGGTTCGAGTCGCACCCGCTCTTCGGAAGCGCGCGACCCGAGGCGGCTGAGCATCAACGCGCCAAAGAACAGCCTGGAGCGATCGCGCACCAGATCGACAGCGTGGCGCAAGTCGTCGGCGTCCTCGATCAACACTTCGAGCGCCAGACAACGCTCACCATCGCGGGTGAGTTCTTCGAGCCGGTAATTGCTTACGGCAATTCCAAAGTACTGGGTTGCCACGTCCTCCAACTGATGCGCCTCGTCAATGACGGCGTACGCGCATCCGGGGATGACCTCGCCGTACGCGCCTTGTCGAACTGCAGCGTCGGCGCACAGGAGGTGATGATTGACGATGACGACATCCGATTCCGCGGCGCGCTGACGCATGCGCGTGACAAAACAGTCGCTGTAGCGGGGACATTCGGTCCCGATGCAGTTCTCTGAGCTGGCGGCAATTCCCGACCAGAACGGAATGTCTTCGGGGAGTTCTTCGAGTTCGGCGCGGTCTCCTGTCTCGGATCGGGCTGCCCAGTTGTCCAGCAGGGGAATCCACGGACGAGCGAACTCCGACGCTGCCTCTGGACCTTCGCGGAAGCTTTCGTACCGATGCAGGCACAAGTAGTTGCCACGGCCTTTCATGCACGTGGCTCTGAAATTGGTGCGAAGCGCTTGCTGCAGCAGCGGAAGATCCTTCGAGTACACTTGTTCCTGAAGGTTCTTGGTGCCCGTGGACACGAGCACACGATGGCCGCTCAGTATCGCCGGTACAAGGTAGGCGAGCGTCTTCCCGGTTCCGGTGCCCGCCTCGGCCAGCAGCACGCCACCCCGGTCGAAGACGTCGGCAACGGCCGCCGCCATCTCGCGTTGTCCCGGCCTCGGTTCGAAGTCGGCAAGCGTCCGCGCAAGCGGACCCTCGTCGGCAAACGCTGCAGCAACCGCGGTCGCTAGTGGAGCCGTTCGGGATACAGAGGGAACTTCCGGCACAGCTTTTCGACTTCCACGCGAATCTTTCCCAACACGGCGTCGTCATCCGCGGCCGACAGCGCCTGAATCAGATAGTCACCGATGAGATCCATCTCGGGCTCGCGCATGCCGCGCGTCGTGACGGCTGGAGTTCCGACGCGGATGCCGCTGGCAACCAGCGGCGGGTTCTGATCGAACGGAATCGTATTCTTGTTCACGGTGATCCCCGCTTTGCCGAGCGCGGCTTCGGCCGCTTTGCCCGTCACGCCTTTCGAGAACACGTCTACCAGCATCAGATGGTTGTCTGTCCCTCCGCTCACGAGACGGAAGCCGCCGGCGACCAGGACTTCAGCCAGGCGCCGGGCGTTCGCCACGATCTGCCGTTGGTAGGACGCAAACTGCGGTTCGGAAGCTTCCTTCAGGCAGACAGCCTTTGCGGCAATGATGTGGACCAGCGGTCCGCCTTGTACGCCGGGAAACACGGATCGATCAAGGTCCTTGGCGTACTGCTCCCGACACATGGCCATTCCCGCGCGGGGACCGCGCAGCGTCTTGTGTGTGGTCGTCGTCACGAAATCCGAATGTGGCACCGGGCTGGGATGGACACCTGCAGCGACGAGGCCCGCGATGTGAGCCATGTCGGTCACCATGATGGCGCCGACGCTGCTGGCAACTTCGCGAATCCGCGCGAATTCGATGAAACGCGGATACGCACTGGCGCCTACCATGATCATCTTCGGTTTGTGTTCCTGAGCGAGCCTCGACAACTCCTCGTAGTCGATGCGCTCATCGTCTCGGCGGACGCCGTACGGAACTATCTTGTACAGCTGGCCTGAGAAGTTGAGTTGGTGCCCATGCGTCAGGTGCCCACCGTGTGAGAGGTTCATGCCTAGAACGGTGTCCCCGGGGCGTACGGCCGCAAAATACACGGCCATGTTCGCTTGCGCTCCTGAATGTGGCTGAACGTTGGCATGGTCGGCGCCAAACAGGGCTTTGGCGCGCGCGATGGCCAGCGATTCGACCACGTCCACGTGTTCGCAGCCGCCGTAATACCGGCGGCCCGGGTATCCCTCGGCGTACTTATTGGTGAAGATGGACCCTGCCGTCTCGAGCACCGCTGAGCTGACGAAGTTTTCCGACGCAATCAATTCGAGCCCCGAAGCCTGGCGGTGTGTTTCTTCGGCAATCGCGCGTGCAATTTCAGGGTCTACGCTCGCCAGAGCGCGCTGCATGAACGTGAGGGTGTCGGTTGGCATAGGGGTGCTCGGTGGCGTCCAGATTCGATTAGCGGCGTTGTTCGGCCTCTCGGATTTGATCGAGCCGTCGCTGGTGGCGCCCGCCTTCGAAAGGTGTGGCCAGCCAGAGCGTCAGGATTTCATCGGCCAGGCCAAAGGCGACAATGCGTCCGCCCATGGAAAGCACATTCGCATCGTTGTGCAGGCGAGAGAGCCGTGCGGTGTACAGATCGTTGCAGAGCGCGGCACGCACACCTGCGACCTTGTTGGCGGCAATCTGCTCTCCCTGTCCACTACCGCCGAGTACGACGCCGCGGTCGGCGCGGCCGTCGACGACCGCACGGCCGACGCTCAAGCAGATTGGCGGATAGTCGACTGATTCCTCACTCTGAGTTCCGTGATCGTCGACGGAGTGGCCCAACCGATTGAGCGTTTCTTTCAGGTGCTCCTTCAGCAGAAACCCGGCGTGATCGGCGCCGATCGCGATGCGCATTGGCGGCAATTGTACTATGTGTCATGGTTCCGCTGGTCGTCGTCTCCGCTCGCGGCGAGTCCCGACTGCGCCAGGGACACCTGTGGATCTACAGAAGTGATGTCGCCGAAGCGCGTGCTTCGGCTGGCGACGTCGTGCAGGTTGTCGGTCCGCGTTCGCGAGTGCTCGGGTACGCGCTGTACAGCGACCGTTCTCAGATTGCCCTGAGGCTGCTGACGTTCGGCGATCGGTTACCAGACAGCACGCTCTGGCCGGAACGGATTCAAGCGGCGCTCGCGTTCCGGGAGTCGCTGGCCATCGACGCGACGGCGTATCGTTTAGTTCATGGCGAAGCGGATCTGTTGCCTTCGCTGATTGTCGACCGCTACGGCGACTACCTCGTCGTACAGGCGCTTTCGCAAGCCGTCGATCGACTGCTTCCCGAGCTGGTGCGGATCTTGGTGGAATTGACCGGTGCGAGGGGTGTCCTCGCGCGTAACGATCCCAAGGTACGGTTGCTCGAGGGACTGGACCAACGTGTCGAGCTGGTGCATGGAGAGATTCCCGAACGAGTCGTCGTGCGTGAGGGTTCGATCGAATACGAAGCCGATCTCTGGCGCGGTCAGAAAACCGGGTTGTTTCTGGACCAGCGCGAGAACCGGGCTGCGGCCGCCGTGTACGCCCGGGGCCGACTTCTCGATTGTTTCAGCTACAACGGCGGTTTTGCGTTGCAGCTTGGGCGCAAGTGTCCGGAGGTTACGGCCGTCGACATCTCCGATGACGCGGTTGCCCGCACCAACGCCAATGCCGCGCGCAACGGGCTGACGCATGTACAAACGATGACGGCCAATGTGTTCGATGACCTCCGCCGCCGCGAGCGGGAAGGTGAGCGCTTCGACACAATCGTGCTGGATCCGCCGGCCTTCGCCAAAAACAAGGCGTCGGTCCCCAACGCCGTCACGGGGTATCGCGAGATCAATAGGCGAGCGCTGAAACTGCTTCGGGATGGCGGATATCTGATCACATGCAGTTGTTCGTACAACGTCGATGAGGCGATGTTCGGTCAGATCTTGTACGAGGCGGCGCTCGATGCGGGCACGCGCGTGACGATTGTGGAAAAGCGTATGCAGTCGCGCGACCACCCGGTGATGCTGGGCATTCCCGAGACGTACTACCTGAAGTGTCTGATCCTGCGTCGCGTGCTATAGTGACGGCTACGAACCGCCAGGGGTATCCAGACGCGGAACGCGATCGCGCGGATTGAGAAAACACCCTTGGAACCTGAACCGGTTGAGACCGGCGTAGGGAGCGCGGTGC
The DNA here is from genome assembly GCA_036556585.1 of Vicinamibacterales bacterium. GTDB lineage: Bacteria > Acidobacteriota > Vicinamibacteria > Vicinamibacterales > JAMQPK01 > DATBJG01. The sequence goes on from DATBJG010000098.1 coordinate 7,009, forward strand.
CTGCCCACAGGGAATTTGTCACCGCACTCTCGGCGGGTCTAAAGACCCGCCTCTACCGTAGGCTCACGGTCGAAGTATCCGTCGTTGATCCGTAGTAGTTGATCCGTAGGGGCGGGTCGTAGACCCGCCCATTCTTGCATCGGTAGAGGCGGGTCTGTAGACCCGGCCATTCTTGCATCGGCAGAGGCGGGTCTGTAGACCCGACCATTCTTGCATCGGTAGAGGCGGGTCTGTAGACCCGGCCATTCTTGCATCGGTAGAGGCGGGTCTTTAGACCCGCCGACAGGCAAGGAGTTTCACCATGACCGTCCCGACGCCATCCACCCAATCGAGTCCGTCTGATTTTGCCGCTGCCTTTCCCAATTCTCGAAAGGTCTATGTCGAACATCATCTGTCGCGGGTGCCGTACGGCACGTTGACGGTCAAGGTTCCAATGAGGGAGGTGGAGGTTTCGGATGGACGGTCTGTTGTGCAGCTGTATGACACGAGCGGCCCGCAAGGGCACGACGTCAATCATGGATTGCCCGCGATCCGGCATGACTGGATCCTGGCGCGAGGTGACGTCGATCCCGTACAGCCGTTGCATCAACCCGCGCCCTCGTCAAGACCTGGAATCCCTTCATCGCTGACGCGCCAGGTCTTGCGCGGGCGAGGTGCGGTGACCCAGCTGCACTATGCCCGTCGGGGCATGGTGACGCCAGAGATGGAGTTCATTGCCCTCCGAGAGGGACTGGATCCGGAGTTCGTTCGAGCGGAAGTCGCGCGCGGGCGCGCGATCATTCCGGCCAACATCAATCACCCGGAAACTGAACCGATGGTCATCGGACGCAATTTCCTGGTCAAGATCAACGCCAACATCGGCAATTCAGCCGTCAGCTCGTCGATCGCAGACGAAGTCGAAAAGCTGCGCTGGGCCACGTTGTGGGGCGCCGACACGGTCATGGATCTTTCGACCGGCAAGGACATCCACGAAACCCGCGAGTGGATCATCCGCAACTCGGCCGTGCCCATCGGCACGGTGCCGATTTACCAGGCGCTCGAAAAAGTGGGCGGCAGACCCGAAGCGCTCACGTGGGAGATCTATCGCGACACGCTGATCGAGCAGGCCGAGCAAGGGGTTGACTATTTCACGGTACACGCCGGTGTGTTGCTTCGTTATGTTCCACTTACCGCGCGTCGCACGACAGGGATTGTGTCGCGTGGCGGATCGATCATGGCCAAATGGTGTTTGGCGCATCATCAGGAGAACTTTACCTACACTCATTTCCGGGAGATCTGCGAAATCATGCGCGCCTACGACGTGGCTTTCTCGCTGGGAGACGGTCTGCGGCCGGGCTCCATCGCGGATGCCAACGACGAAGCGCAGTTTGCCGAGCTCAAGACGCAAGGGGAACTGACGAAAATTGCATGGGAGTACGACGTGCAGGTGATGAACGAAGGGCCTGGGCACATCCCCATGCACCTCATCAAGGAAAACATGGAGAAGCAGCTCGAGTGGTGCGACGAAGCACCGTTCTACACGCTCGGGCCGCTGACGACGGACGTTGCACCCGGGTACGACCACATCACGTCGGCCATTGGCGCCGCGATGATCGGCTGGTACGGAACGGCGATGCTCTGTTATGTCACGCCGAAAGAGCATCTGGGCCTGCCAAACCGCGAGGACGTCAAGGCCGGCGTCATCGCCTACAAGATCGCGGCGCATGCCGCTGACGTCGCAAAAGGACATCCACGTGCCCAGGTCTGGGACGATGCGCTGTCGAAGGCGCGGTTCGAGTTCAGATGGGAGGATCAGTTCAATCTGGCGCTCGATCCCGTGACCGCGCGCGCGTACCACGACGAGACGTTGCCGGCCGAAGGAGCGAAGACGGCACATTTCTGTTCGATGTGCGGGCCCAAATTCTGCAGCATGGAAATAACCCAACAGGTTCGGGACTATGCCGCGGAGCACGGCGTCACCGAGAGCGATGCCGTCAGTCTTGGCATGAACGAGAAAGCGGCGGAATTCCGAAAGGGCGGGGTTCGGCTCTAGGGTTTCGGCTTTCGGGTTTCCCCAGAGCCTAGAGCGAGAGCCTATTTGGTCGCGCCTGGAGGCGGCGGGACAAACTGAATGATTGTGGGGAAGCGCGGGGGCGTGGCCCCAGGCTTTGGATTGAGATAGCCCTCCGACCCGCCAAACTTGTAGTCCTTGATCGTCACGCTGGGTGGAAAGGCCATCGTCTCTTCGCGGAACCGGCCGATCTCAAACGTGTGCGTTGGCGGTTGCTCGAACAGGAGATCGCCTCTTTCTTTGAGGACGGTCCGGTAGTACGCCACGAGCTCGGTGAAGCTCGCTTGCGAGCCGAACAAGTAGAACCGCTGACGCTGGCCCGCGTCATACGACACGAGGAACTGCGAGTTCGGGTAGATGGGCACTCCGAGCGTCGCTTCAGTCGGGATGTTGCCGGCGGGGTTCGCTGGTTTGGCCGGCGGCGTTGAAGGGGTCGTCGGCGTTCCCGGCCGTGGCGGCGGAAGCGGCCTTGGCGCCTGACCGGCCGCGGTGACCGATGAGATGAGCACGAGCGCTGCAAGCGCCCTCAGCCACATAGCCGTATTCTAGCGGGAATTTCAGCGGGCACTCGGGTGTTCTTGATTAGTGTAGCCGTGTCTCGCGCCGTGGTGTGCAAACTGCGGTAGGATCGAAAAACGGGATTCGGGATTCGGGATTCGGGGTTCGGGATTCGGGATTGGACAAACGTTATGAAGAATGGCATGAAGACGGCACTTCTCCTTGGCGCCCTCAGTGCGTTGTTCCTGGTCATTGGTGACCTGCTGGGCGGACAAAGCGGCCTGGTGATGGCGTTCGGATTTGCCGTCCTGATGAACTTTGTCTCGTACTGGTTCTCGGACAAGATCGTGCTCCGCATGTACCGGGCGCAGGAAGTTGGGCCGGAGCATCCGCTCCACCGCATGGTTTCTCGGCTGGCGCAGAGAGCAAATCTTCCGCAGCCGCGCGTGTATGTGATTCCCGATCAGTCGCCCAACGCGTTTGCGACCGGTCGAAATCCGTCGCATGCCGCCGTGGCCGCGACTCAGGGCATCCTGCAGAGTCTGGACGAGCGAGAGCTCGAGGGTGTCATCGCGCACGAGCTTGCGCACATCAAGCATCGGGACATTCTGATCAGTTCGATCGCGGCCACCGTTGCCGCGGCGATCATGATGCTGGCGCGGATGGCTCAGTTTGCGGCGTTCTTTGGCGGTGGCCGGAGCGACGACCGCGACGGCCCCAGTCCGATCGGGCTGTTGGCGACGATCATCGTTGCGCCGATTGCCGCCATGCTGATCCAGGCCGCCATCTCGCGATCCCGCGAGTTTGCGGCCGACGCTGGCGCCGCGTCGATTGTCGGGTCGCCGTACGGGCTCGTCGATGCACTCAAGAAAATCGATCGGGCGTCCAAGCAGATCCCGATGAATGCGAACCCCGCAACAGCGCACATGTTCATCATCAAGCCGTTCAGTGCCGGCGGCCTGATGGCCATGTTCAGCACGCACCCGCCAACCGAGGCTCGGATTCAGGCGCTGCTGCAGCCGCGGTAACCGGATTCGGGATTTGGGGGCGAATCCCGACCCCCGAATCCCGACCCCCGAATCCCGACCCCCGAATCCCGAATCCCGAACCCCGAATCCCGAGCGTTACCCCGACCAATCGAAATCACGTTGAGCCGGTAATGCCGGATTGTCTATCTCCTCCTCCTCGCGGCTCGTGTCCCGCGCGGGCAACCCATATCGGTTCTGAAGCAGCTGCATGACGGACTTCACCTCCGCGGCGTACGCCTTCGGCACATAGGCGCGCGACCCATACAACCGTTCGTACTTCGGGACGAGCGCGGGAAACTCCCGTGCAAGGTATTCGAAGAAGTGTGTCCGAGTCCCGTCTTTGAGGTGCAGAACGACGGACCCCATGAAGGCGGCGCCATGGTCGGCCACCGCCTTGATAGTCCGCTCGAGTTTGGCGGGTTGCGAGGTGATGCCGGGAACGATCGGCGCAATCAGGACGCCAGCGCGAACACCCGCGTCGACGAGTATGCGTACCGCCCGAAGACGCTGAAGCGGGTGTGAGGTCCCCGGCTCGAGCGCACGCCAGGCGTCCTCATCGACTGTCGGCACCGAAAAGTACACTGTGCATCGGGCGCGCTTGGAGAACTCGCTCAGGATGTCGCGATCGCGCACGGCCATCGGACCCTTTGTGACGATTCCCACCGGAGTGCGTGCCGCATACAGCGCTTCAAGCGACCGCCTGGTGAGCCGGTACTGACCTTCAATCGGCTGATAGGGATCGGTGGCGGTTCCGAACGCCACCAACTCACCTTTCCAGGATGGGCGGTTCAATTCGGCTTCGAGCACTTCGGGGAAGTTCGCTTTGACGAGAATCACCGACGCGAAGTCGTCGCCACTGCCCAACTCGAACTGGTTGTGATAGCGACGGGCGAAACAGTAGTGGCAGCCGTGGGTGCAACCGCGGTAGGGATTGAGCGTCCAGCGGAACGGCATCCCTTCGACGCGATTGAGCGCCGACCGGCACGTCACCTCCTGGTACCGGGCTTGGTCGCCTCTCAGGACAGCGTCGTGAAGTCCTTCGACGCCAACCTGTTTGACCGTGAGGGCGATGTCTCGGGTGGTGGGCTTTTTCGGACCCAAATCGAAGAGGAGAGGATGAGACTCCATAAATGGTGGCGCCAGCAAGATTCGCTTTTCTTTCGCTCCAAGTCAAGCGGTTCGCCGAATCCCGAAACCCGAGCCCCAAATCCCGAGTCCGTGTGAAGCTATCGCATGCCTGACCTGGTGAACCTGGAAGCCATTCGCGAAGCGGCAAAAAGAATCGGCGGCACTGTCCGACGCACACCGGTTCTGGATGTGTCGCACGCTCCAGCCTCGCCTCTCTGGCTGAAGTGCGAAAACCTGCAGCTTGGTGGCGCTTTCAAGATCCGCGGCGCGCTCAACATGGTCGGGCGTCTCGATCCCGCATCATGCCCTCACGGGGTCATTACCTATTCCTCTGGGAACCACGGACGCGCGGTCGCCCTTGCGGCCAGGCTCGCCGGTATTCCTGCCACAGTCGTCATGCCGGTGACGGCTCCAGCCATCAAAGTCGGGTCAGTCAAGGAACTGGGAGCGCACGTAATTCTCGAAGGGACGACGTCGGCCGATCGCAAAGAGCGAGCCGAGCGAGAGGCCCAGCTGCATGGTCTGACGATCGTTCCCCCGTTCGACCATGAATGGATCATTGCCGGTCAGGGAACGATTGCACTCGAGGTGTTCGAGCAATGCCCGGGCCTGTCCGAGGTGTACGTGCCGGTGGGTGGCGGCGGGCTCATATCCGGCATTGCAGCCGGGATCAAACAGCTTGGTCGCGGGATCCGGGTTGTCGGCGTCGAACCTGCCGGGGCAGCAAAGATGTGCGCGTCTCTCGCAGCCGGCCAACCCGTGACGCTGCCAGGGACGGCAAGCATTGCCGACGGACTATTACCGGTCCGCCCGGGTGATCTCACCTTCGCTCACGTCCGTGAATTCGTGGACGAAGTTGTTACCGTCGAAGACAAGTCAATTGCGAAGGCAGTGGGTTGGTTGTTTCAGGAAGCGAAGCTGGTGGTCGAGCCAAGTGGGGCTGCCGCACTTGCCGCCGCAACGCATGCGCGTGAGTCCGCACGATCCCGAGGTGCCGCCGTCGCCATTGTCAGCGGCGGGAACATTGCCGCAGCTGAGCTTGCACTCCTAACCTCTCCTAACCCTTCCTAGCCCAGCCACCTCCGCCCTCCAGTAGTTCAGCAGATCCTCCAAGGTCCGTTCGATGGGAATCGCTGGTGTCCATCCGACGTCTTGCTGGACGCGTCGTGGATTTCCAAGAATGAGAGGCATGTCATTTGGTCGCATTCGGTTGGGATCTGGCCGCACCTCAACCCGAACTCGCGCCTGACTGACCAGTTGCTGCAACAGATCTGCGATCCGGTACGAGCACCCCGAGCAGACGTTGTAGGGTCTTGACGGTTGGCCACGTTCGACAATGGCCTCGTATGACCGCACGACGTCGCGGACATCCGTGACGTCTCGCCTTGCGTCGAGATTGCCGACGTGAATGACTGGCTCCTCCACGCCCGCTTCAATGAGCGCTAACTGACGGGCAAAACTCGAAGTCGAAAACGATGGCTCCTGCCGAGGGCCGGCATGATTGAACGAACGGGTGACGAATACAGCCAATCCTTCTTCTGCCGCGACGCGTAGACCGAGTCGTTCCTGAGCGAGCTTGCTCGTGGCGTAGGGGCTGCGCGGTCCGAGCGGTGAGTCTTCGGTGAGCGCTTCGGTCGAAGGACGATAGACGAGGGCCGATCCCGGAATGAGAATCCGGGCCGATACGCGGGCCAGACAAACCGCCTCGAGCAGATTGTGGGTCCCCAGAACGTTGGTCGCAAGCGTGGTCGTCGTGCTGCGCCACGATTCGGCCGTGTGGGCCGCGCCTGCGAGGTGATAAATGGTGCCGGGTCTCGTCTCCGCGATTGCAGTTCGGACGGCAGACGCATCCAGCAGGTCGACCGCCATCCATTGAACAGAGCTCGAGGCGCCAGGTGCCGTCGACGGCCGATGCCAGCCAATGACGGGAGCTGAATCCCGAAGCAGCCAGTCGACGAGATGGCTTCCGCCGAACCCGGACGCTCCCGTTACAAGCACCGCATTCATTGATTGATCCGCGTGGAGCTCCGCCTCCGCTCGCGCTCGATCATTGCGCGCCTATGCTCCGGATCTTGCTACCCACGATCATCTTCAACGAGGCCTGTTTAGTGACCGTCTGCCGTATTGCGTTTCGTAGTACGCACGAAAAGCGGGATCGCTTTCCTTGATGGGGCGCCACCACCACTCGTTGGAGCGGTACCACTCGACGGTTTTGCCGAGGCCTGTTTCGAACTCGATCTCCGGGTGCCACCCGAGGGCCATCAGCTTGGTCGAGTCGAGCGCATAGCGGCGATCATGACCGGGGCGGTCTGGGACTTTCGTCACAAGGGATTCCGGCTTGCCGACGATCCGCAGAATGGCACGCGTCAGGTCTACATTGGCCAGTTCGTGCCCGCCTCCGATGTTGTACACCTCGCCGGCGGCCCCGTGCTCGATGATGATGTCGAGCGCACGGCAATGATCGCTGACGTGCAGCCAGTCGCGCACGTTGAGACCGTCGCCGTACAACGGCAACGGGATGTCGTCAATGGCGTTGGTGACGAACAGCGGAATAATCTTTTCGGGAAACTGATAGGGGCCGTAGTTGTTGGAGGCGCGCGTCACGACCACCGGAACGCCAAAGGTCGCCCAGTAGCTGTAAGCCAGGCGGTCGGCTCCAGCCTTGCTCGCTGCATACGGATTACGTGGCTTGAGCTCGTCGGTTTCCCGGCTTCGTCCACCCGCTACGCTTCCGTACACCTCGTCAGTTGAGATCTGCACGAACCGTCGGAGCGCTTTGGCTTCACGGGCTGCTTCGAGCAAGACGAATGTTCCGTAGACGTCGGTTCTGATGAATTCGCCGGCTGCGAGGATCGACCGGTCAACGTGGGTCTCTGCGGCAAAGTGCACGACGATTTCTGATTGCCTGACGAGGGGTGCTGCAACGTTTGCATCGGCCACGTCGCCGCGGACGAACGTGTGCCGGGCATGATCGATCACCCCGTCCAGCGTTTCCAGGCGGCCTGCGTACGTCAGTTTGTCGAGCGTGGTGATGTGCCAGTCTGCGTGCCAATCGAGGGCATATCTGACGAAATTGCTGCCGATGAATCCCGCGCCGCCGGTGACGAGGACCTCAACCATCTTTTCTCGTCCAGTCGTAGGGCAAGGTTCCGTGAGGCTCAATGCGGTATTCGTCCGGATCGCTATACCGATAAGGCTCGGTTGGGACGTTCAGGACGAGTGCGACCTCCTGTCCGATATTTTTCCAGCCGTGGTACACCAGGTTTGGCACCTGCACCACCATCGGGTTCTGCGCGCCGATCCAGAACTCGTTCACGGCGCCCTCGGTCGGCGAACCGGGCCGGGTGTCAATGAGGACGAGCTTGATGATCCCGGTGATGCACGCAAAGTTATCGACCTGGCGCTCGTGGTAATGCCAGGCCTTGACCACCCCTGGATACGTGGCCGATACATACACCTGTCCGAACCGGGTAAAGAGTTCCGGATCGTCGGCCCGCAGGATTTCCATCAGCCAGCCTCTGTCGTCTGGAATCACCCGCAGCGTCTTTGACTTGACGCCCTCGATCAGCCGGCGGCTGCCTGCCGCGACGGAGTACTGAACTGGAGTCGTCACGGTGTCTCCTTCCCCGGGTTATCAGCGATTCAGTTTTCAGACATGTCCTTTGAAACTCGTCCTGATAACCGAAAACTGACAACTATGCTACGGCGCACCGCCGAGCGCACCAAAGAAGTTCGAGAACGAACCGATCCCGGCGAGTGTGAAGGAAAAATTCAGGCGGCGATCTTCGGTCACTGGTGCACGCACACCAAGGCGGCTGAGATCGAACATCTGATACTCAACCGAAAAGCCGCAGCACTGTGCATTGTAGTAGGCCATGATCCGTTGTTGCAGGAGTGAATTCAAGCGCATATCGAAGTTGAACGAGTAGTGCGCGCCAAACCGGTTGTCTCTGGTTCGGACGAGCGTGGCCTGGTTCAGATAGTGGTCGAGCTGGTCGGGATTGTTGAAACCTGGCAGTCCTTCGATGAATCGGCGCTGACTCCAGCCAATCGTCGACTGCAGCCGATCGCGGACGACGATGGTCGCGTCTGCGCCCAGCGACCGGAAGGCGTTGAATTGCGTGTCGTACTCGGCGCGGAAACTGCCCAGGGTCTCGAGCGTTGGCGCGACGCGCGCTTGAATTGACACTGGTGAAAAGTGTGACGGCGCCGGGCCGTTGAAGCTCGTCCGGTAGTACTGATCGAACTGCGCCGCCCGCTCGTCGGTGTAGTAGGTCTGACTAATGCTCAGGTTTGCAATCTCGCGCGCGGCGGGTGTCGGTGAATTGCCTTCCTGCCGCCTGGCGAACAAGCGGTTGTTGATCCCGTACCGGTACTGCGTCATTTCACCAACGACCGTGTCTACGGCGTCGAGTTTGACGATGTCGTTGAACTGATCGATAGGCGACAGTCGCTGGAAATTCAGGAACGGCTCGATTGTATGCTTGAAACGCTGCGCGTACCGGCTTTTGGGCGTATCGAAGATGCGCGTGAAGACCGGACCCACGAGCTGCGACTGAAAATCCACGTAATGCCGAGAGATCGCGTCCGGAATCTGAGCCTGTATCCCATTGAGTTCGCCCAGACGCTCCGTCCAGAACGTATTGCGCCACATCACCGACGTATTGATCGTGAGAAATGGCCAGCGGGTAAACGGAAAGCGAACCAGCGGCAGCAGGTCCAGGCGGTCGAGGCCGTTGTCCTGTAGGGTCGTGGCGTTTCGGTTTTCCCGCAGGAGGTGCGAATAGTCGCTGTTGAACGAAAAGTACAAGGGCGATCGTCCGATGGGTCGTTCCCCTCGAGCGAGCGTGACGCGAGGTGTCGCGCCATTGAGCGTCGAACTGTCGGTTCCAAAAAACGTCTCGGACCGCTCGTACGCGCCGGTAACGTTGTAGATCCCCCACGTGCCGGTCAGCGCCGTGGCAATCGTCCGCGACCGCCGGGAAGCCTCGAAAATATTCGTGTTGTACGTCTGCTGGACGGTGATGTCGGAGAAGTAATCAACCCGGCCCCGCGCGCGCAGGTGGCGGCCCAGGCCCTGATTGGCCGTTCCGCGGACTTCGTAGCTCCGCCGGGCGGGCTGCACCGACCCATCTGCATTCTGAAACTCATGCTCGTCGAGCAGGTACGTCCGAAGGATTCCTTCCGATCCCGGCGCGAGAACGTAGCGATACTCGGCTCCCATGCCCTGACCGGTTTTCGAGAACCAGTCGTGCATGACCGTGGCATCTTGGCTGCGATTGATGGCCCAGAAGAACGCGTTGCTCAGAGTCTGACCCCGAAATGTCGAGGCCCCGTACTGCGGGATCAGGAAGCCGGTCGCTCGGTCCTCGTCGTTGATTGGGTAGTAGAAAATGGGGAGATAAAAGACCGGCACCCCTTTGACCTTGAGCAGTGAGTTCCTGAGGAACGCATATTCATCGAGACTGAGAATGGCGGTGCCGGACGTCAACTGCCACCGTGGGCTGGGTTGCACACAGGTCGTAAAGGCGCCTTTGGTGACCTTGTAACGGGTGGGTCCGATTTTTTCGACCGTCTCCCCGTAGAACATCACATCCGGTTCCTGGGTTCCGAACATGCCTGGCTTGCGGTCGACCTGCAGCATCATGGTGCCGTATGCGTTGTAGAACGTCCCGGTCTTGGTGTCGATGTTGAAATCGATGTTGTCGGCCGACACGCGTTGATTGGCTTGAGAAAACACGACGTTGCCGGACGCTTTCAACTGTTTGGTGTCGCTGAAGTATTCGACCGTCTCAGCCAGCAGCTGCATGTCCTTGTTGTTGATCTCGACCTTGTCGATGAGTTTCCAGTGGAACTCGGACACGCGCTCGGTCGTTCCGGACACAGACGTTTCGATGCCGGGAATCTGTGCCTCTCCAACACGGCCCGTGAGGAGGGTGAGCGCGACAGCCCAGAACAGAGCTTTCCGGTGAGACCTGAGCATTCAGCCTTGAGACTTGTGGCAAGGCCGGCTGGGACGGCCGCCCGAACCCGAGGATAACACGCGTACGCGCGTCCGACACGCTCAGCGAGCGGAACGATTGACGAGCTCGAGAATTTCCCCAATCAGGAAGATGGATCCGGCCGCACAAATTATCGGAGCAAGCTCCCAGGCCCGCTTCAGTGCTTCGGCAGGATCCGGAGCCGTGAGAATCGGCACTGACTGAACTGTCCTTCTGGCCAGGTCTGCCAGGTCGCCCACCGCGCTCGCGCGCGCCGTCCGCGGCGAGGTAATCACAAGAGCGCTCGCTTGCGGGGCCAGCGCCGAGAGCATCCCCGCGGCATCTTTATCGCGCATGACGGCAAACACGATTGGCAGCGGCTCACGCCGGATTTCAGCAAGGAAGTTTGCCAGCGCTAAGGCACCCGCCGGGTTGTGTGCCGAATCGAGCAGAATCGTTCGGTTTTGTGCCACATGAATGAGGTCCAACCGCCCTGGCCAGTCGACGTCGCGGACGCCTGCTGCGATGGCGTTTTCGGGGATATTCCAAGGCAGCGTCTCGAGCAACCGCACAGCGGTGACGGTGTTGGCAACCTGATGCCGGCCTCGAAGGTTCACCGTCATTGGTGCGTACTGACGGACCGGTGTGGTCAACTCCAGCGCCGTCCTCCCGTCCTCGAGGAGCCGTGTCCGCATGTGAACACCCTCCGCGGCATGGATCAGGCGCGCCCCCTGTTCGTCACAAACTCGCGCGATGACCTCAACCGCGTCGGGTTTGGTCTCCCCGAGCACGACCGGGGTGCCCGGTTTGATGATTCCCGCCTTTTCAAAGGCAATCTCGGCAATCGTGGAGCCGAGCATGGCCTGATGATCGAGATCAATCGATGTGATGGCCTCGGCAACCGGTGTTGCGACATTGGTCGAATCGAGCCGGCCTCCGAGGCCAACCTCGAGGACCGCTACTTCCACCTGATAGCGGCGGAAGAGCTCGAACGCCATGGCCGTCGTGACCTCGAAAAAGGTCGGATGCCCTTCGAGACGACGGCTTTCAATCAGCTGAGCGACAACGCGTTGCACATCGTCAGCCGCCTCGCGCATGGCATCGGCGTCGACGGGAGCGCCGTCGATAAAAAAGCGCTCTTCGAGCCGTACCAGATGAGGTGAGGTGTAGCGAGCGGCACGCACACCCGCAGACCGCAGTGCATGCTCGACCATTGCGGTCACCGAGCCCTTGCCGTTGGTTCCCGCTATGAGAATCGATTGGAACGCGGTTTCCGGAGAGCCGAGGGCGGCACAGAGCGTGCGGATGTTGTCGAGACCGAACTTGATCCCGAGTTTTTCCAAACGAAACAGCGAGTCCAGGCGATTCAGACTTCGGCCTTCAGGCTTGAGACTTGAGACTCGTCAGACTCTGCCGGGACGTCGGCGGGCGGTTGAGGTTGGGGGACGGGCACGCACCCCAGGAACCGCAAGGTGCGGGCGAGGGTGGCTTTGAGCTCGCGTCGGTCCACGACCAGGTCGAGCATTCCATGCTCGAGGAGAAAGTCACTCCGTTGAAAGCCTTCGGGCAGTTTCTGGCGGATTGTCTGCTCGATAACACGGGGCCCGGCAAACCCGATCAAGGCGCCCGGTTCGGCAACGTTGAGGTCGCCCAGCATGGCAAAGCTGGCAGTTACCCCGCCTGTCGTGGGATCGGTGAGCACGGAGATGTACGGCAGCCGCTCTTGGTCAAGGCGCGCCAGCGCGGCGCAGATTTTTGCCATCTGCATCAGCGACAAGGCCCCTTCCATCATTCGCGCCCCGCCAGAGCAGGAGACAACGATCACCGGCAACCGTCGGTCGATGGCGCGTTCCATGGCGCGAGTGATCTTCTCGCCCACGACCACCCCCATGCTCCCGCCAATGAATCCATATTCCATGGCGGCCACAACCGTTTCGATACCCTCGAGACGCCCTTGACCGACAATCACCGCGTCCTTCAGTCCGGTTGCGGTGGCACCCGCCGTCAGGCGTTCGCAATACGGTTTCGTGTCGACGAACTTCAGCGGGTCGGTCGAGACCAGCCCGCGATCGGATTCATTCCATTGACCATCGTCAAAGAGGGCGCGAAGGCGTTCCGCTGCGCCGAGTCGATGATGGTACGCACATTTCGGACAGACCATCAGACTGGCGACCAGTTCTTTGTTGTAGATGATCTGCGCACACTGGGGGCATTTCACCCAGAGACCTTCCGGGACACGGCTCGATTTCTCGGTTGCCGCGGGCTTGACCTTGCGCGTCTTCTTGAACCAGGCCATCAACGGCGAGCTTAGGTGAGCAGGGCCGGACCCGTCAACTCGTCCGCGGCACGTAATACCGCGTGCCTCGCCCCATTCCGCGTATCTGCTTGAGCAGCCCGTCGAATGCCTCCTCGGACTCGTGAAAATCAACGTGAGACGTTTCCACGACGAGCAATGACGTGGCTGAATAGTGAAAAAAGAAGTGTTGATACGCCTCGTTCAACTCACGGAGATAGTCTTCATCGGGGACGAGGGCCGCCGCCTCGGGTTCCTGGTTTTGCGCACGATTTCTCAACCGCCGCACGAGCGTCTCCGTAGGCGTTTGCAAGTAAATCACCAAATCGGGTGTCGCGACGTCCTGAGCGAGCAGGTCGTACAACTTCTGATAGATGAACAGCTCGTTATCGTCGAGATTCATGTACGCGAAGATTCGGTCCTTGTCGAACAGGTAGTCGCACACAGTCGACTGAGTAAAAAGGTTGGCCTGACGCAGTGCCGACTGTTGTCGATGGCGGGCGAGCAGGTAGAAAAGCTGCGCCTGGAGTGCCGCACCTGGCCGATCAGCATAGAAGTCGGCAAGGAACGGATTTTCCGGATCTTCCAGCACCACTCTTGCATCCATTCTGGACGCAAGTCGTGCGGCCAGGGCTGATTTGCCGGCACCGATCGGCCCTTCGATCGCAATATAGCGAAATTCCAAATCGCCGCGAGTATAGCGGCCGCCCGCGAAGGGCAGCAAGCACGAGTGGCGCAAAGGTGGCATGCTATCATCCGGGCAATGGGCGTCTTGTCGTCAGTTTTGATGCATCCTGGACGCCGTGTCGTGGCAGCAACAGGCCTGCTCGTGGCGCTGGTGTTTCTATCCGGGTGCGGAGCTGCAACGGCTCCCAAGATCGTTCCGCCGACAATTCCGTTTGAAACGAAAATGTCGTGGATCGTCAGCCTCGAGGATCGCCGAATTCTGAACGATCCCGCACCGCCACAGGTTGCGCCGCCGGTTGCGCCGACGCCGCAGACCAAGTCGAAGTCAAAGGGCGCACCACCACCGCCGCCGCCACCGCCGACCCCGGATCTAATCCGCCTTCTTACCGATGAGGAAGCAAGGTTGAGACGCCGTGCCGCCCTGGCGATTGGGCGTGTGGGTTTGCCCGATGCCGTCCCCGCGCTCGCGAAAGTGCTGGCCACTGATGTCGAGCTGGAAGTGCGACAGATGGCGGCGTTCGCGCTCGGCCTTATCGGCGATCGGATGGCCGTCGAGAGCTTGCTCAAAGCGTTGAGCGACAGCTCGCCAATCGTGCACGGCCGCGCGGCCGAAGCTTTGAGCCTCATCGGCGACGAAATGTCGGCGGCCGCCATCGGCGACATGGTGGCCGCGCATGTCCAGGCGGGCGCATTGGCCCAGCTCGCACCGGACGATCTGACGTACCCGCTCGACCCTGCGGTCGAGGCCGCACGACTGGGACTGTACGCGCTTGGACGTCTCAAGGCGTACGATGCGTTGGCCCGGGCCGTCCTCGACCAGAGCGGCCAACCTCTCGTCCGCTGGTGGCCTGTTGCCTTTGCCCTTCAGCGGAGCCAGGACAAACGAGCCATCCCGGCGCTGCGCACCCTTGCGCAGACCGACACCACCTACACTCGAGCGTTTGCTATCCGGGGCCTGGGTGAGATGGGCGATGAGAACGCGGGGCCTCTGCTGATGCCGCTCATCGCGCTTCGCGCACCTGACTCTCCCGTTCGGGCGGAGGCCATCCGCGCAGCAGGACGTATTGGCGGGCCAAAGGTCGGTGAAGCGCTAACGGCAATTGCCTTCAGCGGGACAGCGTCGCCACTGCTCAGGGTGGAAGCGATACAAGCGTTAGCGCTCACCAATGCCGGGGACGGACGCGAAGGCCTGCTGGATCTCGTTTCTGACAGGAGTGCGCCAGTTCGAGCTGCCGTGTTTGGCACACTGGCCAAGCTCGAATCGGACTCGTTCCTGACGATCCTTTCGGGGCTCGAACCCGATCCCCAGTGGAGCGTTCGGGCGGCGCTTGCCACGGCGCTCGGAACCTTCCCGGCGGACATGGCGGCACCGCGACTTCAAGCCATGCTCGCTGATTCTGACCTGCGGGTCATTCCAGCGGTCCTGACGTCACTCACCAAGATCCGGGCCCCGAAAATCGAGGCCACTCTGCTTGAATGGCTCAAGCACGAAGACTCCGTGATTCGGTTGGCGGCGGCAACCAATCTCGGGGATCTCAAACCCGATGGGGCGGCTGCAGCCCTGGCCGAGGCCTATCGGTTCGGCGAGCGTGACTCAACCTATGTTGCTCGGGCGGCTGCGCTCTCGGCTCTCGCAAAATATGGTGCACCGGCTGCGACCGACACGCTGAAGGCGGCACTGAAAGACAAGGACTGGGCCGTTCGCGTCCGCGCAGCAGAGCTTCTCAAACCGCTCGATCCCGCGGCTGACGTGATCAACGCGATCCGGCCAGTGTCCGGTTCGCGCGAAGTGACGACCCCGGAAATCTCGCAGCTCGTTTCTCCGACCGTGTCGCCGCACGTCTTTGTTGAAACCGACAAAGGCACGATCGAACTCGAACTCGCGGTGCTCGATGCACCCGTGACTTCGCAGAATTTCATGACTCTGGCGCGCAAGGGCTTTTTCGAGGGCGTGACGTTCCACCGCGTCGTTGCCAACTTCGTCGTCCAGGCTGGCGATCCCCGTGGCGACGGCGAGGGGGGGCCCGGGTATACGATTCGCGATGAAATCAATCAGCGGCCGTATTTGAGAGGTAGCCTGGGAATGGCTCTCGATTGGGAGGATACCGGCGGCAGCCAATTCTTCATCACGCACTCACCACACCCGCACCTCGATACGCGGTACACCGTGTTCGGACACGTCGTATCGGGCATGGAAATCGTCGACCGTCTCGATCCGGGAGACGTCATTCGGAAAGTGCGTGTCTGGGACGGGGTGAAGATGACCGCCGCTGAGCGAGAGCAGTTGTTGGGGAAGCAGTAACTGAAGAGCAGGGGGCGAGAGCCGCCCCCTGAAAAGCGAGTCAACCGCCCCTTCACAGTGAGATTCGGTG
>DATBJG010000099.1:0-17642 GCA_036556585.1 Vicinamibacterales bacterium
GTCCGGAGCCAGCGCGGTGGACGTCCGGCTGAACAAGCGCTGGCACTCGCGATTAAAGTCGTGCGCGCGATGGAGATTCCGCACCTCGAGCCGGAAGAAGAGCAGGTCGTTCACTGAACGCTTATCGAGTCACCGGACGACGTGGTCAATTGTGCCGTCAGCTATGGCCAAGCGCGGCGCTGATCGTCTGCTGCCAGACGAGGCTTGGTCCAAAAAACAGCGCGACCGAAAAATCGCCCTGCTTCGGGATCGAAAAGAACAGCGGTATGGCATGTTCCCCTTCTCCGGACGGCGAGGCGGTCACCGAATGGGACTCGAACGATAGAAATCGACCGGTCGCAGACTTCACTTCGGTCGTTGCGAGGAACGTCCGTTCCGGCGGGCCTTGAAAGGTGAACACCAACCACGCGGCGACGTGGTACGGAAAGCGGCTCAGCCGAAGCTCGTGGCTGATCGGATTTCCCACGGTTTCAATTCCCGATTCACCTTGCGCCACGTCGTCCGCAATGACAGCGGTGGTCAGCTTGAGCACCATGGTATGAGCATCGCATTGCTCTCACCTGATGCCAATGGCACATCGGGCGTAGTCGAAAACTAGTCCCTCACTTGAAATCGAACAGGTCCTTTTCGGCCGGCCGCTGCATTCCCTTCTCGTGATATTCCTCCCAGATCTTCGCCCATGGGCGGCCGAACATGTCGGGCACCTTGTACGGAATCACGGTACCAGGCACCACCGGCGTGGCAACCCCGTTGATGGGGTAGATCGTCTGGACGCACTCGATGAACGTGTACGGTTCACCGGTTTCAAAGCCGCTGACCCGTTCCAGTGTGCGCGTCATCCGGATGGGTTCGACGAGCGCTTCGGAATCGTAGAACACGCCTTCGTGGTCGAGACCAAGAAACTTGCCAGTTTTGTCGCGCTTCGGCGTGTAGATCTCGATTGTCTGCAGCTTGCCTGAGAATTCGGGGTTGCCATGAACCTTCCATCCCTGGATGTTCGACGTCCAGGTGATGAGCGCATCTCCATCCCAAAAGCCGATGGTCTCGCCATACCAGCGCGGGACTTCCACGCCGAGAAACGGAACGGTGCCGCTCATGTTGAACGAGCGGCCGATGTGAATGTTCGTGATGAAGTTGTCGGCATCACCAGCGAGGAACTGGACCAGCGTCGGCGTGACCATGACCGAATGGGGCTGATTGGTCACGGCATGGTAGTGCCAGCGACGCATGAAGCCTTCGGGCCAGCAGTACTGCGCCGGCCATTGCGGAGCATTCGTGTGCGCGTCGTGGTACGCCTCCTGAACCATGCTCCGCTTGTACTCGTCGGTGAGCAGCGACAGGATGGTCGGATATTGATTCCAAAGCAGTTCGGCGTACCAGTTCTGTCCACGGTGCCACACGTAGCGCCCGTTCCAGTCTGCGGGCAACGAGGCGTTCGTGTGCTGGGTCGGCCCGCCGCGGCTGCGCGCCTCTTCCAGGAGCGCCTCGTAGTGAGCCTGTGCCGTCTTGAACTTGTACGGGCTGACGATCGCTTCTCGCGGGTAGTCTCGGTCGCAGTAACCCCACGCCCCTGACGCAGGCGGCTTGCTACCGATCATCCCGCCTCGCCACTGCGCTTCGAGACCATACGGACTGTTGCACCGAAAGTACCGCTTGTCGGTCCACAACGCGCGGTCGCTGTAGAAATCCTTTGACGTAAAGATGTCGACCTCGAGCGGTTCGATCCCGTTCGGTACGGCGCCGTCGCGCGCGGCACCAAGGAAGCCCTTGAGCCTGCCGCCCGTCGCAGGGCCATCGAGCGGGCCTACGAGCCAGTGTTGTGGGGGATAGCCTTTGATCTCCGATGGGGGAATCGCCTCGATGTCCGCAGCATCCCGCCAGGTCTCCCAGGGGATGGCCGGACTCACCGGTGCACCGCGACCCGCGCTTGTGATTTGCGTCGGTGGCGCCGGAGCACGAGAGCACGCGGCGAAGACAGCGGCAAGGAGCACGGCGCGGCCGCTTCTCAGGACAGTCATCGTTGATGATTCGCTAAAGGTTGGTGCCGAGGGGCAGAATTGAACTGCCGACACCGTGATTTTCAGTCACGTGCTCTACCAACTGAGCTACCTCGGCACATGGATCAATCGTGGGGCCGCTGCCCCCACGAAGCGCGTCGCTCGCGGGGACCCCTTCGCCCCGCGCCGCTCCGCGCAGCGTAGTCGTGGGGCCCGTGGCGTATGACTTCGTTGGGACTCCACGCCTTGGCAGAATCCCGTACTATATCAAACCATACGCGTGCACGATAGCGCATGCTCGGCACCGAGAGGAGATACCCACGTGTCGCAGTTGCCCAATCCGTACGGCGCGCCGATTCCGCTCGAGAGCGCAAAGCGAGTCGCCGCTCCGGCACTCGCCGAGGCGCGCAGGAACAACTGGTCGATGGCGGTTGCGATTGTGGACGGCTCCGGAGAGCTGGTCTACTTCGAAAGAATCGACGGGACACAGGCGGCCAGTCCGACGGTTGCCATCGAAAAGGCGCGATCGGCCGCACGGTTCAAACGGCCGACCAAGGCGTTGCAGGACGCCCTGGCAGCCGGTGGAGAAGGCCTGCGCATTCTCAGGCTCGACAGTGCGGTCCCGATTGAGGGCGGACTTCCGCTGCTGATGGAAGGAAAGGTCGTTGGCGCCATTGGTGTATCGGGTGGCACCAGCCAGCAAGACGGACAGTGCGCGCAGGCGGGCGCCAACGTGTTGAATTGAACGCGGTCACACGGCCGCAACCTCGGCTTCACGCACCAATCCGAGTTCTTTTCGCACCTTGTCTTCGATGATGCGAAAGATGTCGGGATTGTCGCGCAGGAACGCCTTCGCGTTTTCGCGTCCCTGACCTAGCCGATCTCCGCCAAACGCAAACCACGCGCCGCTCTTTTCGACAATCCGCTTGTCGACGGCAAGATCGAGCAGATCGCCTTCTCGCGAGATGCCTTCGCCGTACATGACGTCGAACTCGGCTTCGCGAAACGGTGGCGCAACCTTGTTTTTGACCACCTTGACGCGCGTGCGTCCGCCAACGACGAGGTCGCCGTCCTTGATGCTGGCAACACGGCGGATATCAATACGTACCGACGCGTAGAACTTGAGCGCGCGGCCACCGGTCGTCGTTTCCGGGTTGCCGAACATCACGCCAATTTTTTCCCGCAACTGATTGATGAAGATGAGGCAGGTTTTGGACTTCGACACGGCGCCCGTCAGTTTTCGCAGTGCCTGCGACATCAGGCGGGCCTGCAGGCCCATCTGTGCCTCGCCCATTTCACCTTCGATTTCGGCACGCGGCACGAGGGCGGCTACCGAATCGACGACCACGACATCCACGCCATTCGAGCGGATCAGGAGTTCGACAATCTCGAGGGCCTGTTCGCCGTTGTCCGGCTGAGAGACCAGCAGATTATCGAGGTCGACGCCGAGTTTCTGGGCGTAGGCAGCATCGAGGGCGTGCTCGGCATCCACAAACGCGGCCATTCCGCCGAGCCTCTGTGCTTGCGCTATCACCTGCAACGCCAGCGTCGTCTTGCCCGATGATTCGGGACCGAAAATTTCGACGACCCGCCCTCTTGGCATTCCGCCAATACCGAGTGCGAAGTCAATGCTGATGGCTCCAGTGGGGATACATTCCATCGGCTGAACGGCGCCACGTTGCCCCATGCGCATGATCGAGCCCTTCCCAAATTGCTTCTCGATCTGACCGACCGCCACATCCAGCGCGCGGGCGCGCTCGTTTCGTTCATCACGTTCAACAGACGGCATGGGAACTCCTTCCTTGGTTGGCCTCGGTTGGCGGCGTTACGCTCTAGCTTGAGGCCTTGGGTCTGGCCTGGAAGCGTCGAAGAGGTGCCATTCTAGGAATGTACCGCTACGAAGTCAAGCGAAAATGAAACTCTGATGTCCAATATAATACTCAGTATCAACAAGTTATAGCGTAGCAGACTTTCGCCCTGCCACGACGGTTGAGCAGGATCTGCTATTCGGATCGACCGTCCACATGGAGAATCTTGCGACATGCCCAGCTCGGTTGGACACGGTCTGATGGGGCTCTCCCTTACCTGGTTCGTGGCGTTTTTCCGAGGCGCTCGTTCACCACGGTTGTCCCGCAGACACCAATGGGCGCTGGCGATCGTCTGCGTAGCGCTGGCGGTTGTTCCAGATCTCGATATCTTGTTTGCCGTCCACCGTGGCCCGACGCACAGCCTTGGGGCGGTCCTGCTAGTGAGCTTCGCGGCTGCGGGGTTTGCGTGGTGGCGCCGGCTGCCGGTTGCGCTCGTTGCCGCCTCATGCGGACTCGCGTACGCGTCGCACTTGGGTCTTGACTGGCTGGGCAAGGACAGTCGCACGCCAAGAGGCATCATGCTGTTCTGGCCGGTGAGCTCCGCGTACTACACGTCTGGAGCCGATCTGTTTCTGGAGATCTCCCGTCGTTACTGGTTGCCGGAGGAAGTGATTTGGGGAAACTTGCGATCGATCGTCTGGGAGCTGATCCTGCTGACACCGATTGCAGCAATCGCATGGAAACTTCGCAACATGGTGACAGGTAGGGCGGACCCTTCGGATCCGCCACGGCCTTAAGAGGCCTCTATCTAAGCCAGCACGGCTTCAATCGCCAGTGCGACTCCATTCCCTCCACCCAGACAGAGCGCGGCAATTCCTCGTCTGACCTCACGCCGTCGCAATTCATGAATCAACGTCGTCAAGATGCGGGCACCGCTGGCCCCGATTGGGTGACCGAGAGCCACGGCGCCTCCATTGACGTTGACTCTGGCCGGATCGATCCCCAGTTCCTTCTGAACAGCCACCATTTGAGCCGAGAACGCCTCGTTGATCTCGAAAAGGTCGACGTCCATGAGATTCCAGCCGGCCTTGACGGCCACTCTTCGCACCGATTCCACGGGCGTCATCAAGACGAGCTTCGGAGCCAGGCCGCTGGTTGCCTGCGCAACAATGCGAGCGAGCGGCTGCCTCCGGAGTTGCTGCGCCCGCGACGCGGACGTGAGCACGACCGCCGCCGCGCCATCGTTGACGCCAGGTGCGTTGCCGGCGGTCACACTGCCATTGGACTGGAACGCAGGTTTGAGCTTACCTAGAACTTCGACGCTGGAGTCGGCGCGAATGGGTTCGTCGCGGTCGACGACAACCGGAGCACCCGATTTTTGCGGCAGTTCAACAGGTAGGAGTTCGGCCCGAAAACGTCCGGCTTCTGAGGCAGCCAACGCTTTCCGATGGCTGGCGGCTGCGAACTCGTCCTGTGCGGCTCGCGACACCCCGTAGCGCTCCGCCACGACCTCGCCGGAAACGCCCATATGACAGTCCTCGAACGCGCACCAGAGACCATCGTGCACCATGGTATCGAGCACCTGCCCGTGCCCCATTCGAAGTCCGTCCCGGACGCGAGGCAGGAGATAAGGTGCGTTGCTCATCGACTCCATGCCTCCTGCCACAACGAGCGCCGTATCGCCTGTCTGGATCCCTTGAGCTCCGAGCATCACGGCCTTGAGACCCGATCCGCAGACCTTGTTGATTGTCAGGGCGGCGACGGCCTCGCTCAGGCCGCCTCGCAGCGCCGCCTGCCGCGCCGGGTTTTGTCCCAGGCCGGCCGATAACACGTTGCCCATGATGCATTCGTCAATTGCGGCAGGGTCGACACCCGCCCGCGCCACCGCTTCACGTACAACCATCGCGCCCAATTCAGGAGCTTTGAAGCTTTTGAGAACTCCCTGAAATTTTCCGGTGGGGAGCCGTACGGCGCTCAGGATGACGACGGGGTCCATATCTTGTCTGTGGTGATCGCGCGTCCCGTAGACGGGCCGGTGACTTCGAGGCGAGTGATGGCCGAATCGCCAAGCAGTGATCGCAGCCGTCCCAGGATCATTTTAGTCGAGCGTTTGAGCTCGCGTTGCCAGCGTTCGTCGGCCACGGCCACAACCAGAACCGACGAGGTTTCAAGTCGAACCTGGGTGACACGCGCCAGAGCGTCGCCTACGGCAACGTGCCAGGCGAGCTCGAGTTTCGCCGGTGAGATGGGGCCTTTTTTGAGAAGGTCGGATAAGACAGACGGAAGAACTGAATGAAGTGGGTCCATCGCGATCTCGGCTCTCGGCGCTGGGCTTTTGGATCTCGGGCCTGAATGTGCAGTGTAACATCCACTCGTGCGCATCGTCCTTGCGTCCGAATCACCGCGGCGAGCCGAGTTGTTACGGGCGGCCGGGTTCGAGATTGAGATCGTCCCTCCAGGAATCGAGGAGCGGCGGCGCGAAGGCGAGGAGCCGGAAGCTTACGTACGGCGACTCGCCGTGGCAAAGGCTCTGGCCGTACTCGCCATTGAGGAAGACCGGCCGATCGTGGCCGCCGATACGGTGGTGCTGGCCGATAGCCGAGTGCTCGAGAAGCCGGCGGACGCGGTCGAGGCCGCTGCGATGTTGCGACTCCTGAGCGGCCGGACGCACGAGGTCTTGACGGGGGTGGTCGTCCGCTTTCACGATCGGCACAGAGAGCATCTGGAACGGACGAGGGTTCGGATTGCCGAGCTCGGCGAAGCTGAGATTGCCTGGTACGTTCGATCTGGTGAACCCTTTGACAAAGCGGGCGCCTACGCGGTCCAGGGTCTCGCATCGAGGTTCATCGAGGCGGTTGAGGGGTCCTATAGCAACGTGGTGGGGCTGCCCGTTGCCGCCGTCTACCGGCTCTTGCGGGAACTCGTGGGAAGCGATACTCTGAATGTCTCAGATTGAATCTTATGAAGTACAAAGCCATCAAAATCGGCCTTACCAGTGTGGTTCTGCTGCTCTCGTTCGGGGGGTTGCTCTGGTCGACATTGAGTGAGGAAACCCAGTACTACAAGCACGTGGACGAGGTGATGACCGCGCCCGCGCAGTGGGAGGGTAAACGGCTGCAAATGCATGGCTTTGCCAAGTCGGTCATGCAGAAACGCGGGACTCTGGAGTACGCCTTCCAGGTGGAAAACAACGGTCACGCCGTGTGGGCGCAGTTCACCGGCATCGCGCCGGACACCTTCAAGAACGATTCGGAAGTCGTGCTCGAAGGCGAGCTCAAGGGCGAGATCTTCCACGCCGAACGTATCATCGCCAAGTGTCCATCGAAGTACGAGCCCAAAGCTGGGGCGGCCAGCGTCAGCGGCACTTACTAGGCTTTAGGCTCAGCCCAAAGCCCCGATAGCCGAAAGCCGAAAGCCTCTCAGGACGGAGCCCCCACATGGCTTCTCTCGGGTACTTCACACTTCTTGCCACTTTCCTCGTTGCCGTCTATGCCGCCACTTCGTCGGCCGTCGGCGCTCGTCGCGGGTCACGGCGCCTCATTGAAAGCGGCATTGGCGCTTTTTATCTGATCACGGCGCTTATGACGCTCGCCTCGACGGTGATCGTCCATGCGTTCGTGACCGGCGACTACACCATCAAGTACGTGCAGCGGTATTCCGATTCCGCGCAACCCCTTTTTTACAAGTTGACCTCATATTGGGGCGGGCTGGATGGCTCGATCATGTTCTGGGTAACGTTGCTGTCGGTCTTCGGCAGCATTGCGGTGTACGTCAACCGCGAGCGTCATCGCGAGCTGATTCCATGGGTCGTGACGACCATCTCGACGGTGCAGCTCTTCTTCCTGTTCTTGATGATCGTCCACAACAATCCGTTTGATACCTTTCTCACGTCGGCCCCCACCGACGGTCGAGGGCTGAATCCGCTGCTCCAGAACTATTGGATGGTCATCCACCCGCCATCGCTCTATACCGGCTTTGTAGGGATGACCATTCCGTTTGCGTTTGGCATCGCAGCGCTTATCACAGGCTACCTGGACGATGCGTGGCTGCGCGCCGTGCGTCGGTGGACCATGTTTGCGTGGCTGTTCCTCACGTTCGGTCTCACGCTCGGCATGATTTGGGCGTACGAGGAGCTCGGGTGGGGAGGCTACTGGGGCTGGGATCCTGTGGAGAATGCTGGCCTGCTGCCGTGGTTCACGGCAACGGCGTTTCTGCACTCCGTGATGGTCCAGGAGCGCCGCTCGATGTTGCGCGTGTGGAACGTGACGCTGGTGATTCTCACGTTCTTCCTCACGATCTTCGGGACGTTCATGACGCGCTCGGGTGTCGTGCAGTCAGTCCACGCGTTTGGTGAAGACAAGGAACTCGCGTGGATGTTCACGGTGTTCATGGCCGTGATACTCACGGTCAGCTTCGGATTGGTGATCTACCGCCTGCCCCTGCTGCGCGCGCGCAACGAGCTCGATTCGTGGGCGTCGCGCGAGGCGGCATTTCTGGTGAATAACTGGATTCTGCTGTTCTCGGCGTTTTTCATTCTATTCGCCACGATGTTTCCGACGTTGAGCGAGGCGTTGACAGGCGAGCGTCTCACGGTTGGGCCGCCGTTTTTCAACCGATGGATGACGCCAATCGGGCTCATCCTGCTGTTTCTCACCGGTGTTGGCCCGCTGCTGGCGTGGCGCAAGTCGAGCGCCTCAAACCTGTTGAACCAGTTCGCCTGGCCAACGACGGCTGCCATCGTTACCACTGTCGTGCTCTGGGCGATCGGCCTTCGTGTCTGGACGTCCGGCATTTGCTTCGGCCTTTGTGGGTTCGTCGCCGGCACGATCACTCAAGAGTTCTGGCGGGGCACGCTGGTTCGAAAAAACAGCACGAAGAGCGATGTCCTGACGGCGCTTATCGGGCTCGTGGCGCGCTCCCGTCGCCGTTACGGCGGCTACATCGTCCACGTAGGGGTCGTGCTCATTTTCTTGGGGTTCGCGGGGGAAGGTTACAAGCAAGAAGAGCAGGTGCTGCTCAAGGC
Source organism: Vicinamibacterales bacterium (assembly GCA_036556585.1). Lineage (GTDB taxonomy): Bacteria > Acidobacteriota > Vicinamibacteria > Vicinamibacterales > JAMQPK01 > DATBJG01. The sequence continues at coordinate 8,829 of DATBJG010000099.1, forward strand.
TGGACAGCAGGTTAAGGTCGGCCGTTACACCGTCCGTAACGACGCCATCCGCATCAGTGATGACGGCCGCAAGCAGATGGTGACTTCGTACATGACGGTCTTCGACGAGGGCAAGGAAGTTGGCAAGTTGTATCCAGCTCGCTGGTTCTTCCGCAAGCACGAATCCGAGCCTACGACTGAAGTGGCCATCCGCCGCAGCATCTCCGAAGACTTGTACGTAGTCCTCGCGGCCTACACCGTTGAGGATCAAACGGGCAGCTTCCAGGTCGTGGTCAACCCCCTGGTCAACTGGATCTGGCTTGGCTTTGGTGTGCTGGCCCTCGGCACGGGCATCGCCCTTCTGCCCGAGCGTGCGTTCAGCTATGCGCTCGCAAGGCTTCCGCCCGAGGCTCCCCTCCCCGCGACCGCTGCGCCGTTGGTGATGCTGTTCCTGTTGCTGGGTAGTTGGGCACCTCTGCGGGCGCAGGAAGCCGTCCTGCCCCACGAGCAGCTGGAGCAGACGGTGCTGCTGGTGCCGAAAACCGAGCTGGAGAAGGATCTGCACCGCTCGATCATCTGCATGTGCGGCACGTGCGGTCGCAAGAGTCTCGCTGAGTGCACGTGCAGCGAGGCGGCGCGCATGCGCGAAGAGATTGCGGGGCTTGCGAGTCAGGGCAAGTCGCGGGATGAGATCATTCAGTACCACATCGACAAGTACGGCAGTCAGGAACCACTGGCCGCCCCGATTGATCGTGGGTTCAATCGGCTGGCGTGGTTGCTGCCGTACGCCTTGGGCGCCGGCGGTCTGGTGGTGGCCGCGTTTGCCGCCGTACGCTGGTCGCGTCATGCGGCCGCGGCTCCTAAGGTAGCCGACGAGGCGTCCGACTCGAGCGCAGAGCTCGAGGCGCGTCTGGACGATGAGCTCAGCCAGCTCGACTGAGGGACGGAAAAGGGGTCGGGAGTCTTTTTTCATGGCGGTGGAGAGCGAAAAAAGACTCCCGACCCCTTTTCAGCCCTGGCAGTTTTTCGTACTCGCCGGCCTCGCGGCAGCGACGGCTGGCGTCTTCGTTTCCCGCGGCACCAGTCCCGCCAACGTCATCTTTATTTCCATCGTCATCGGCGCGGCGGCTCTCGCAGGGACGGCAGTGTATCGAATGCTTCTGCCGCTCGTTGTACCTGAGGCGGCCGAATCTGCGGAGATGATTGGCGGACGAACGAGGGCGGCGCTCGAACGCGAAAAGCTTCTCGTCCTTCGTTCGATCAAAGAGCTGGAGTTCGATCGCGCGATGAACAAGATATCGGCGCAGGACTACGACGAGATGGTGGCGCGTCTGCGCTCGCGTGCGGTGAGACTCATGCGTCAGCTGGACGCCGGCGGGAGCGGATATCGGGAGATCATTGAGCGTGAGCTGGCGGGTCGTCTCGGGCGAGCGGGTTCGGCGAAAAGCACGACTCCGATTGAACCGTCTGAGACACCGGACACGTCGACGGCAGGCGCATGTGCCAGCTGCGGCACCGTCAATGAGATCGATGCCCGCTTCTGCAAACACTGTGGCTCGAGGCTCATTGCGGCATTGGTTTTGGCCCTCGCAGTTCTGGTGCCATCGGTTGCGCTCGCCCAGCCTGATCTTCGCATGATGGCGGGGATCCCCCGTCCGGACGGCAATCTTCCTGATGGCGTCGTGACCGTCAGGGTCGTTCGACGAGCTCTGGCCAACAACGTCACCAATCATCCTGTCGAGTTGCGATCCACAGACGAAACGCTTTCCGGCAAAACGGACGCCAACGGTCGTGCAACCTTCCGTCCACCGTCGGCTGGTGCCGTTCTTCGCGCGACAGCTGTCGTAGACGGAGAACGTCTCGAGTCTCAGGAATTCCAGGCCCCGACCCGCGGAGGTGTGGCTGTCATGCTGGTTGCCGGACTAGGAGCCGCACCGCCCAAGCAACCGGCGCGTCAGGGGACGGTCACTCTCGGGGGCGACAGCCGTTTCATCATCGATGTGGTCGACGATGCGCTGCAGGTGTACTACGTGTTCGAAGTGCTGAACGCGGCTCCGTATCCTGTGAACCCGTCCGGACCGCTGATCCTTGATTTGCCGAGCGGAGCAGCCGGGGCCGCTGCGCTGGGCAATTCATCACCGCAAGTCGTCGTTCGCGGCGACCGCGTGACGGTCACCGGGCCATTCGATCCCGGTGTGACGCCGGTGCAGGTCGGCTATACCATGCCGCATTCACGGGGCAACCTGACAATCAGTCAGAAGCTTCCGGTGGAGATGACCGCAGTCAACGTGGTCATGCGCAAGATTGGTGAGATGGGGCTCTCGTCGGCGCAGCTCAGCAATCAGCAGGACAGAACGATTCAGGGAGAACAGTACGTGGTTGCCGCCGGGCCGGCGATTGCTGCCGATGGAACGTTGACCCTCGATCTTGCCGGGTTGCCGCACCATAGCGCGGTGCCTCTCACAGTGACGGGTATTCTGGCCGCAGGAATCGTCCTCGTAGGCTTGTGGGCGGTTTTTGGCCGGCCGAAACCAGCCGCCGATGCCGGTCGACGCAAGTTGCTCGAAGGCCGACGTGAGAAAGCGTACGCCGAGCTCCTGAAGCTCGAAGAACAGCGGCGCGCCGGGAAAGTGGATCCTGTCCGTCACCAGAGCCGGAAAGCCATCCTCGTGGCGCAGCTGGAGCGCATCTACGGGGAACTCGACGATCAGGGTCCGGTCACTGGGGGCGACGAGGGGCTCGCCGCGTGAGTGTTGATTTCGACGAGCTTTCCCTCGTCGATCTCTCCAGGCATTTCGGGCGACGGAAGGTCCTCTCCCATATCTCGTTCTCGTGCAGGGCCGGTGAGATTGTTGGCCTGCTCGGCCCAAACGGCGCTGGCAAGTCCACGCTGCTCTCAATCGTTTCCACCCTGGTTTCACCCTCGGAAGGGGAGGTCCGCTATGGCGGACAAACGGCGCGCACCATCGGAGCCGGCCTTCGGCGTCGATTGGGCCTGCTGGCGCACGATCTCCATCTCTATCCGGAACTCACGGCACGGGAGAACCTGACGTTCTTCGGTGGGCTGTACGGCCTTGATAACCTGCCATCGCGAGTCGATCGCGCGGTTGCGCTCGCTGGGTTGACGGACCGCGCCGACGACTTCGTCTCGGCATTCTCACGCGGGATGCGCCAACGTCTCGCACTCGAACGCGTTCTGTTGCATGAACCACGTCTTCTGCTGCTTGACGAACCATTCACCGGGCTGGATGACGCGTCGGGACGGGCGCTCATCGGACGTTTGAGAGCCCTCAAGGCGACCGGCTGCATCGTGCTCATTGCGACGCATGATCTCGACCTGGCGGAGGACGTTCTTGACCGCGCAGTCGTCTTGCAGGCAGGCAAGCTTGTCGCGCTCCAGGACGGGCCCGGCACGCTTCGGGAGCGCTATCGCGTCCGGATTCATGGGTAGAAGGTTCGGACGGAACATCGACGATCCATCCGTAGAGGCGGGTCGTTAGACCCGCCGACATGAACGCCAGCATGTCTCAATTTCTCCGTGTGGCCTGGATCGTCGTGAAGAAAGATCTGACCGTCGAGGTCCGGAGCCGTGAGATTTTGTACACGACCCTGTTTTTTTCCGTGTCGTGTGTGCTCGTTTTCGCGATTGCATTCGTCCGCCAGGGGAGGCCGCTGAGCGATGCGGCCGCAGGTATCCTGTGGGTTGCCGTACAGTTTTCGGGCACGTTGGCCCTGGGCCGCACGTTCGAGCGCGAACGCCATACGGAAACACTCCGGGCCTTGATGCTGGCGCCAGCCGATCGGCCCGCCATCTACCTGGGAAAGCTGCTGGGGATCTTTGCGCTGCTGTCGGTCGCCGAGGTGATCCTGTTGCCGGCCGTGACGCTGCTGTTCAGGGCGCCTCTGCTGGCTCGACCGCTGCCGATGATTCTTCTGCTCGTATCGGGTACCATCGGGTTCTGCGCCGTCGGCACCTTGTTTGCGGCCATGCTGGCTCGCGCGCGCAGTCGCGACGTGCTGCTCCCCGTGCTGTTGTATCCCATGACGATTCCGGTCATGATCGGCGGCGTCATGGGGACGGTAGCGTTGACGCAGCCGGAGCCGCAGGAGGCGCTTGCCTGGTTCTGGATCAACCTGCTCGTGTTCTGGGACGTGGTGTTCATTACCCTGTCGATGTGGACGTTCGATCCATTGATGACAGAGTGAGTGCAGCCTATGCGGAAACTGTTTTTCCCAGCCGTTGTCGTCACGACCGTCATGTTCATCGTGGTACCCATTCTCATCGTTCGTGCGCCATATGAGTCCACCATGGGGCTGGTACAGAAGATTTTTTACTTCCACGTTCCGGGTGGCATGCTGCTCCTGCTGTCACCGTTCGTGTGCGGCATTGCCAGCATCCGTTTTCTGATGACGCAGAGTCGACAGGCCGACCGCGTGGCGCTGGCGGCGGCAGAGCTCACGGTACTGTTCGGCGTCCTTACGCTCCTGACCGGACCGCTTTGGGCCCGTAAAGCGTGGGGTGTCTGGTGGGAGTGGGATCCCCGGCTCACGACGTCGCTGCTGACTTGGATGATGTTTGTGGCATACGTGCTGCTCAGAAAGTACGGCGGCCCCGGCTCGGAGAAGCTTGCGGCAGGGCTCGGCATCTTTGGCATGGCGAACGTGCCGTTTGTGTACAAGTCGGTCGATGTGTGGCGAACGCTGCACCCGAAAACTTCTGTCGTCCCAAGTCTCCCGCCAGTGATGGCCTCGGTGTTCTGGTCGGCATTTGTCGCATTCTGTTTCTTGTACGGACTGCTCCTGGTGACGCGCGTACGACTCGAGCGGCAACGCGATGAGCTCGAACGGCTCTACCTGGAGCTTGAAGGTTGATGCTCATGAGAACGTCTGTCGCGGTGTGGTTGTTGTTGGTCGCGATGTTGGTTGTTGGCTCGTCCGGATGGCAGGCCGTCGTAGCACAGCCAGCGCGCCAACCATCGCTCGAGGGGTTCGTCCCAGCCGAAGAGCTGGGCAATGCCGAACAGATCCCTGCGGTCCCGCTGGTTCTGACGGCGTACGGCCTGGTCTGGGTTGGCGTTCTCGTCTACGTCTGGCTCACATGGCGTCGAATCGGAAAGGTAGAGACGGAGCTGCAGCAGCTCGCCAGGAAGACGAAGAACCCGTGACGGCAGGACACTTCATTTTCATCCCCGCCGTGCTGCTCGTGGGGATTGTGATCGGCTGGATTCTCGGCTCGCGCGCGGCGCGCGACGCGTACCTGTCGGAGCTGCAACGACAGCAGAAAAAACGTTCGTGACTGGCGATTCGTGATTGGTCAATCGTCAATCACCAACCCTTCGCCAATCACAAATCACCAATCGCAAATGTTCTATCGTCCTACCGCCAGTCTTGAGGCGAGTACTTCGGGTAACCCTGCTTGACGGATTTTTGCCTGGGCACGATCCACCGCATAGCTGACGCGAAACAGCTTCAGTTCTTGAATTTCGGAATCGAGCAGGCCGTAGGCGGCGCGCGGGTCGCCGTCGCGTGGCTGACCAATCGAACCGGGGTTGATCAAGTACTTGTGAGAGCCGAGCAGCGACAATCTTCTGGCGCTTGACGCGTCCGATCCAGACACGTCGAGCTCTCCTTCGTCCGACAACTGATAGACGATTTGCACGTGGGTGTGGCCGAAGAAACAGATCGCCCGTTTTGCGTCGCGCAGCGCGCGCACGGCATCGCGCACCTCGAACAGGTACTCGTCCTCGTCAGACGGCGCACCGTGACAAATCTCGACCTGATCGTCGACCAGAAGCGGACCTTCCTCGAGCGCCGCCAGATATTCCAGATTCTTCTCGGTTAGCGTCTCGGTCGTCCACGAAATGGCCTTGCGGGCTGCAATATTGAAGGCTTCAGCCCCCTCCAGGCGTGCCGCGACCTTGTCGTGGTTCCCGCGAATGATGCTGATCGGGTCGAGCGCCCTGATCGCATCGACAACCGCATTGGGATCGGCTCCGTAGCCGACAAGATCCCCGAGCACCAGGGCATTGTCGAATTCCTGGGCGGCCGCATGGGCCAGCACGGCATCCAGTGCCTCCAGATTACCGTGAATGTCGCTGAGGATCAGGTACCGCATCTCAGGTGTAAACGATCAACTCAGCGGCCGAGAACCGCTGTTTGCACGAGAACCTTAGAACCCCTCTAGAACCTTAGAACCCTTTTACACTTCAATCTGTGCCAGGAGCTGCTCCGCTAGCGCCTCAACCGATATGTTGGTGGCGGCAAGCCTCAGGTGGGCCTGCTCGTAAGCGGTTCGCCGCACGTCGTACAGCCGTTCCATCTGGTCCCGGTCCGCAGCAAGCGGCCGACGTCCGTCAGCGGGAATCCGGTTCAAGAGCTCCTGCAGCGGCGCGTCCAACCACACCGACATGCCGTCGGCATTGATGAGAGCCCGATTATCGGGGTCCACGAACGTTCCGCCGCCTGTGGCCACAATAACATGCCGCACGGGAACGAGGTCGTGCAACACCTGCCGTTCGACTTGACGAAAGTACAGCTCACCTTCTCTGGCAAAAATGCTGGAGATCGTCCGATGTTCCCTCCGCTCGATCAGGTCGTCGATGTCCTGCACGGGCCAGTCGAGGCGGCGGGCCAGGGCTACCGCAAGGCTGCTCTTGCCAGCCGCCATGAATCCGACGAGATAAATCTTGTCGACGGCCACCGGATCCTACGTTCCAGGCCGCTCGTCACGCTCACATAGCGCCTCGAGCGTCGCAAAGAATCCGGGATACGAGATATCCACGGCTTCTGCGCCGGCAATGATGGACGGTTGCTCGGCCCCAAGCGCGGCAATCGCAAAAGCCATCGCAAGACGATGATCGTGGGCCGAGTCGGCGTGTCCGCCGCGCAGCTGCTTCGCGCCGCGCACGTGAAAACCGTCGGGCATCTCGTCGACATCGCCGCCAAGCGCGCGCAGGCCCGTGACCAGCGCGGTAATCCGGTCGCTCTCCTTGACACGCAGCTCCGCAGCGCCGGTCACCAGGAGTTCGCCACCAAAGGTCGCGTGGGCCGCGAGCGCCGGCAGCTCGTCAATCAATCCCGGAACTTCATCGGGGCCAATCACGAGCGCCCGCATGGCGCCGTGGCGGATTCGGACGGTGCCTCGAGGTTCGCCGCCATCCTCCGCCTCGACCTGCCGATCAATCGTGGCCCCTGCGCGCGCCAGAACGTCGAGGAGTGCGGTTCGCGTGGGGTTGAGACCGACGTCGACGATCTCGAGTTCTGACCCGGGAATCGCCGCCGCCGCGACCGCCCAGAACGCTGCCGACGAGAGGTCCCCCGGCACGACGAGATCCCTCGCCGTCAACCGCTGACCCCCATCGATCAACACATCAAGTCCGTTGACCACAACAGTCGCCCCAAATGCCCCAAGACCGAGCTCCGTATGGTTGCGTGTTGCCGCTGGTTCAATCACCCGGGTCTGGCCCGATGCCTGAAGGCCGGCAAGAAGCACCGCGCTCTTGACTTGAGCGCTCGGCACTGCCATCCGGTAATCAATTCCCCGGAGAGTGGCACCTGTGACTGTCAGTGGCGGCCGATCGCTGCTTGAAAGGATATGCGCGCCCATCTGCTCCAGCGGCTCGATCACCCGCCGCATCGGACGCCGGGTCAGCGAAATGTCCCCGACCAGCGTCGTGGAAAAGGGGTGAGCGGCCAGCACACCGCTCAGAAGCCTCATCGTGGTGCCGGAATTTTGAGCGTCCAGGGGTGTGGACGATGCCAACAAACCACGAAGGCCTCGCCCGTCAATCTCGAGGTCAAGAGACGCGTCGCCCGATCCATCGACGCCACCCACCTTGGTTATCGTCACCCCCAGCCGCGAGAGGCAGTTGAGCGTCGCCGCGCAGTCGGCACCCGTGGAGTAGTGGCGGATTCGCGAACGCCCGTCCGCGAGCGCCGCGAGCAACGCGTAGCGATGAGAAATGGATTTGTCGCGGGCTGGGCGCAGCCGGCCGCGCACGCGACGCGCCGGCCTGACCGTCGCCGTCGCGATCGAAGCCATGGCAAAATACTATCATCGGGATTCGGGATTCGGGGTTGGGGATTCGGGAATTGAACGGCTGGAATCGGGGAATCGGTTCGACTGGCCGATTCCCAAACCGCGAATCTTCAATCCCCAATCCCCGAATCCCCAATCCCAAGCATAAGTCCCCGTTGACCCGCTACCGGGAGACCTTGTAGCTTATAGGGCCCGCATGGCGTCCCGCGAACCGATCGTGCGCCTGGAAATTTGCAGCTCGCTCGACATGCTCGAGCTCGTGCAGATGGTTGGCGAGCACGTGGGCCGGCAGGTCGGACTCGACGACGAAGCGCTGCACTGGGTGACGATGGCTTTGCGCGAGTCGGTGATCAATGCCGTCAAGCATGGCAACCACAGCGACCGCGCAAAGAGTGTGTTCGTCGAGTTCATTGCAGGCATCGAAAAGCGCCCGGCGGAATTGATCGTCAGTGTTCGCGACGAAGGCTCGGGGTTCGATCCCACCATGCTGGCCGACCCACTCTCCCCTGAAAACATGCTGAAATCCGGTGGACGAGGCGTGTTTCTGATTCGCAGCTTCATGGATGAGGTCGTGCTTCAGCGGGCACCTGAAGGTGGTATGGAAGTCCGGATGGTCAAACGAGCCCAGCGTTGAGCCTTTCCCCATCAGAGAACCCGCTTTTTCTTGCCACCGCTATCGAAGCTGTCATCAAGGCCGGTCGGGTGCAGACCGAACATGCCCGCGGCGGCTTTCACGTTGGTAAGAAAGGTTTGATCGATCTCGTCACGGAGGTCGACGTCACCGTCGAAGCAGGCTT
>DATBJG010000100.1:0-5314 GCA_036556585.1 Vicinamibacterales bacterium
GTCACGGGGCAAAGGTCGTCGGCATCCCGATCGAGGCGGACGGCCCGGACATCGACGCCCTGGAGCGCGCGCTCCAGAAGCAGGTTCCGAAGTTCTTCTATGTGATTCCGGATTTTCAAAACCCGGCAGGGTCGACCTGCTCGGCCAGCAAGCGAAGGCGGCTCGTGGAGCTCGCTGCCAGGCACCGGTTTCTGCTGGTCGAAGATGCGCCGTACCGACTGCTTCGCTATCGCGGCAAGGAAGAACCGACGCTCTACGAGCTGGCCCCGGAAAACACCCTGCACATGAGCTCGTTTACCAAGCTCATCGCACCGGGAGTACGGATGGGTTTCATGATTGGCGAGCCATCAACGCTGGCAAAGCTTGGGAAGGTCGCCGAAGATACATATATCTCGCCTGGATATCTCGCTCAGGGCATCGCGTACGAATGGTGTCGCCAGGGTCTGCTCACTCCGCAAATCGAGCGGCTGAAAGCGCTCTATGCTCCTCGTCTCGATGCCTGTCTCGCCGGGATCGACAAATATCTGCCCGACGCCCGTACGACGCGCCCCGAGGGTGGCTTCTTCATCTCGCTGACGCTGGCCGAGGGCGTACTGACGACCGCCGTACGCGCAGAGGCGGCCACGCGTGGGCTCAACCTTGCCGATGGCCTGGCGTTTTTCCCCGAAGGAGGGGGCGAGCGCTTTGTGCGGCTCCCCTTCTGCGCGCTCTCCCCGGCCGAGATAGACGAAGGAGTTCGCCGTCTCGCGGAAAGCGTGCACGCCGCGCGACAAAGTCGGGCGTCGTAAGCCGATTTCACGGTTTTCTCAGGGATCTGTCACGACTTCGTCCCTACAGGCTTGTTAGCCTGGGGTCGACAACGAAGACGTGAGCCGCTCGGGCACCGGTTTTCGCACCCCACAGAGAGGGACAGGCGCGTGCGGTCCCCATGCCCGACGCGGGCGCTTCGGCGAGCCTGGCCGAAGCTCGGTGCTTCGCAGACGAGCGAAGGCCGGGGGCCCCACCCGCCCCTGAAGAGGAGATCCCAATGTCCACCGCAATATCGTGGCGTTCACTTGCGTCTGCAGTCCTGCTCTCCCTCGCGGCGGCGACCCTGGAGGCGCAGACGCTGGCCGGGTCGTTCGAGCAGTTGCAGGTGCTCGTCAAACCCGGCGATACGATCAGCGTGACCGACAGCACAGGGCGAGAGGTACAAGGAAAAGTCGCCAGCGTGTCGCCATCTTCACTCTCTTTGTTGGTACAAGGCACCCGGCAGGATCTTTCAGAGACGGACGTTAGAAAAATTCGTCAGGACCGCCAGGATTCTCTCGCCAACGGGGCCAAGTGGGGACTCGGTATTGGCGCGGGGCTCGGACTGGCCGCTGGTGTGGCCATCGCGAGCGGGGATGGAAACGCCAGCGCGCTGATCCCGATTCTGGCGCTCGTGTATGGCGGCCTCGGTGCTGGCGTTGGTGCCGGTCTCGACGCGTTGATCCTGGGCAACCAGGTGATCTACTTCAAGCCCGCCAGCTCCGCGAAAGTGACTGTGTCGCCGCTCGTGACCTCAGACCGCAAGGGTGTGTTTCTCTCGTTTGGCTTCTGAAAATGTAGAGGGAGTTCTACTCCCGTCCGTGTGGTACTCTGTGCGGTCCGTTTACGCACGAATCGATGACTCTTACGTCGGCAGCACCGGGAACCCTCGATGCCCCGGAAGCTCGTTCAGGACTGGATCCGTGGGTCAAGGCCGAGCTACCGGTGCCTCCCCTGCCGAACGGACTCGGCTGGATTGGGGTCGTCGGGCCCGGCGTCATCGTGCTGGGCGTCTCGATTGGCAGCGGTGAGTTCCTGCTTGGGCCCGCCGCGTTCGTGCGATATGGACTGTCCCTCCTCTGGGTCACGGTTGTCGCGGTTTTCCTCCAGACGATCTTCAACACCGAGCTGATGCGCTATACCGTGGCGACCGGTGAACCCGTTTTCACCGGGTTCATGCGCACGCGCCCCTCCTCGACTGCGTGGGCCGGGCTGTACGCACTGCTCTATTTTCTGCAGGTGGGGTGGCCGGCGTGGGCCGGTACGGCCGCAGGCGCGATCTTCTTTCTGTTCTCGCGACGGCTCGCAGGACCCGCCGATGCCGGCGCCATCTACTACATTGGCGTCGCGACGTTCCTCGCGTGTGTTGTCGTGCTCTCGGTTGGACGGCGGGTGGAGCGCACGCTCGAGCTGCTCAATTGGGGACTCGTCGTCTCGATTCTGGGCGGGTTTCTGGTGCTGGCCGTCGCCTTCGTCCCCGGTTCAACGTGGATAGCGGCGGTAGCCGGATTGACGGGGTTCGACGTCTCAGGCCGCGCCTTCAACTTCATCCCTGCCGGCACAGACTTTTTTCTGCTCGGGGCCCTCGTTGCGTACTCAGGAGCTGGCGGCGTCGTGAACGTCACGCTCTCGAACTGGGCGAGAGACAAAGGCTACGGCATGGGGGAACGGGCGGGCTACATCCCGGCAGCGGTTGGCGGACACAAAGTGCATCTTGCACACAGCGGCTTCACGTTCTCGCCAGATCCCGAAGCGATGCGACGCTGGCGCGGCTGGTGGCGCATCGTCAGGGTCGATCAGTGGGGGGTGTTCTTCACCGGCGCAATTCTCGGGATGGTGCTGCCCGCGCTGCTGTATGTCACGTTCCTTCCGCGCGGGACCAACATAGAAGGTCTTGGCATCAGCGCTGCGCTCGCGTCAGGTGTCGGAGCGAAGGCCGGCGGAATCGTTGCCGGCATCATCGCCTTTCTGGGGGCCTGGGTTCTGTTCAAAACACAGCTCGACAATCTCGAGGCCATGGTCCGCGCGATCACCGACATTCTCTGGACGGGCAGCCGGCGCGTCCGGGCCTGGCGCGGCGGGGACGTGCGCGCCGTCTACTACAGCGTCCTGGGCGTGGTGGTGCTGTGGGGGATCGTGGCCATGAGGCTTGCCCAACCCATCGTGCTTCTCAAGCTTGGGGCCAACGTCGCTGGTGCGATCTTCATTCTGGCGTCGCTGCAGCTGCTCTACGTGAACACACGTCTTCTGCCGCCGCATGTCCGACCGCCAGTATGGCGTCGCGTTGCGCTTGTCGTGATGGCGCTGTTTTACGGCTTTTTCGTCACGCTGTCAGTTCGAAGCGTGTGGGGTTAGGTGAGTCGTCAGTTGTCAGTCTTCAGTCGTCAGTCGTCAATGTCTCGCATGAATGGTCTTTCCGTTTGAGGACGCAAGAAAGTGGCGATTCGCAGCCGAGTAATCCAGGCGACTGATGTAACGGGCGCAGGGGCTATCCGCTTTTGCTCCAGAAACCAATCGACGTAAGACTGATAAAACTCGAGCGAAAGGGGCTCGACGTCGGCTGGAGTCTTGCCCTGAGCGTGAATGAAGCTTCTGATGGTATGTACGTTCAGCGGGTCCAGGTGCCACTCACAGTTCGATCGGAGATACATTCCCTTGGGCATGTTCTGCCGCCAGAATTCCATTGGTGTACCGACGATGAGGTGTTCGAGACCCTGATGTGAAGCCTGAGCTGACAGAGCCAGACCAAATGGTCCCGCGCCAATGATCAGCAGATTCGTTTCCATACGCATCGCGTGTCGTTACTCTTCGGACAGTCCCCTGACGGGGAACGCAACCAGGAGGTGCTCGAGCGACTGACACACAGGCGCCAGACAGGTCTGGTCGATGTCGAAAGCGAATTGCAGCCGGTTCCCTACTCCCGCGTTATCGCGCGCTTCGCCTTTCACGCGAATCACTCCCTTCCCGTCGCCCTCGAGCTGGACTGCAATCTGCTCCTCCGTCGTCGTGAAGTGGGCCGAGCCTTCCAATGTTTGCAAGAGCCGCTGCAGCTGTTCGAGGAAAGGGGCGAACTCCGGGCTTCTGAGATTCGCGCGGAAGTTTGCGCGGAATCCTCCTGCTGCGATTTGAAGTTCGCAGTCGATCCAGTTTCCATCCACGTAATCGAAGAAGCCTGGAGGGCACCAGGACAACGGTCGAATCAGCACGTGCTCTCCGCTGGGACTGCCGATGAGGACTTCGGTGCTCGCGGCCAAAGGTGCTCCAGCTTACAATACGTGTCGGCGGACTCAGCCAGCCGGGGTACGAGTCAGTGCTGTTGACGTGCAGCCTCAACGACAAGTGAAGCAATCAGCGGGTGCCGGCGATCCTCCAGCCCGGAGCGTTCTGGTTGGAACAGAGTGGCCATGAAGAACGGATGCCCGTCGAGCTCGACGGCGCGCACATCCCCCTCCTCATCGCGGGCACTCACCCGCAAGGCTCCCGACGACAAGCGGTCACGATATGCGGGGCTCAAACCGTAGCGGCAGTGATACCCCTCCGTCGCGGTGGCCGTCCCGTAAATTGACGCCAGTCTCGACCCCTTTTCAAAACGGATTTCTCCGGATTGTTCGACCAGACTGCAGACCAGGAGCGAGATGACGGGATCGTCCGCCTCTGGATTCAGTTCGGCATGAGCGGGATCCGAGACACCCCAAACCGCCTCGGCGTACTCGAGCATCGCGTGCTGGAACCCGGCGCACGTCCCCAGAAAAGGCCGGCCCTTCTGGCGGGCAAATCGAATCGCGGCCAGCGCACCAGGCGGGTTCACGTACGGGCTGACCGGCACACACCAGAGAGCGTCAAACCCCTTGAGTTGCCGGGACGGGTCGGCTGCGAGCGTTGAGGTGTGAATCCACTCCCATTCGCAAACCAGTTCTCCGGGTTTCGACGCCAGGTTCAGGGCTCGGGGTATTCCCTGATGCGCCTTCGCGGATGGGGTGTAGTCACCAATGAGAGCAATTCGAACCCAACGCGTCATGTGAGATCGACTTTAGACTATTCAAAGGCCGACCCGACGTAAATGGCGAGTTCGAAGCATGAAGTAGGTGGTTGCCAGGACCAGCAGCGCCGTGACGGCCGCAACCTCGGCGGCGGTCGAGTGTGACAAGAGCCACAGGACCGGCACAATTCCCACGACCGGTGCAAAGGGCCACCCGGCGTGCGAAAAGCCTCCACGCCCGCCCTTCCCGGCGCCGCAGGTTCAGCACTCCCAGGCAGACGGCAAGGTAGATGAGCAGTTGCGAAATTGTCGCGACGAGCGCCGCAAGCTTGTCTGCCTCGACCTCGAGGTTCAGGTGGTCAGCGGCAGGCCGGCGGGAGAACCGCCGAACCGAGGTACTGGCGAACAAAATCCAGGACTGCGGGATCACATCGTTGCCCATCGATGATTGCCGGAGCGTAGGCCGCACCACCAATGGCATAACTCAGCCCGACTGCAAGCCCACCAAGCGCGAAGGATCCCACGGCCAGCCCGCCCATCGACAGG
>DATBJG010000101.1:0-3963 GCA_036556585.1 Vicinamibacterales bacterium
GGTGGCCGCGTGAACATGTACGGTGTGTGGCACGTTCCAACGGCGGCAACGATCTCACCCATCTGGGCCCCCTTCGAAGAAATTGCAGGATTGCAGAATTGCAGGATTGCAGAAAGGAAAGTTAGAAAGGGATTCGTTAGATCCCTTCTGCAATCCTGCAATTCTGCAATCCTGCAATTCCTATGATTCTATAGCAGCCGATTGAGCCGGGGATAGACCTTCCGGGCGTTCCCCTCGAACAGCTTGTGTTTGTCGTCGCTCGTCAAGCCGGGCACCTTGTCGAGATACCGCCGGGTATCGTCGAAATGGTGGCTGGTTTCCGGGTCGATGCCCCGTACGGCGCCGACCATCTCGGAACCAAAGAGAATGTTGTCAATCGGGATGATGCGGCACAACAGATCGATGCCGGCCTGATGATACACGCACGTGTCAAAGAACACGTGACCTCGGATGAGTTCGTCGAGCGGCGGTCGTTTCATATCCTGCGCCAGTCCCCGGTAGCGTCCCCAGTGATAGGGCACGGCGCCACCGCCGTGGGGGATGATGAACCGGAGTGTCGGAAAATCCTTGAAGAGATCGGCTTGCAGAAACTGCATGAACGCCGTCGTGTCCGCGTTGATGTAGTGGGCGCCCGTTGCGTGAAAGTTCGGGTTGCACGACGCGCTCACGTGCACCATGGCCGGCACATCGAGCTCGACCATCTTTTCGTAGAAGGGATACCAGTATCGGTCCGTCAGCGGCGGCGCCGTCCAGTGCCCACCGGAGGGGTCGGGATTGAGATTGCAGCCGATGAAACCAAGCTCGTTGACGCACCGTTCGAGCTCCCGGATGCAGTTGGCCAGCGGGTCGCCCGGAGTCTGCGGTAGTTGGCACACGCCGACAAAATTGGCCGGGTAGAGCTGGCACACACGATGGATCAGGTCGTTGCAGTGCTCGCTCCAGTGCAGGCTGGTCGTGGCGTCACCCACATGGTGGGCCATGGCCGACGCTCTGGGCGAGAAAATGGTGACGTCGCTGCCGCGTTCTCGCTGGAACTTCAGCTGCGCCGGCTCGAGGCTCTCGCGAATCTCATCGTCTGTGATCGCCACAGGTCCTTTGGTCCGTGACCGCGATGGATCTTTCAATCCCTCGATCTGCGCGTCGCGAAACTTCTGCAGCCCCTTGGGAGCCGTGGTGTAGTGGCCGTGACAATCGATAATCATCAGCGGTTCATCGCTTTCTCGATGCGATCGAGCAGCGCCATCGTAGGCACGCAGCTGGCGGCGTTCGATTCTGGCTGCCGCCTCTCCCGGATCGCACTGACGAATTCCACATCCTGACGATCGAAGGCAGGTACGCCGTCGAGTGGCACATCCTTCCCTTCGCTGTCGGTCATCGTGTCTCTGTACACTTTATAGGTCTCTTCCTCGCCGATGTACCGGTAGAAGCCGCCAAAAGGTCCTTTGTTATTGAAGGACATGGCCATCGTGAAAAGCGGACCCTTTTTGGACTTCATGGCGACCGTCAGATCCATTGGAATCCCGAGCTCCGGATGATCCGGGCCCTTTTGTCCCCATACATCCCAGTTCTGATCGCCGGTCACCCAGGCTGCGATATCTACCGAGTGGCACGCATGGTGCCACAGCAGATTATCGACCCACGAACGCGGCTGACCGTGCATGTTGAGGTTGGTCCGCCGAAAGAAATACGTTTCGACGACCATGTGATGCAGGTGGAAGGTGCCGTCCTGAATGCGACGACGGATCTCCCGGTGTGGGCTCGAGAAGCGACGCGTGTGCGTCACCATGCACACCTTCCCCGACTTGTTGGCGGCGTCGAGCATACGCTGCGCGTCGGGCAAGTTGAGGCTCATGGGAATCTCGACCTGCACGTGCTTGCCCTTGCCCAGGGCCAGGATCGTCTGTTCGGCATGCTGTTCGCTTGGTGTCGTCAAGATGACCGCATCCACACCGGCACGATCGATACATTCCTCGAGGTTGGTCGAATGAAACGGGATCTGCCACTCGGCAGCGAATGCCTTGCCGCCTTCAGCCGTACGGCTTGCTACCGACACGACCTCGACATCGTCAAGCTTCCTGAGCGCGTTGACGTGCGTGACGCCCATGGCGCCGGTCCCAGCCAGACAGATTTTCATCAGAGAGTCCTCCGATTAGGGTTCGCGGACCTCAATGTCCTCGGTGTCGATTTCAGGAAGAATTGACGCGTTGTAACGAGGGCCGGATACAGTTCTCGAATTGATCAGCGCGTTCAACCTGTCGAGCGTCCCTGCGCTCAATGTGACGCGTGTGGCGTCAATATTCTCAGCCAAGTGGTCGAGTCTTGTCGTCCCCGGGATGGGGACGATTTGCTTACCCTGCGCCAGCAGCCAGGCCAGCGCCGCCTGCCCCATGGTGCAATCATTTTCGCGCGCGACGGTGTCGAGGCCATCGAGCAGCTTGAGGTTGCGGACGAAGTGCTCGCCCTGAAATCGAGGCATCGCAAGTCGAATGTCCTTGGCTGGAAGCGTCGACACATCACGCAGCGCACCTGTGAGAAAGCCTCGTGCAAGGGGACTGAAGGCGACGAGCGTAATACCGAGCTCCTTGCAGGTCTCGAGGACGGCGATCTCTGGATTGCGGGTCCAGAGTGAATACTCCGTTTGCACGGCGGTGACCGGATGCACGTGATGCGCTTTGCGGATGGTCGCGGCAGACACTTCTGAGAGACCGATGGTCTTGATTTTGCCGTCCCTCACCAAGTCCGCGAGTGCACCCACGCTCTCTTCGATGGGCAAACGTTTGTCCCACCGATGGAGATAGTAGAGATCGATGACGTCAGTCCGCAGCCGCTGGAGACTTTCGTCGCAGGTCCTCTTAATCACTTCCGGACGGCCATCGATTTCGCGTTGCCCCGCAGCATTCCGGAACATTCCCCCCTTGGTGGCCAGAACGAACTCGTGCCGTCGGCTGCCGAGCGTGTTGCCGATGAGCGTCTCGTTGGCACCGAAGCCGTACAGCGCCGCCGTATCGACGTGCGTGTAGCCCAGGTCGAGCGCTTTCAAGAGAACCGTTGCGGCCACTTCGGGGGCAGGCGGTGTGCCGTAAGCGTGAGACATGCTCATGCACCCGAGGCCGATGGCGGAGACGTTGAATGGGCCGAGCCGGCGTGTGTCCATGACGGTGGCGTCCGGGCGGGACGGTTATGGCGGCGTTGTCAACGATCGATCAAACAGTCGCTCGGTATCCCTCGAGAGTAGAACCCACAGACCGTACGCACCAACGACTGTTCCAAACGGGATCCAAATCAAATCGAGGATCGACAAGACGATCGCGAAAATCCGCGCCCACGACCGAAACTTCAGCAATCCGAAGCCTACGATAATGCCGGGCAGCGATAACGCCCCCACCACGACAACCAGTGCGAGGCCGGTAAGGCCAATGATTGGCATGGCGAGCTCCGCATCGGGATCTCCCGAAGCGCCGGCGATTCCGGCCGCGCCTCCAAAGATGATCATCAGGATGAACGCGGCGACGAGGCCGAAGGCACCAAGGACGATGTGCAAAACGGCCAGCACTCTGACATGTGTGTCCATTCGTGCTCTCCTGTGACCGACGCGACGTGAGTATAGCCGACGCCGGTCGGCTGGTAGCCCGGGGCTTTTTCGCAGTAAACTGGCCCATGGTCCCTGCGCCGAACCGCCGGGATTTCCTTTACATACTGCTGGGCGGTGCGACTGGCCTGACGCTTTCGGCAAGAGCGTTCGGGCAGGAGCATGCCTTCAAGAATGGCGTCGGATCCCCGCTCGAGCAGGGTCGCGACAATGGACCGATCATCACAACTCGGCTCAGTGACAATCTCCTGCACATATCGGGTGCGGGAGGCAACGTCGTCGTAGTCACCGGACCGGACGGTCTGGTGATGGTGAACGGTGGTCTTCGAGAGCGATCCGCCGATTTGATGGCGGCAATTGCCAACGAGACGGCG
>DATBJG010000102.1:0-1693 GCA_036556585.1 Vicinamibacterales bacterium
CCATCCCGCGCACGGCTGATGGCAAACCCGACCTCTCGGGTATCTGGATCGCGAATGGCGCCATGCTCCTGCTGTTTGGCGAAGAGGAGGTCAAGGCCGTCCGGGCCGCCGATGCTGCCGCTGGCAGGCCGGCGCCGGCACCCCGCGAACCTCCTCCGTACAAACCCGAAGCCGAAGCCAGACGGCAGTACTACGTGGCGCGCAAGGGCATCGACGATCCCATGGCGCGGTGCCTCATTTCGGGTGTCCCGCGCATTACCGCCCGGCCGCTGCCGTTTCAGATCGTGCAGCTACCAGGTCAGATCATTTTTCTGTACGAGGTGCACCACGCCTTTCGGATCATCCCGACGGACGGGCGTCCCCATCCAGACGATCTGGAGCCGTCCTACCTGGGAGATTCGGTTGCGCGCTGGGAAGGCGATACGCTGGTTGTCGACGTGATTGGATTCAATACCGACACATGGCTCACCGGTGTTGGCACGATCCACAGTGAGAAGCTCCGCGTGACGGAGCGATACACGCGCGATACGTTCGACACGATTCGTTATCAGGTAACGATGGAGGATCCCGAAGTGTTCACCAAGCCGTGGCACATCGAGGACACGCTCCGGTTGCGTCCTAACGAGCGCATCCGCGAGTACGAATGCATCGAGAACAACAACGACAACCTGCTCCGCTTCGAAAAGCTGTTGAAGAGCTCGGGGCCGCCAGCAAAGCCCTGACGTCCGGCTAAAGCCGGACGCTACGCCTGCTAAAGCCGGACGCAACGCCTGCTAAAGCCGGACGCTACGCCTGCCAGCCGACGCACTCGAAATCACGACCATAGAATGTAGACCATAGAATGTAGCGTCCGGCTTTAGCCGGACGTCTATTTCTTCAACTCGTCGTAGATCGCCTCCACGGCGGCTTTGACGCGCATTGATTCGTATCCGGGATACTTGCTCGTCAGGTTGATCGACGCTGCGGCCTCGTCCACGCTCTTGCCAGCCTTGATCGCAGACTGGGTTGCCGCCAACAGATCGGCGTTGAACCGCTGGTACTCCTGCAGATCCTTCCACTGCTGAACCGGTAAGTGACCGCCAATGATGGCGTCGACATTCGTCACACCCTTCAGCAGCCGGTCGAGCGTCTTTGGAAGCTCCACACCGGTGCCGCCGTTCGCGCGATCGATGAACGGCGCATCCTTCCAGGGGAACATGTCGCCCATATGCATCGTGCGCAGCGCGGTGAAGACCACGAAAGTATCGCCGTTGGTGTGTCCGGGACCGAAGTAATACAGATCGATCTGATCCTTGCCTTTCCCGATTGACAGCTTGTCCTTGTAGGTTCTCTTCGGCAGGAATTTGGCCTTCTCCCCTTTGAAGGCATCCATCTTCTCCATGTTGGTCTTCGTGTTCTCCTGCACGATGGT
Source organism: Vicinamibacterales bacterium (assembly GCA_036556585.1). Taxonomy (GTDB): domain Bacteria; phylum Acidobacteriota; class Vicinamibacteria; order Vicinamibacterales; family JAMQPK01; genus DATBJG01. The sequence goes on from DATBJG010000102.1 coordinate 1,412, forward strand.
CTCGACCGTCGTGCCAAAGAACTCGTTGCTGCCCGTGTGATCCCCGTGCGTGTGCGTGTTGATGATTGTCGTGATGGGTTTGTTGGTCACGGTCTTGACGCGATCGAGAATCACCTGACCCCAGCCCGGCAGTTTGGTGTCGACGATGACGACGCCGCTGTCGGTAATGAACACAGCAGTATTACCGCCACTGAACGAGTTCCGGTCTGCGACGCTCGAACCGGTAATGCTGTAAAGGTTGTCTTTGACCTTTTCGATTTTCGTCGCCTCGATTGCGGCGGC
>DATBJG010000103.1:0-2824 GCA_036556585.1 Vicinamibacterales bacterium
TACTGCATTTCTTCCCAGGTCTGATCACCCCAACGCACGACAATCTTCGGATCCGGGTTCGAAGGGTTGCCCGACGAGTTGTCGTACCACGCGCTCGACACAATCTTCGAACCGGCGGGAACTTGCAGGGGCTCGCGGAACATGTAGTACGTCTGCCAGTTGAAGTCGTAGTTGGGGACCGAAAGCACGACCGGTTTCGTCCCGTCGGGGTACTCAATCCGGTATTCCCAGCGCTTGCCGCGAAGGTGCGTGTGGGGAAACAGCCCCCACAGGGTGATGTCCTGCACAATCGAAACATCAGCATCTACGCGGATGTCGGTTGAGTTGGGTGCCAGCGTGAACTGTGTGTTGAAAAATGCCGTGGCACGAACCTCCGTTGGCGATGGATCCTTGGAGAAAATCATCCCGACTCTGGTGCGATCGGTGCCGGCACGACCGCTGGCCGTATAGTGCATTTGCAGTTCCAGAACGCCACCGGGCTCGAGCCTGAGAGCAGTGCCCGAACGGAAGACCTGCGGGCTGGTGCCAGGCGCAAAGGTGGCCAACAGGCGTCCTGGGACGCGGTCGCGACGCTGAGGCCGCGCCCCTGCAGTCGGTGGAGGCAGACTCTGAAGCGCCGTGTTCGGTCGAAGGACCGGAGGTCGTTTCGAGTCCGCTTCGGCCTTGTGGTACACGAGCACGTGGTGCACGAGCTCCCGGTTCCCTGGCCGGACTTCGATGGCCTGAACGTACTTGGGTTCGGTGAAATTCGTGGGGATGTAGAAATATTCGTACTGGACCTCGCCCTCGGCCGGAACGCTGAAGTCCTCTGTCATTTCAAAGACAACATCCGGCCGTCCAATGATCCAGCCGTCCGTGTACGTCGGGACAGCAGGCAAATCACCGGGGCTACCCTCGGGCGCGCCACCGTTAGCCCACGCAACGAGCGTCCGGCGTTCCTGATCGGTCAGGCGGCGTTCGTTCTCGAAGGTGCCCAACGGGGCATCGGCATGCCATGGTGGCATCGACCCTTCTGTAACCTTGTCGCGAATCGAACGAGCCCAGGGGCGAGCCGCTTCGTAGGTGAGAAGCGACATCGGGGCAATCTCGCCTGGTCGATGGCACTGGGTGCAGTTCTTGTAAAGGATGGGCGCCACGTCCTTGGTGAACGTGGGAACCGCCGCGCTCGATGCGCCCCCATCCTGTTGAGCCCTGGGTTGAACAAGACCAAAACCAAGCACGACGAGAATTGCGATGAGGCTGACAGACTTTACACGCATAACCTTCCCCTGGTTCATGAGCGACCCTTCTGGCCGCCAGATGATCATACGCTCCTTGGCACTCCAAGGTTGCCGTCAGAACTTACGGCTCCACGTGGCCGGCCACCGCTCAACGACAATCTTCTTTTCCGTGTAGAAATCAATGGCGTCGCGCCCTTGGGCATGAAGGTCGCCGTAGAAGCTGTCCTTCCACCCCGAGAACGGGAAATAGGCCATTGGAGCAGCCACGCCCACATTGATCCCGATATTTCCTACGCGTGCTTCGTAACGAAATTGGCGGGCGGCCGCCCCGCTCGTCGTGAACAGACAGGCCATGTTTCCGAAGGCCGAACGATTGACGATGTTGATGGCCTCGTCAACGGATCGGGCACGCATCACGCTGAGCACCGGGCCAAAGATTTCCGTGCGAGCGATTTCGCTCGCCGGATCCACGTCGGCCAGGACGGTGGGGCGGATGAAGTGTCCTTTTTCGTAGCCCGAGATCTTTGCCGCGCGGCCATCGACAATTGGTCTGGCGCCCGCCGCAACGCCTTGTGCAATCAACCCTTCAATCCGCTGACGGCTTTCAGCGGATATGACGGGACCCATTTCCACGCCCGAGTCGAGGCCATAGCCGACTTTCCGGCTTGTTGCCGCGTCGGTAATCTGCCTCGTGAAGACGTCGGACGCTTCGGCAACCGTGATGACAACCGACGACGCGAGGCAGCGCTGGCCGGCACACCCGAAGGCCGAGTCCGCGGCAATGCGAGTTGTCATGTCCATGTCGGCGTCCGGCAGGATGACGATGGGATTCTTGGCCCCTCCCTGACACTGCGCGCGCTTGCCGTTTGCCGCCGCGCGCGAGTAGACATAGCGTGCCACCGGGGTCGACCCGACAAATGAGATGGCGCGAACGTCAGGATGATCAAGCAGCGCGTCAACCGCGGTCTTTCCTCCGTGCACGAGATTCACCACGCCACGAGGAAACCCCGCCATCTCGATCAACTCGAACATCCGCCCCATGGTCATGGGCGTCTTTTCTGACGGTTTCAGCACCAGCGTGTTTCCGCACGCGACAGCATACGGCAGAAACCAGAGTGGAATCATGCCCGGAAAGTTGAATGGCGTGATGGCCGCTACCACCCCAACGGGCTGCCGAATCATCAGCTCGTCGATCCCGGAAGCAATATCCTCGAGGTTCGAGCCCATCATCAAGGACGGGATGCCCGTTGACACTTCGACGTTTTCGAGCCCGCGCTTCAACTCGCCTTCGGATTCCGCCAGCGTCTTGCCACATTCCTGAGTAATCACGCGGGCCAGCTCGGTGAAGTGCGTGTCGAGAAGAGCCTTGAGCTTGAAGAGTGGCTGGATGCGATCTCCAGGCGGAGTGCGTCGCCATTCAGTGAGCGCTTCCCGCGCGGCATCGACGGCCTTCGCCACGTCCTGGGCCGGCGAGATGGGCGCTGCCACCAACACCTCTGCGGTTGCGGGGTTGCGGATTGGATAGGTCTCGGTGGCGGTGGACGCTTGCCACTGACCGCCGATGTAATTCATGAGCGTGCCTTGATCGATCACGGTGAACTCCT
>DATBJG010000104.1:0-4598 GCA_036556585.1 Vicinamibacterales bacterium
GCTGCTTGCCGCAATCGGGATCTATGGGTTGATGGCGTACTCGGTGCAGCAGCGTACCCAGGAGATCGGGGTGCGGCTGGCATTGGGTGCCGACTCGCAGATTGTGCGAAACATGATTATCCGCCAGGGCATGAGCCTCGCACTGGCAGGGGTCGCGCTTGGGCTGGCTTCTGCACTTGGACTGACGCGCGTCATTGCAAGCTCGCTCTTCGGCGTCACGGCACGAGACCCGCTGGTCTTCATTACGGTTCCCTTGCTGCTTACCGCGGTCGCGTTGCTTGGCGTGTGGTTTCCGGCTCGCCGCGCCGCACGCGTGGATCCGCTGGTCGCATTGAGATACGAATGAATCGCGGCTGGAAAAGGTCCGACCCGTTCGGGTATAGTCCAGCCTTATGAAAGCCCTGCACACACTGTCGTTGTTCGTCTGTCTGGCGGTGTTGACCCTCGCGGCGGCTTCAACGCTTTCCGGACAAGCCCAGCCCGCCCAAGGACAGGGTCGAGGTCAGCCGGCGGCGCCTCCGCCGCCGCAGCCGGGACACCCCTCGGGCAAACTCGTCATCTGGGGTGACGTCGCACTGTTCAACAAGCCGGACGACCCCGACAACTGCATCCTCACAAATCGCTTCAAGCGTGGGCAGCGCGTGGGGTTTCGGATGACGGCGTTCGACGGCGGAACAGGCGAAGTGGAGAACACCGCGGTTCTGGTCGCGCACGTGACCTATGCGGGTAAAACCGTCGATGCGCCCATGCGGTGGCGAGGTGCCGCAGGTCCGTCGGCGCCGGCACCCCGGGGATATCTGCGCTCGCCGGTGGAGTTGTGGACTGGATCGTGGACCGTTCCCGATGATGCGCCAACGGGAATGATCAGTTACACGGTGACCGCCACCGATCGGTTCGGCCGGACGGCGACGTTCACACCGTTTTCAGCTCAGGCATCTCAACTCGTGATCGTTCCGTAGGAGTTCATGATGCTCTGCCTCCGATCGAGTCTTGCGATCCTGGCGGTGGCAGGGCTCACGGCATGCGCCGGTACTGCGGCCTCGCCTCCCGAATCAGCGACAGCGGAATCGACAACAAGTACGATCCAGACGCTCAAGCTTACCTACGACGCTCCGCGCGTTGGCGCCAGCGTTCGGGCGACCGCGAACGGATTGCCAGCGGGCAAGACCGTCGAGCTTACGTGGGAGACGGTGACCGGGGGTTGGGTCATCGAGGATTACTATCACTTCCGCGGCAAGAAATACTCCAAAGCCACAATGGCGCTGGGTCAGTTCACTGTCGATCGACAAGGTGCGCTCGATGCGCGGTTCGACATTCCCGAAGACTATGGCGGCGTCCACGATGTGATAGCGCTGATTGATGGCAAACCAGTCGCGCAGGGCGGCGTCGAAGTCACTCAAAGCTTCGAATTGAGTCGAACCTCCGGGCCCATCGGAACCCCGGTCGAGCTTCGGGTCAAGGGGTTGGGGTGGCGAACCATGGAAAGCACCTGGGTTGTGAACTGGGACAACAACCTGATTGGGTTTGTGTCGGCGGCTGGCACGAAGGGATCTGCGGTCGCGCGGTTTCGCGCCGCCGGGCCGGTGGGTCCTCACAACGTGCGACTACTCACGGGCTGGCAGGGTCAAGGCTATCTGAACTACGAGCAGTCACCCGTCGCGCATCTTCCGAGGCCGCACTTTACCTTCACGACGACACCAGGCCGGGTATCAGAGAGCTCGGCATTTGCAGAACCCTACCAGCGTCAGCCGATGCCGAAGACCGAACTGAACGTGGCCGGTTCGACGTTGTCCCTCACGCCAACACAGGGGCCGGTGGGCACGCGCGCGTTGTTGCGAGGTGACGGATTTGCCGGTGGCGCGAGGCTGAGGCTCGTCTGGCAGACCTACGTTGGAAGTCGCGTCAGCGGCAATGGATTCGAGCCACGGGAAAGTGAGATTGGCACTGTTCAGGTCGGGCGAGACGGCCGGATCGAGATGCCGGTCACGATTCCCGACGATCTCGGAGGGTTGCACGGTGTTGCGTTGCGTGATGGCGACAAGACGCTGGCTCGTACGTACTTCGTCACCGAAACCAGTATCGTGAGCATGTCGCCGACGTCAGGCCCTGTGGGAACTCCGGTGACGATTCACTTGAAGGGTGTAGGCTGGACGGAGTACGACAATATCTATATTGCAACCTACGACAATGCGTACATGGGGTACGCGTGTGGCTTCAACAGCCAGGGTGACGTGGTCATCAATTTTCAAGCGACAGGCGAACCCGGCGAGCACATCATCGATCTCTATCCGGGGATCTATCAGGGACCGCCAACCGAGCCGCAACTGCTGTATCGTCAGCCGCAGTTAACCTACGCGGACGATCATCCGGGCAACAAGATTCCCGCTCTGCGCTTCAAGTTCGAAATCACCTCACGTTCTACCCGCGCGCAGACTGGCGGGCTTTAAGGCCCGCCCTACGTACTGTCCCATCGGTACGTAGGCCGGACCCTTTGGGTCCGGCATCAGGGCTCCAGCATTGGCTTGTACTGCGGCGCTTTGCGGGCATTGGTGGCCTGTTCGAACGCGAAGCCAAACGCCAGAAGATCCGCCTCCCTGTACGCGCGACCCATGAACGTGATACCGAGCGGCAGGCCACGGCTGTCGCCGGACGGCACGGTCAGGCTTGGCGTGCCTGCAACGGCTGCGGCGCCATACCCGGCGCCCACGAAATGGTCTCCAAGCAGATGGTCCGTTGTCCATGCTGGCGACATGCTCGGAGCGATGATCGCGTCGAGTTTCTCGCCGTCGAGTACGGCGACGAGACCGTCTCTCCCCGCCAGCCGGCGCGATTCCGCGCTTGCTTTCAAGTAGGCCCGGTCGGTTAGCGGTCCCTTGGACTGCGCTCGCTCGAAAAGCTCCTGCCCGAAAAATGGCATCACCTGCGCCGCATTGGCTTTGTTCCAGGTGATCAAATTCTCGAGCGACTGATGAGGCGAGGCATGCTTGGCCAGATACGCGTTCAGACCGTCCTTGAATTCGTAGAGCAGGACTTCCATCTCGGCAGCTTCCCAGCGCTTGTACGTACTCATCTTGACGTCGACCGTTGTTGCTCCCGCCGTTTTCAGTGCGGCAAGAGCGCTTTCAAACGACGCGTCGACATCCGGGTGATAACCCATGGCCTGACGCAGCACTCCGAAGCGGCGCCCCTTGAGCGCGTCAGCGGTGAGAGCTGCGCGGTAGTCGTCCGGACGCTTGCCATCGGACGAGCCGCCCGCCGGATCCGTTGGATCCGCGGATGCCAGCGCGTTCAGCAGGAGCGCAACGTCGGCGACGGTTCGACCCATTGGTCCTGCGGTATCCTGCGAGACGGCAATTGGGATGATTCCGCTTCGGCTCACGAGGCCGACCGTGGGTTTCAGACCCACGAGGCCCGTGACGGAGGCAGGGCAGATGATGCTGCCGTCCGTTTCTGTCCCCACGCCAACGGCGGCAAGGCTTGCGGCAATGGCTGTTCCCGTGCCGGAGCTCGATCCGCAAGGATTGCGGTCGAGGACGTAGGGGTTCTTGGTCTGACCGCCGCGGGAGCTCCAACCCGACGTCGAACGTGTGGACCTGAAGTTCGCCCACTCGCTGAGGTTGGTCTTACCCAGAATCACCGCGCCAGACTCACGCAGTTTCGTCACGATAAAGGCGTCCTCGGTCGGACGATTTTCCGAGAGCGCCAGCGAGCCCGCCGAGTTGACCATACCGGCGACATCGACGTTGTCCTTGATCAGCACCGGCACGCCGTGAAGCGGTCCGCGCACGCGCCCGGCCTTTCGTTCCTCGTCAAGCGCATTGGCATCTTCCAGCGCCGCCGGGTTGGTCTCGATCACCGCGTTGAGTCGCGGCCCGGCATCGTCTACCGCGGCAATGCGATCGAGGTAAGCCTGCGTCAGCGCGCGCGATGTGATCGAGCCGGCGGCCAGCCGCTCGCTTGCTTCCGACGCGCTCAATTCCACCACGTCGAGCGCACCCGGCTGAACGGCATCGGGCCCGCGCGTCTGAGGTGGGGGAGCGCACCGAGAAACCAGAGCCATGAGGACCAGCAGGAGCGCGACAGAGGCGCGGATTCGCATGCGCTAGACGAACACATCCGTCATTCGAACGTCAAGATGGGGGAAGATCCGGTTGGTAGCACACCACGACTCGGTGCCGGCCGAGGGGCGACCGGCGGGACGAAACGCTCGTGCCCGGGGACGAAGCGGGACGAAACCTTATTGAGACACTGGCCCGCGCGTTGGCAAATGACGGATGATACTGACCAAGCTCGGGCGCGCCTTCGGGCGTTCGGACCCGCGGGAGGTAGAGATGAGAAGGCACACACCCAGATTCGTCGTTTTGATGACCTGGGTCCTCGTCCAAGGCTGGGCCATGCCTGCGATGGCTCAGGAAAAGGTCCTCACGTCGGAGCTGATCCTCGGGATTCGCCAGGCCGCCGATGCGCAGATTTCGCCCGACGGCTCGCGGGTCATGGTCCAGGTTTCGCGTCCCCGTACGGTCGACGAGAAGGTCGGGAGCGCGGTGCCGGAACTGTGGCTCGTCCCCTCGACAGGCGGCGAACCCGTCCGCTTCACA
>DATBJG010000105.1:0-7322 GCA_036556585.1 Vicinamibacterales bacterium
AATGGCCGCATCGTCGTCTTCCACCGGCTTTGCAGGTGGATCGGCTGCACGCTCGCGGCGCTCCGTATTGGCAACAGGCGGCGGAGTGGGCGCTGGTTCTGCCGGACGCGTCGCGGGCTCGGCCGGACGGGTCGCCGGCTCAGCCGGGCGCGTCGCGGGCTCGGGCGCCCGCGTGACCGGCGCCGGCGACGGAGGTGTCGTCACCGGTGGTGGAGGCGTCTGAACCGGTTCGCTGCGTGCAGGCGGAGCCGCAACCTGCGGCGGTGCTGTTTGAGCCGGCGGTGGAACAGGAGCCGCTGCCCTTTCAGTCGGCTTCGGCGTAGGAGCCACCGGAACCTGCGTCGCAGCTTTCGATCGCTGCCTTGCAGCATCCGCCTGTCCTTTGAAATGATCCACCAACGCCGCTGACAGTTCGACGAGAGCCGGCGACGAGGGGTTGATTGCGCGTGCCCTCTCGAGCGCGCGTCTCGCTCCCTCGGCATCTTCAGCCGCCAACAATCTCCGAGCGTCAGCGAGGGCCTGTTCAAACCGCGCGAGCGTGGCTTGCGCGTCTTCTCGAATCTTTGTTGCACCGGCATGACCCGGAACGGCGCGAAGCACCTCGTCCGCGTACGTGATTGCCGCCGAGTAGTCCTTGGCTTTCAGGCTCGTCTCCGCCAGTTCGAGGCGCGTCTGAACGAGCATATCCGAAGGACCAGGCGCCTGCGCCGTCTGCGCAACTTCCTGCGGAATCGGCGCAGCTTGCTTCCACGGCTGGAAATAGAAGAGCGCGCCCACAGCGAGGAGGGCCGCAGCCCCACCCAGCCAGGCCATTGGCGAGATCGATCGTGGGGACGCCTCACTCGGAAGATCCTGCGAAGCCGAGGTTGCCCGGACCTTGCGTGCCGTTCCGCTGACACCGGCATCCCCTCGGAGGCTCGCTGCAGATGCTGCGCTGGCAATATGACCGGACTCCATATCCCGCCGAATGCGCTTGAGGTCCGCCCGAAGCGCATCCGCGGATTGGTACCGTAGTTCTCGATCTTTCTCGAGACAGTTGTTAATGACATCTTGGAGCCGACCCGGCAGCTCCGGGACGTACGTGCTCGCGGCAACCGGAGCACGATTGAGAATCTGGTCGAGCACCACCGCAGCCGTCTTGCCGGCAAAGGGTCGTCGACCGGTCACGCACTCGTACAGTACGACGCCAAAGGAAAACAAATCGGTGCGTCCGTCAAGATCCTCACCAGTTGCCTGCTCGGGCGACATGTAGAGCACCGTCCCAATCGCCACGCCAGCCTGCGTCAACTGGTCGGATGCCAGGGGCGTTGCCGTCGTTTCAAAAGCGTTGTGCTTCGGCAGGAGCTTCGCCAGCCCGAAATCCAGAATCTTGACCTGTCCGCGCTCGGTCAGAAAGACGTTGGCCGGCTTGATGTCGCGATGCATGATGCCCTGCGAGTGCGCCGCATCGAGAGCATCAGCAATCTGGATCCCCATCTCCACGACCTGGTGGATCGCCAGCGCACCACTGGTCAGTCGATCGCGCAGCGTGCGCCCCTTCATCAGTTCCATGACGATGAAGGGGCGCCCCTCGTGTTCGCCAAATTCGTAAATCGTGCAGATGTTGGCGTGGTTGAGAGCCGACGCCGCTCGGGCCTCGATGCGGAGACGCTCGACCGCCTGGCGATCGGTCGCGGCATCGGCGGAGACGAACTTAAGCGCCACCGGACGGCCCAGGAGGGTATCTTCCGCCCCGTACACGATACCCATTCCCCCGGCCCCGAGCTGGCTGACAATTCGGTAATGGGAAATGACCTGTCCAATCATGGGAGTGCGCTTACGGGGACACCCGTGCCGCCTTTCATCATACGCCAGCAGGGGGTGCAGAGTGCATGGTGCCGGGTGCCGGGTGCGGTGCTGGGTGCCGGGTGCCGGGTGCGGTGCTGGGTGCCGGGTGCTGTGCTGGGTGCCGGGTACAAGTGCTCTGACGAGGAATTCAGAAACTCTTCAGGTGTATGCACACCTGGGCTCTGGTATTAGTCAAACGAGAGGAGATGCCTCAACAGTTGCAATTTCATACAGGAGCAATCGATGCACAGCTCTCATCGGTGTCTCAGTCCGGCAATCTGGCTGTTCGCGGCGGTCTTCGTTGGGAGCGGATGTCGGGCCACGCAGGGATTTCACCAGCCTGAGTACACACCAACCGCCACCGTCAAGGACCTCATGGAAGGTCTTGTCGATCCCTCGGCGGACGTGGTGTGGGATTCCGTCAAAACCGTCGTGAGCGCGAGCGGGGTCAATGATTCGGCACCACACACTCCCGAGGAATGGGCCAGCGTGCGCCTCGGGGCGCTCAGGCTCGCAGAGGCAACCAATCTGCTCATCGTTCCAGGCCGTCATGTGGCGCGACCCCACGAGAAATCCGTCGCCCCTGGCGTAGAACTCGAGCCCGAAGAGATCGAGACTCTGATCACCAACGACCGGGAGACCTGGAACAAGCTGGCTCACGGACTTCAGGATGCAAGCCTGGCGGCGGTGAAGGCGATCGATGCCAAGGACGTCGAAACACTCTTCAACGTCGGAGAGCAGATTGAAGTCGCGTGCGAGAACTGCCACTCGCACTACTGGTACCCCAACGAGAAGATCCCGGCCGTTTCACCCACAGCCCCTCCAGCCGGACAATGAATCTGCGCCATCGCCCGATCGCGTTGGCTGTCGCCACGATGTGTGTGATGAGCTCGCACACTGCTGCAGCCGCTGCGGCGGTCGGCACGGTCAAAGGCCGCGTGCGCCTAAACGGTACTCCGCCTGGGAATCCGGTGATCAGGATGCGCGTCGATCCGATGTGCGCCAAAATCAACAAGGGCAAGCTGGTCGTCGAAGAAATGGTCATGGCCAGCAAAGACGGCGGCCTGGCCAACGTCTTTGTCACACTGCATGGAGCATTTCCCAGAACGCCAATCCCAGCCGACACCGTCGTCATCGATCAGCACGATTGCCTCTACGCGCCGCGCATGGTCGGGGCGCGCGTTGGCCAGACACTTGTCGTGCGCAACAGCGATCCTCTCCTGCACAACGTCCACAGCCTGTCGTCCGGCAGTAACAGCTTCAACATCGGACAGCCATTGGCTGGGCTGGAAAACCGGTTTCAGCTCAAAGGCGCCGAAATCCTGCGACTCAAATGCGACGTTCATCGGTGGATGACGGCCTATGTTGGCGTCGTCGATCACCCGTACTTCGCGGTTACAGGAAATGACGGGACGTTCGAGATTACCAACGTCCCGGTGGGCACTCAGAAGCTGCACATCTGGCACGAGCGATACGGGGATCTCGAGCAATCGGTGCGCGTGATCCCGGGAGCAACACCGCCGGTTACGTTTGCCTATACCGGCGCCGAAAAAGCGCCTTGAACAGCCAAAGCCGAGCCGAACGCCCCGGTCTTGACACCCGCGCAGATCGAGTTGAAGCGATCGAAAGACCCGGCGCTGTGGATCAAGTATGCGAATGGTCTTCAGGATAGAGCACGAGAAGCATTCCGGGCGGCGAACGCCCGCAACGCCGACGGGTTGTTCAGAGTTGGTGACGGAATCGACGAAGCGTGCGAGAGCTGCCACCTGGAATACTGGTATCCTGAGGACCAGGCAGCCAGGGCTGCGGCCGTTGCCGCCGCAACCAAGAAAGGTTAGAAGAAGCGCGTGATTCGCGTCAACGATGCCGTCTTCCTCGAGGACCGTGATATCGAGGAGCGTTTCGTGCGGGCCTCAGGGCCCGGGGGTCAGAACGTCAACAAGGTCGCGACCGCGGTCGAGTTACGTGTCGATGTCGCGCGGTCGTCACTGCCAGCCGATGTCAAAGCACGACTCATCGCACTGGCAGGAAGACGTGTGACCACCGAGGGGCTGCTCGTCATCGACAGTCGCGTTCACCGATCGCAGTTGCAAAACCGGGAGGCGGCACTTGCCAGGCTGGAAGCGCTGCTGACGCGAGCGGCAACGCCCCCCAGAAAGCGCAAACCTACCAAGCCACGCGCAGCCGCGCGCGAACAGCGACTTCTCTCAAAGAAGCGTCGCGGGGAAGTTAAACGCGCACGCACGCGTCCGGGCGAGGACTAGCAGATTCCTGATTGGGCGATTTGTGATTGGTGAATCGTTGGCGATTTTTGAGTACTGATTTCTGATTTATCGGTGATTGGCTGATTCGGCGCGATTGACGATTGGCGTGCTTCTTGCGCATGCACGACTGCATGACAGCCGAAGCCCTTCGCGCCAGAACGAAGAAATTTGCGCTCGACATCATTCGCTTCGCAAAGACCCTACCGACGCATCCAATCGACCGTCAAATTGCCGTCCAACTCACCGACGCCGCGTCGTCGGTCGCATCGAATTACCGGGCGGTCTGCCGTGCCAGGTCGAGAGCGGACTTCATCAACAAGCTCGGGATCACGATCGAGGAGGCCGACGAGGCAGCGCTATGGCTGGAAATTCTTGCCGAAACCGGAATCGCAAACCGTCTGACGACGGGACCACTCTGGCAAGAAGCTGACGAACTGACGCGGATCCTCGTGCGGTCTCGAGAAACTGCCCGGAATAAGCACCAATCGCGCAATCCTCATAAATCACGAATCACCACTCACCAATCGTCAACGATTCACAAATCGCCAATCGCTAATCACTAATGACGCTCTACTGTTTCGAATACTTGTTCCGCGGATCTTTGCCGATGAGGTGCTCCACGTCCTGGTTGTTCTCGTTGCAGATGTACTCCATCAGCTCGGTGTTCTCGGCGTAGCTGTGCTGGCCATAGAGCGTAAACGGCCTCGTATACGCGCCCGGATCGTCGATCGTCACTTCGTATTCGATGGTACTGAAGTTGGGACGACGGAATCGCTCGGTGGTGCGAAGACGCTCCGTGTGCGGATGGCCTGCAAAATCGAACCAGAACTTGTCGTTGAATCCGACAGTCTCGACCACCAGCGTATCGCGTTCAAACCGGCCGATGGAATGGCCGTACCAGGTTGGATCAGGGTCCTCGGGATGTTTTCGCCCATCCAGAAAGATTTGGCGATAACTATGGATGTTCCCTTCGAAGAGAAAGAACATGTGGGTCGCCGTCTGCAGGATTCGCCAGGGATACGGTGCCTGCCTCGGCACACCGGTCGGTAGACAATTGGCTTCTGGATCGTCCTTCGATTGACGTTCCAACGTCAGCTTCAACGCCCACGGCTGAATCGGCAGCGTGTCTCCCGGCTTCAACGCATCGTTAATGTCGTAGATGAATTTTCGATCGGCGTTCCAGATCCCGGAAAAGTCCACCTTGCCGTCAGCGGTACGCGGTGCAGGGGCTGGCGGGCGCCTGGGAGTCTTTGGGGCTTCATCCTGACCGACAAGGCGCTCCTGGCCCGTTAGAAAAAACAACGCGGCAATGGCGCCCGCGATCATCGAACCCCGAAATAGCTTGCTCACGGCGACCTCCTTCATCTCGGCCCATTTTGCCCCTGGCCGGGTGTCTAACACAACATCCGATGTCTTTTCATCACCACCAAGAACACCAAGACGGAGTATTTCAAACCACGAAGAACACTAAGACGAAGCATTCTCTAACCACCAAGATGACACACTAAGACGGAAGGTTTTTTGAACCACGAAGAATACTAAGAACGGCGTCGTGACTTCGTGGTTTACGCTTTTTGTTTCGTGCCTTCGGGGTTCGTTGTTTATGGGTGTTCTGAAGGTCAGGACTGCAGGGCAGCCAGGCTTGGCCGACCGATCGGACACAACTGTTCGATGTGTCTCGCCATCGCGAGAACGATCTCCTCTCCGAAGGGCTTTCCGACGATCTGAATCCCAACCGGAAGCCCGTTTGCGTCAAGACCACAAGGAACCGACGCTATGGGAAGTCCGGTCAGACTCAACACGAAAGTCGGCGCAATCCAGTCCACATACGTGCTCATCGGTCGACCAGCAATGCTCTCGGGATAGTTTTGCTCGACAGGAAATGGAGGCACTGCCATACAGGGGGTCAGGAGCAGATCGAAACGTTCGAAGAACTCTCGAAACTGGTGCCACAAACGACCTCGCGCTTCTTCGGCGGCCGCCAATTCCTCTGAGGTGACGCGAAGACCTGAGCGCATGTTGCCGGCAACGTTGGGCCCAAGCTGTTCGATTCGATCGAATCGAGACAGCATCTGTGTGACAAACCAGAGTCCGCGCAACGCCAGAAACGAAGGACGGGCGTACGACAGGTCCATCTCCAATTGCTCAACGCGGACACCGGTTTGGTCCAGTTCGGTCGCGGCCCGCCGGCACACCAACTCCACGTCGAGATCGACACCAATGCCGGCAATGTCTGAGCAGTAGGCCAGCCGACGCGCTCGACCAGCGCCTTCATGGACCGCAGCCACGAAATCTCTTCCCACAACTGGTTGACTGAAAGGCGAGAACGGGCTGGGCCCCGAAACAGCCTGCAGCATCAGCGCCACGTCTTCCGCGGTGCGACCCATGGGTCCCGTCACTTGAAGGGAATCCCACACCCAATCGGTTGGATGCGTCGGCACGAGGCCCGGAGAAGGTCGCAGACCGACCACGCCACAAAATGAAGCCGGAATCCGGAGCGACCCGCCCAGGTCGGTGCCTTCGGCAAGCGCAATCATCCCCGTGGCCAGACCGACCGCACCGCCACCCGTCGAACCACCTGCGCTCTTTGCTGTGTTCCACGGGTTGCGCGTGCGCCCAAAGACTTCGTTAAACGTATTGGCGCCTGCTGCAAACTCCGGACAGTTCGTCTTGCCAATGATGAGCGCGCCGGCCTCGCGAAGACGACGCACCACAAGCGCATCCTCGTCAGGAACGTAGTCGCGATAGATAGTGGACCCGAACGTCGTCCGCAACCCCGCAACCGGCGTGACATCCTTGATGCCCACCGGAAGGCCGCAAAGAATGCCCGGCGCTTCACCATGGGCGAGCTTTCCATCCAGCGCCCGTGCATCCTCCCGCACCGCTTCGTTCAGCGAAACGATCGCGTTGAGCGTGGGGTTCATGCTCTCAATGCGGGCAAGGCACGATTCAACGACCTCGAGCGCAGAGACCTCCCTGGCGGCAATCAGCCGACGGAGTTCGGTCGCGGAATGGTCGGCGAGCATGGTCATGTTCAAGGAGCCGGACCTGAAGGTCCGGCCCACGTACTGAGATTGCCTACGCTTTCCACTCCCCGGTGAACGCGACGACGCGTGCGAATGCCGCTTCGCCCCCCTTGAACTTCCACGGGAAGCAACCGAGGACGAGACGCTTGTTCTGAAGCTCGGGTGCATCAATCTGGCCGCCGAGATTCTCGATGTGAATGCAGTC
>DATBJG010000106.1:0-24750 GCA_036556585.1 Vicinamibacterales bacterium
CCGATAGACCCGATAGTACGTTGGGCGGGCCGTTGAGGCCCGCCTGGCGGACCCCGAGGGTCCGCCCTCCGTACTGCGGCAGTTACGAGATCGCCCGTGCGGCTTCGCGGGCGTAGTACGTGATGATGATGTCGGCGCCAGCTCGAGCGATCCCGGTGAGCATTTCCCGCATCACGCGAGGCTCGTCGAGCCACCCATTGCGCGACGCAGCCTTGAGCATCGAGTACTCTCCGCTCACTTGATAGGCCGCTGTCGGATACCCGAACTGCTCTTTGACGCGCCACACGACGTCCAGATACGGGAGTGCTGGCTTCACCATCACGATGTCAGCGCCTTCCTCGATGTCCTGGGCAACCTGGCGCAGCGCCTCTTCGACATTGGCCGGATCCATCTGGTGGGTACGACGGTCGCCGAATTTCGGCGTCGAATCAGCGGCATCTCGAAACGGCCCGTAGAATCCGGAGCAGTACTTGGCCGCGTACGACATGATGCCGACCTTCTGGAACTCACGTTCGTCGAGAGCCCGGCGAATGGCTCCCACTCGTCCGTCCATCATGTCGGATGGCGCGACAATGTCCGCCCCGGCGGCGGCATGCGATACCGCGGCGCGCACGAGCAGTTCCACGGTCGGATCGTTGGCCACATCCTGATTCACAATCACGCCGCAGTGACCATGAGAGGTGTACTCACACAAGCAGACATCGGTCATGACGACGGTTTGGGGAGCCTCGCGCTTGATCGCGCGGACGGCTGACTGGACTGGGGCCTCGGGATCGTAGGCTGCCGAGCCGATGTCATCTTTGTCGTCCGGTACTCCGAAGAGCAGAACAGCCGATACCCCATCGGTCGCGGCAGCGACCACCTCGCGCACGGTCTCGTCAACCGACAACTGAAACACGCCTGGCATCGAGGGGACCTCACGCCGTACGCCCTGCCCCTCACAGACGAAGAGCGGATAGACAAACATCTCCGGTGAAAGCCGCGTTTCCCGAACGAGCGACCGAATCCCCGGAGACTGTCGAAGTCGCCGTGCGCGTCGCGTCAGCTGGAGGGTCGTCCGCAAATCAACTGGAGCCATTGCTAATCACCGATAAATCGCTCTTCGCGATTCATCAATCACCATCGAATCACCAATCACCAAATCACCAATCATGAATGTTCTTGTCTGCTCGTCTCGAGCTGTCTCGAAAAGTATGCCACGATCGCATCCACCAGGGCCGGGATCGTGTATTGCTCGGGCATGATGGCCGTGTGAATTCCACACTGCTCGGCGGCTTCGGCCGTGACAGGTCCGATACAGGCGACGAGCGTCGATCTCAGCAAATCCTGTGCGGCGTCGCTCCCGTAGCTGCGGACGAAGTTCCTGACCGTCGAAGCGCTCGTGAACGTGACAACGTCAATGCGCTTTTCGAGCAGCATCGCATAGACGTCTGGATCCCCCTCGCGATCGACCTCCGCCAGCGTCGTCCGATACGCGGTGACCTCTTTGACGTCGGCTCCGGACTTCCGAAGCTCTTCCGCAAGTACTTCGCGAGCGATGTCAGCGCGAGCGAGCAGGAATCGCTGACCTTCGAGCGGACCTGACGACTGCAACGCCTGGAGAATCCCTTCTGCCCGGTACTCGAGCGGTACGAGGTCCACTTTCAAACCGTGCTGCAGCAAACGGTCGGCTGTGGCGGGTCCAATCGCGCAGAGCTTCACACCTTTGAGCTCTCGGACGTCTCCCGGACTTGCCTGCAGCCGCTTCATGAACGCGTCCACGCCATTCGCGCTCGTGAAAACTACCCAGTTGAAGCTGGACACCCTGGCGATGGCCTCGTCGAGCGGGCCGTAGTCTTCTGGCGGCATCACGCGAATCGTTGGCGCCTCTACCGCTTCCGCTCCCAGCGCTTCGAGCCGCTCGATGATGTCACCGGCTTGTTCGCGCGTCCGCGTGACGAGCACCCGCTTACCGAACAGAGGGCGCTCATCGAACCAGCGGAGGTGTTCCCGAAACGCTGTAACACGTCCGACGATGAGAATGGCCGCTCCCTTTTGCGGAGGTTGCCTGGCAACAGCTTCCAGCTCTCTGAGCGATCCCTGGATCGTCTGCTGAGCCGGTAGCGTGCCGTGGTACACAACAGCTGCAGGTTCGTCCTCGGCCCACCCATGGGTGACCAGTGCACGGAGGATACCCGGCAGCTGACGGGCGCCGGCATAACAGACGATCGTGCCCTTCAAACGTGCAAGGCTTGACCAATCCACCTGCGGCAGCGCGTCTTCCTCGTCCTCGTACCCGCGGATGAACGTGATGCAATCCCCAGCGCCCGGATACGTTACGGGAATGCCGGCATAGCTCGGCACACCAACCGCAGCAGGTATTCCAGGGACAACCTCAAATTGCACTCCCTGCTCATGCAGGAACAAAGCTTCCTGGCCACCGCGGTCGAACACGAACGGATCGCCCCATTTCAATCGCGCAACGGTCTTGCCTTCGCGTGCTTTTTCCGCCAGCAGATAACAGATGGCTTCCTGTTCGAGGGGCTGAGGCGATGAAGCGCCGACGTCAATCTTTTCCGCACTTGTACGCGCGAAGCGCAGCAAACGCGGGTTGATGAGGTGATCGTAGAGCACGACGTCGGCGTCGCCGAGGCACTTCAAACCGCGCACGCTGATCAGTCCTGGATCTCCAGGGCCAGCTCCGATCAAATACACGATCGCTCTCGAGGGAGGCATACCTCAGGGTCCGTGGGGATCGGCGACGCTCGTGCCCTCGGCTCTTGCTTCGGCAAGAATGTCCCCGGCCCCTTGTTCGAGCAACTCATCCGCCACACGCTGACCAAGCTCGTGCGGAGCGGTTCGCGATCCGCGCCGCTGACTGCGAACGAGACGTAAGCCATCGAGCGATGCAACTGCGGCCAGCAGCTCGATCTCGGTGTCATTCTCCTTCACGGTCCGGCAGAGCGCACCGATGGGCGTCTGGCACCCACCCCCGAGCGCCGTCACGAGCGCACGTTCGGCGGTCAAAGCAATCGCGGCGTTCGCATCGTCAAGCGGAGCCAATGCCCCACGTGCTCCATTGTCATCAGACCTGATCTCAATGGCAATGATCCCCTGTCCCGGAGCCGGGACACAGACATCCGGCGGAATAAAGGCGGTGACGCGATCCGCAAGATTCAGCCGGCGAAGACCCGCCAGTGCCAGCACGATCACATCGTATTCACCCCGGTCGAGTTTGCGAAGTCGCGTGTCGACATTGCCGCGAATCGGTTCGAATCTCGCCTGTGGCAGTAGCGGCCGGAGCTGGGCAATCCGGCGAACGCTGCCGGTTCCCACTCGTGTTTCACGGGGCAGATCGCGCATGGCTGTGTCGAATCCTACAGCGTGACGCCCGGCGGCCGCGGGGCTGCTTTGGCGCGCGACCCACACGTCAGCGGGGTCTTCCCGGGGCAGCACGGCACCAATGCCAAGGCCACTCGGTAGGTCGACCGGCAGGTCCTTGCTGCTATGGACAGCCACGTCGATCATACCGGCCTGCAAAGCGTCCTCGATTTCCTTGACGAACAATCGCTTGCCTCCCGCATCGGCCAGCGACCGATCGGACATGCGATCGCCGCTCGTGCTGATGAGCACGAGCTCACACTGCACGTGGCCACGTTCCATCAGCAACTTCTCGACCTCGCGTGCCTGAACGAGTGCTAGCGGACTGCCGCGAGTGCCAATGCGGAGTCTGATCACGAGGAGGACGAAGTCTTTGCCCGGCTTCGCCGGGGTCTCTCGGTCAGGTGGTCGGCGGCCGCGAATGCCGCAGTCAGTTCCTTTTGAAGGCTCGCATCCGGCTGACTGGCCCGCGACAGATCGAACAGACGATTGAGGACGTCGGTATAGGTAGCAATGGTTTCGGCGTCGGAGAGGTTCTTGAGCTGTTCGGTGGGGTTGATCAGCAACTTTTCAACGATCAGCCGAGTAATCTCGTCGACTCGTGCCCGCGCTTCAGGGGAAAGGCCGGTCAGCTTCGGCTCGAGCCGCTCCAGCTCGGCCCGACGCACCGACTCGAATCGCTGTCTGAGCGCGACGACGGCCGGGATGGCGCCGCGTGACTGCATCCAGTTCCTGAATCGATCCACTTCCTCGGTGACGATGGCTTCGGCCTGCTCGACTTCTGCCGAGCGTCGCGAGACGTTCTCGACGACCACGGCCTGGAGATCGTCGATGTTGTAGAGGAAGACCTGTTCGATGTTCCCTGATCGCGGATCGACGTCCCGGGGAACGGCAATGTCAATCACGAACAGCGGACGATGGCGCCGTGGTCGCATGGCAGTCTCGACCAAGGTCCGGGAGATGATGGGTGCGCTGGCGCCCGTGGCCGTGATGACGATGTCCGACTCACTCAGCGCTGCCGCCAGTCGATCCCAGGCCACGACCGTCGCCTCCATGGCTTCGGCAAGCCCCTCCGCATGGGTGGTGGTCCGGCTCGTGATGAGCATCTTCCGAATTCCCTGCGATTTCATGTGCAGGGCAGTGAGTTTGCCCATTTCGCCGGCGCCGACGACGAGTACCGTCCGATCCTTGAGATCCCCGAAAATCTTGCGGGCAAGCGCGACGGCGGCGTAGCTGACCGAGACAGCGCCCTCGGCGAGCCGTGTCTCGGTGCGGACGCGCTTTCCGGCCGCAAACGCCGAAGTGAAGAGCCGATTCAGCAGTGGTCCGGTCGTCTGCTGCGCACTGGCATGTCCGTACGCGTCCTTCACTTGTCCGAGGATTTGCGGTTCCCCTACGACCAGGGAGTCAAGTCCTGCAGCCACGCGAAACAGATGTCGAGCGGCCTCCGCATCAGTTTTGGCATAGAGATGGGGCCGAAGCTCTGCCTGCGGCAGTCGATGAAAATCCACAAAGAACTGCTCGGCATCGCCTTGTCCCCGCTCGAGGTTCTCGCAGGCGAGATACACCTCGGCTCGGTTGCAGGTGGAAAGTACTGCGGCCTCCGCGCCGCTCGGACGTCCAGCCAGATCCGCCAGTGCCTCATCCAGCCCGCGGGCCGAAAAATCCAGCCGTTCGCGGAGCTCGATGGGCGCCGTTCGATGGCTGACCCCGAGCAGGAGCAGGTGCATCAACGCGCGGTCCTCAGAAGTTATGGCTCTTCGTAAAAAAGTAGCTCACGGGAACGAAGTTCAGGAGCACGATCAGAAATCCCACGGCCGACAACCACGCCGCGCGGCGTCCCCGCCACCCAATCGCCCGCTGCGCGTACAACTCGAACGAGTACACGGCCCAGCAGAGCAGCGCACCAATGATCTTTGGATCTTGAAGACCCATGGCCTGTACGCGAGGGTCGAGATCGGCGGCCGTCCGCGCTTGCGAGGCCCACACCCAGCCGACGAGGACGCCAAGTGTCAGAAACACCCAGCCAATGGCCACCGCGCGCAGATTCATTTTGTCGAGCACTTCCAGTGAAGGCAGCCGGGCGTAGAAAAAGCCAAGATGTTTGGCCTTGATTTCCTTGAACAGCAGAACGTACGTAATGCCAATTACACACGCCAGCGCGAAGCTCGCGTAGGCAAAGAGCAGCGATGAAACATGAACGCCAAACCAGGGGCTTTCGAGGATGGCGGCGACTCGAGCTTCCGGGCCTGGCTGGAACGCTGGTATCGCCTGGAGCACGACCAGGAGAGGAACGATAAACACCCCCATCGCGTGCTCGTCGGTCGCGATTTCGACGTACAGATAGGACAAGGCCAGCAGCCACACGAATGTAGAGATAGCTTGAGTCGTGCCGGCGAATGGTACATGGCCGGCCTGCATGGTCAACATGCCAATCACGAACGTGTGCGAGAGTGCCCCGACGATGAGCAGTGTCGTGGCCGCCCGCCCGACCGGCCGGCTTCGCCCGACGAAATGCACCGTGTAGACAAGACCGGCCGCGAGATACAGAACAAGCGGAACAATATTCATGGGAACCATTCTGCGCGGCGGGGCAACGCGAAACGTGGGCGCCCTACCGAGGGCCGAAGTACCCCTGCTTGGTGCGGACGGTCGCACCCGGCCGGTCTACGCGAACCACGATGCGCCGCCAGCTGCCGTCGCGTCGGTTGTTCTTCGACGTGTAGCCAACCGTGTACTGACTCGAAAGTTCATCGGCAATCTGGGTGTACACGCCGGCCAACTCTTTGATGTCGTCGATGAAGAACGCACGGCCGCCGGTATCGGTGGCGAGTTGTCTCAGGGCGAACGTGGCCTCGCGGAAGCCGCGGCTCGTCGACTCCCGCGATCGGAGGCCGATGCAGAAGACGGCGGTTTCGGAACGACGAGCCAGATCGAGCAGCTCGTCGAAGCTCACCAGGCTGGACGTGTCTTCACCATCCGACAAGAGCACGAGGGCCTGCCGCCTGATTTCTTCCGAATCCTTGGCCTTGATCTTCTGGAACCCCTTGAGCGAGATGTAGACCGCGTTATACAGCGACGTTGAACCACCGGCCACAGTCTGCCGGATCGCCCGTTCGAGCGCGGCGCGGTCGTTGGTATAGGGCTGGACGACTTCCACCCGGCTGTCGAAATCAATCACCTCGGCCAGATCCTGCGTTCGAATCTGCCTGGCAAATCCGACGGCTGCCTCCTGGGCGACGCTCAAGCGATCTTCCATGCTGGAGCTCGTGTCGATGAGCAGCGAGAGCGCGATTGGCAGGCGGGTCTTGTTGAACAGGGTCAGTTCCTGGAATACACCGTCCTCGAAGACCGAAAAGTTCTGGACGTCGAGATCGGTCACGTACTTGCTGGATGTTCCGTCGGTCACTGTGATATTGAGCGACACGAGGTCGACTGCGGCTTTGAACGAGGGTTGCGCCTGCTGGCCCTGCGCGACGCCAGGCGGATGCTGCAGCATCAGGAAGAGCGCCGCGGCAAGCAACAGCAGACGTGCGGCAGGTGAGCGCATGATCAACCCTGGATGATTCTATCGAGTTCGGGAGCCGTCTTCGATGTCAGTATAGGCGGCTGTTGGTCGGGTGGTCAAGCTGAGCGGTTGTGCGGAAGTGATTGTCGCAGAGGAAGTTATCGGTACACCTTCGCGGGCAAAGAACGACCTGCGTTCCTTGACGGTGCCTTCACGCGCGTGTTATAAACACGCGGTTTCAGCGTTGACGATTGCGCGCGCGGTGCGACCCACCTGAACCGGGCGACGCGATCACGGCGCCAGCCATCCTCCAAGACGCCAGCATGCTCAACGCATACATCCCTATCGTCCTGTTCATCGTAATTGCCATTGGTTTTGCGATCTTCACCTTGATGATCTCGCGGTTGGTGCACGCCGAAAAGTACAACAAGGTCAAGCTGGAGCCGTATGAATGCGGCATCGAGCCACGCACGGATGCGCGGGATCGCTACAGCGTGCGCTACTACCTGGTGGCCATGCTGTTTGTGATTTTCGACGTGGAAACGGTGTTCATGTTCCCGTGGGCGGTGATGATGGACGAGCTTGCGCTCTTCGGCCTCATCGAGATGCTCATCTTTCTCCTGATTCTGGTGGTCGGGTATTACTACGCGTGGCAGAAGGGAGCTCTCGAGTGGGTGTAGAGGACGATTCGAAACCCACCGATCCCAAGGCCGCGGCCGATAAACCCCCGAGCGATGCGCCCGCTGAGCCGCTGAAGGGCGAGGTGTCGCGGACCGATTCGCCTGGAGCCGGAGCCTCTGCGGCACCGCCTGCCGCCCCGGCCAAGCCGGCAGCCCCAGCGGCGCCTAAACCACCAGCAACCGTGCCTCCTAAAGCACCAGCCGCGGCTGCGCCAAAACCGGCCGCCGAGCACAAGCCCGGCCCGCCAGCTGCGCCAACCGGTCCTTCCGATCCACCGCCACCGCCAGACAAGCCTGTCCCTGGATTCATTACCGCACTCCAATCGAAGTTTGGCGGGGCGGTCGAACAGGTGAGCCATTTTGTGGGCGACTGGTGGGTGATCGTGTCGGCGGAGCGGCTGCTGGAGGTGATGGGTTGGCTGCGAGACTCACCGGAGGCCGCCTTTGATTTCTGTTCCGACGTCACGGCGAGCGACTGGCCTCCTCGTCCCAAGCGATTTGACGTGATCTACTGTCTGTACTCGACGCGCCTCCGCCATCGTGTCCGGGTCAAGGTCAGGGCAGGGGAGCACGATCCGGTGCCATCGGTGACGTCTGTCTGGCCGTCGGCCAACTGGCTCGAGCGCGAGGTCTACGACCTGTTTGGGGTCAACTTTACCGGTCATCCCGATCGGCGGCGCATCCTGATGCCAGAGGATTGGCAGGGATTCCCGCAGCGAAAGGATTATCCGCTCGAGGGGCCTGGTGAGCTGCTGATGGAAAATCCGCTGGACTGGCTCAGGCTGAGACAGGCGAGGGATGAGCTGGAGATCGAATAAGAGACATTCACTAAGCGGATCGTTGACCGAATAGCGCCGAGCGCCAAAGGCGCGAGGTACAGGTCGTGGGGGTGGCCGCCTTCGCAAGGCTTCGGCGAGCCTCGCCGGAGCTCGCTAAGATTTGGATGCGAGCAGAGGCGGGGGCCCCACGACAAAGGAAAAAATGCCATCAACCGTCCAACCGATGTTCGACACCGACGAGCTCGTCATCAACATGGGGCCGCAGCACCCCAGCACGCATGGGGTGTTGCGTGTCGTGCTGAGGCTGGATGGCGAGAAGGTGGTTGGGTGCGACGTTGTCATCGGGTACTTGCATCGCGGGATCGAGAAGCTCAGCGAGAACCGGAACTACACGCAGATCATCCTGCTGACCGATCGGATGGACTACGTGGCGGCGGCCACCAACAACG
The DNA here is from genome assembly GCA_036556585.1 of Vicinamibacterales bacterium. Taxonomy (GTDB): domain Bacteria; phylum Acidobacteriota; class Vicinamibacteria; order Vicinamibacterales; family JAMQPK01; genus DATBJG01. The sequence continues at coordinate 8,777 of DATBJG010000106.1, forward strand.
TGGGCTACTGCGAGACGGTCGAAAAGCTGATGGCCATCGAAGTCCCGCGTCGCGCGCGCTACGTCCGCACGATTCTCTGCGAGCTGCAGAGGATTGCCAGCCATTGCCTCTGGCTCGGCACGCACGCGATGGACATCGGCGCAATGACGGTGTTCCTGTATGCGTTCCGCGAGCGCGAACTCATCCTGGATCTGTTCGAGGAATTCTGTGGCGCCCGTCTCACCTACAACTCGATGCGCATTGGTGGTCTGCCGCTCGACATCCCGGTCGGATGGGACAAGAAGGTCCTCGCCTTCTGCGACATCCTGATGCAGAAGGTCGACGAGTACGAGGAGTTGCTGACGCACAATCGAATCTGGCTGGAGCGAACGCGAAACGTTGGGATTATTTCCGCCGCAGAAGCCATCGCCATAGGCTTGAGCGGTCCTCCGCTGCGCGGGTCTGGTGTGCCTCGGGACGTGCGTAAAGATGAGCCGTACGCCGCGTACGACGAGATGAAGTTCGACGTGCCGATCGGCTCTGCCGGCGATACGTACGATCGATATCTCGTTCGGCTCGAGGAGTTCCGGCAGTCGGTGCGCATCATCCGTCAGGCCGCGGAAGGATTGCCCGAAGGGCCGATCGTCGGCAAAGTTCCGCGGCTAATCAAACCGCCGGTTGGCGAAACCTATCACGCGATCGAGTCGCCAAAGGGGGAGTTGGGCTATTTCATCGTGAGCGACGGCAAGTCGACGAATCCGTATCGCTTCCGCGTGCGCCCGCCGTCCTTCTGCAACTTGCAGGCGCTGCCTCGACTGATCAAGGGACACCTCGTGGCTGACGTGGTTGCCCTTATTGGTTCCATCGACGTGGTCCTCGGTGAAGTCGATCGGTGATAATGCTCGACACTCTCGTCATTCCCCTCGTCAAGATTCTGATCGTGCTGAACGCCGTGCTCGTGGCGGTCACGTACATGGTGCTGCTCGAACGCAAAGTCATTGCGTGGGTGCAGGTCCGGCTCGGCCCGATGCGCGTCGGACCGTATGGGGCCCTTCAGCCGATTGCCGATGCGGTCAAGTTGCTGCTCAAGGAAGACATCACGCCGACCAGGGCCGACAAATACGTGTTCACAGCGGCCCCGATTATTGCGCTCGTCCCGGCGCTCATTGTGTTTGCGGTGATCCCCTTCGGCCCGGAGGTGGAAATCTTCGGCCACAAGGTGACGCTCTACATCACCGACATCAATGTGGGCCTGCTCTACATCGTGTCGGTCGCATCGATTGGCGTGTACGGGTTGATCCTGGCCGGGTGGGCTTCCAACAGCAAGTACCCTCTGCTCGCGAGCTTGCGTGCGTCGGCGCAACTCATCAGCTACGAGGTTGCCGTCACGATGACCCTGGTCAGCGTCATTGTGACAGCCGGCTCGCTGAGCATGGTCCAGATTGTCGAAGCGCAGCGGTCGGCGGGTGTCTGGTTCGGGTTTATTCAGCCTGTGGCATTTCTGATTTTCTTCATAGGCGGCCTTGCCGAAACCAACCGGGCACCGTTCGACTTGCCCGAGGCGGAGCAGGAGCTGACGGGAGGGTTCCATACCGAGTACAGCGGCATGCGGTTCGCGCTCTTCTTCCTGGCTGAATACGCGAACATGATTGTGGTCTCGTCGGTGGCCACGACGCTCTTTCTCGGCGGATGGCTCCGCCCGTTTCCGAATGTGGCCATGCTGGCTTTCCTGGACGTGATCCCGTCGTGGATCTGGTTCTTCATGAAGACGTTCGTGTTTCTCTACATATTCCTGTGGGTTCGCGCGACGCTTCCGCGCTATCGGTACGATCAGTTGATGGCGCTCGGCTGGAAAGTGCTCATCCCGCTGGCCATTGCCAACGTCGTTGTGACCGGGATCGTGAAGGTGCTGTTGTAGCTGACGGCTGAAAGCTGAAAGCTGAAGGCTGAAGGCTGAAAGCTGACGGCTGAAAGCTGACGGCTGAAGGCTGATGGCTGATGGCTTGAATATGGGCGAGGCAATTGCTTTCTACGTGCTCGCGGCGTTCATCCTGGGATTTGCCGTCCTTGTGGTGACCGCGCGGAACACGGTTCATTGCGTCCTGTTCCTGGTGGCGAACTTTCTGTTCGTCGCGGCGCTCTACGTGTTGCTCGGCGCCCAGTTTCTTGCAGTCATTCAAGTCCTGGTCTATGCGGGAGGCATTGTCGTTCTGTATCTGTTCGTCGTGATGCTCGTCAACCTCAAGCGACCACCGGAAGCGCACAAGGATCCGCGCCGTCGGAGCGGATTGGGCTTTGCGCTTGCCGCGATCGTGCTCGTACAGGTTGGAGCGATTGCGGTGTGGGGGGCGCGTGGTGCAAGGCCGCCCGCCTCTGCGGCGCCTGCGGTGCCCGCGCTCGGGAATACGGAACAGATCGGCTGGCTGCTCTATACGGACTATCTGATCCCGTTCGAGGTCGCGTCGATCCTGTTGCTCGTGGCCATGATTGGCGCGATCGTGTTGACCAAGAAAGAGATCTAATGATTACCCCCACGCACTACATGCTCCTCTCTGCGGCGCTCTTCCTGATTGGCGTGACGGGTGTCCTGGTGCGTCGAAATCTGATCGTCATTTTCATGTCGATCGAGCTGATCTTGAATGCGGTCAATATCAATCTCGTGGCGTATTCGCAGCAGTTGCAGAACGCGATTGGCCAGGTGTTTGCCGTGTTCGTAATTGCGGTGGCAGCGGCCGAGGCGGCCGTAGGCCTGGGAATCATTCTCGCCTTCTACCGCAACAAGGAAACCATCAACATCGACGAAATGAACACCATGCGTTGGTAACTTTTTCGGAACTCGGCATTCGGCTTTCGGATTTCGGGGTTTTGAAATTCGGGATTTCGGGGTTCGGATTCGGGAGTTAGGGACGTCGTGGATCTGATCTGGCTTATTCCTTTGTTACCGGGCTTTGGAGCGGCCGTCAACGGCCTGGTCGGCATTCGTGCGTTTAGCAGGAATGTCGCGGCCATCGTGGCCTGTTCCACGATGGGCCTGGCGCTGCTGCTTTCGGTCGTGGCGTTTGTTGAGCTTCTCGGGCTCCCGCCAGAAGCGCGTGATCATGTCGTCACGGTTGCCGCCTGGATTCCCCCGATTCCGCTCCAGACCGCTAACGGGATTGGCGCGTTTGAAGCGCCGTGGGCCTTCAGGCTCGATCCGTTGTCCGGAATGATGATTCTGGTCGTGACCGGCATTGGATTCCTCATCCATGTCTACGCGACTGCGTACATGCACGATGAGCCGCGTGGAGGGTATGCGCGGTTCTTTTGCTATCTGAATCTCTTCTGCTTCTTCATGCTCACGCTCGTCCTGGGCAGCACGTTCCTGGTGATGTTCGTGGGCTGGGAGGGTGTGGGACTCTGTTCGTACCTGTTGATTGGCTATTGGTACGAGAAGAAGAGCGCAGCCGACGCCGGAAAGAAAGCCTTCATCGTCAATCGGATTGGTGACTGGGGCTTCATTCTCGGCATCTTCCTGATCTTTTTCACCTTCGGCACGCTCGACTTCCGGGCCGTCGCAAACGCTGCGGGAGCGATGCCGGTCGAGACAGCCGGATTTGGCGTACTGTCGCTTATCTGCCTTCTGCTGTTCGTTGGTGCGACGGGCAAGAGCGCTCAGATTCCTCTCTACGTCTGGCTGCCGGACGCGATGGAAGGCCCGACGCCCGTCTCGGCCCTCATCCACGCCGCGACGATGGTGACGGCCGGCGTGTATATGGTGGGTCGAAACGCCGTGCTGTTTTCGCACGCGCCAATGGTGATGGAGATTGTGACCATCGTGGGCGTGCTCACTGCGTTGATGGCCGCATCGATTGGTCTCGTCCAGTACGACATCAAGCGGGTGCTGGCGTATTCGACCGTCTCTCAGCTCGGGTACATGTTCGTGGCAATGGGCGTTGGAGCGTTTGCCGCCGGTGCGTTTCATCTGATGACGCACGCGTTCTTCAAGGCCCTCTTGTTCCTGTGCAGTGGTTCTGTCATTCACGCCATGGCGGGCGAGCAGGACATGCGCAGGATGGGCGGCCTCAAGAAGTATCTGCCGGTGACCTACGCCACGATGCTGATTGGAACGCTGGCAATTGCCGGAATTCCGCCGCTGTCCGGGTTCTTCAGCAAGGACGAGATTCTCTTTCGGACGTTTCTGGCCAACAAGCTCGTGTGGGGCCTGGCGGTCATCACAGCCCTCATGACGGCGTTCTACATGTTCCGGCTGATCTCGATGACCTTCCTGGGCGCTTATCACGGGCCCTCATGGGAGGGAGCCGGCCATACGCAGGGTCCGGCGCATCGACCTGCGCACGATCCCGAACACGCGACTCACGATACACATGCTGATGCGACCGCTGGGCATGGTCACGGTCATGGCGCCTGGCATGGTCCGCATGAATCGCCACGCGCGATGACGGTTCCATTGATGGCCCTGGCGGTTGGGGCAATCGTTGCGGGATTCGTGGGAGTGCCGGCGGCACTCGGCGGTTCGAACGCCATCGAGCACTTTCTCGAACCGAGTTTCACAGCCCACGCGGCCGCAGAAGGTTCAACCGAACGGGTGGCCGAGCCTGCTGCCGAACCCGCGGCCGAACCGGCCACGCAGGCCGCGGCTGCCGAGGGCGGTCATGCCGAAGAAGCTCACATGTCGACGCTCGGGGAGATCGGTCTGATGCTCTTCTCGGTCGCTGTTGGCGTCGTTGGGATCGGGTTGGCCTATCGCTTCTATGTCACCGATCCAGAAATCTCCGAGCGCCTTGCGACGCGCTGGTCCGGCGCGCACACAGTCTTGAGCAACAAGTACTACGTGGACGAGCTCTACGATGCCACCGCCGTCAAGGGCACCATGGGATCCGCGCGCGGTTTGTGGACGTTCGATGGACGGGTCGTGGACGGCGCGGTGAACGGATCGGGTTGGCTGACTGTTTTCTCGTCGTGGATTTCGCACCTGCTCGACAAATACGTCGTCGATGGGCTGGTCAATCTCGTCGGCTGGACGACCGGTGAATCGAGTTTCTTTGTGCGCTGGCTACAGACGGGTCTGGTGCAGACGTACGCACTTTGGATGCTTGGTGGCGTGTTCGTGTTCATGACCGTCTACTTGCTGGTGATGTAGGGACGGCGGGTCTAAAGACCCGCCGCTACTGTGGAAACGTCCCACGGTTAAACAATATGACGAATGCCGCGAACTTTCCGCTTCTGTCGCTGATTCTGTTCACGCCGCTCGTCGGTGCGATCCTCATCCTGTTTGTTCCCAAGACGAACGAGAACGGCATCAAGTGGATCGCCAACCTCGTGACGTTGGTCGGGTTCCTGGTGTCGATTCCACTCTGGTTCTGGTACGACCCTCAGCAACCCGAGTTCCAGTTCGTCGAGCGGGCCGCGTGGATTCCGTCGATTGGGGCCCAGTACTTCCTCGGCGTCGATGGCTTCAGCGTGCTGCTCATCCTGCTGACCACGTTGATGGGAGTCATCGCGGTACTCTCGTCATGGACGGCCATCACCGAACGCATCAAGGAGTACTACATCTTTCTGCTGGTGCTGCAGACGGGCATGCTCGGAGCGTTTGTCTCGCTCGACTTCCTGCTGTTTTTCCTGTTCTGGGAAGTGATGCTCGTGCCGATGTACTTCCTCATCGGGATCTGGGGAAGCGACCGGCGGCTCTATTCGGCCATCAAGTTCTTTCTGTACACATTGGTTGGCAGCGTCGTCATGCTGCTCGGCATTCTGGCGCTCTACTTCCATTACCACAGCGTCACCAACATGTACAGCTTCGACATCACCGAATTTCAGAAACTGAGCGTGCCGTTCGACAAGCAGTGGTGGATTTTCCTCGCGTTCTTCCTCGGGTTTGCGATTAAGGTTCCGATGTTTCCGTTCCACACCTGGCTGCCCGATGCGCATACCGATGCGCCGACCGCCGGGTCGGTCATTCTGGCGGCTGTCCTCCTGAAAATGGGGACGTACGGTTTCATCCGATTCAGTCTCCCCATCCTGCCCGAGGCGACCCGATATTTCGTCCCGATGATGGTGCTGCTGTCGATCATTGGCATCGTGTACGGCGCACTTGTCGCCATGGCTCAGAGCGACTGGAAGCGGCTCGTCGCCTATTCGTCGGTGAGTCACATGGCGATGGTCATGTTGGGGATGTTTGCCCTCAATCCGGTCGGGATTACCGGAAGCATCGTGCAGCAGCTGAATCACGGAATTTCGACCGGAGCGCTCTTCCTGATCGTCGGCATCGTGTACGAACGCCGCCACACGCGTCAGATCTCCGAATACGGTGGCCTCTCGAAGGTCATGCCGGTCTATGCCGCGGTGTTTCTGGTGATGACCATGTCATCCATCGGGCTGCCGGCATTGAACGGCTTCATCGGGGAGCTGCTCATCCTGCAGGGCGTGTTCGTGGCCAGCAGGGTCTGGGCGGCGTTTGCAGCCAGCGGCGTCGTGCTTGGTGCGGCGTACATGCTGTGGCTGTATCAGCGGACCATGTTCGGCAAAATCGAGAATCCCAAAAACGAGAAGTTGCTCGATCTCAATCTGCGGGAATTCGCGACGTTTGTGCCGTTGCTGATTCTGGCGGTGTGGATTGGACTCTATCCGGCGCCGTTCCTCCGCCGATTGGAGACATCAGTGACGCGCGTGGTCGCGCGTGTGAGCCCGCAATACCTACCCAACCAGGCGTTGCGGCCGGTCGACGGTCAGAATCCGACGGTTCGAGGCACTCGCTGATGCCGCCAGGAATCTCAGCGCGCGACTTCTTCTACATTCTGCCGGAGCTGGTGCTGGCAGGTGGGGCGCTCGTCCTTCTTGTCGCGGACGTGCTCGTCCCGCGCACGCGGCAAAAACTGCTGGCTGGCGTCACGCTCGCCGTGCTGGCGGCGACGGCCGTGGCCATGATTCCCGTTGCCGACGTTCATGTCACCGTCGCGCGCGGTCTGATGGCCGTGGACCAGTTTGGCCTGTTCTTCAAGGTGCTGTTCCTCCTGGCCGCGACGCTCACCGTTCTGATGTCCGTTCGGTATCTGGACGTCGAGCGCGCGAGCGCAGGCGAGTACTACTTCCTGATTCTGTGTGCCACGCTCGGCATGATGTTCATGGCGAGCGGCACCGATCTCATCACCCTGTTCATCGGCCTCGAGACGATGGCCGTGTCGTTTTACATACTGGCGGGATTCATCAAGCCGAATCAGCGGTCGAACGAGGCGGCCATCAAATACTTCCTGCTCGGGGCGTTCTCACTGGGAATTCTCCTTTACGGCATGTCGTTGTTGTACGGGTTGTCCGGATCCACCAACCTGCGCAATATCGCCACGGCTCTTGCCGGTCAGGAGCGCGATCCGGTCCTGGTTCTTGCCGTCGTGCTCGTGGTGGCGGGCCTGGGCTTCAAGATTGCGGCGGTGCCGTTCCACATGTGGGCGCCGGACGTGTATGAAGGGGCACCCACACCGATTACGGCGTTTCTGTCGGTTGGATCGAAAGCCGCGTCGTTTGCGATGGCGCTGCGGATTCTCGTCGAGAGCCTGCCTGCCATGCGGCTGCAAGGTTTTGCCGGCCCCGCTATCGGCTGGGCTGTGATGCTGTACGTCCTGGCGATCCTGACCATGACGTGGGGCAACCTGGCCGCGCTCACGCAAAGCAACCTCAAACGCATGCTGGCGTACTCGTCGATTGCGCATGCCGGGTATGTCCTGATCGGCCTGATTGCCGGCTCGACGCGGGGCGTCACTGCGGCGCTCATTTACCTGATGGTGTACGCGTTCATGCAGCTTGGCGCGTTTGCCGTCATCACGATGCTTCGGCGTGAGGATGCGGTTGGTGATGAGTTGAAAGACTTGAACGGCCTCTACTTCCGGCGGCCGTTTGCCGCGGTGGCCATGCTGTTTTTCATGCTGTCCCTCGGAGGGGTGCCACCGACCGCCGGGTTCATGGGCAAGTTCTGGCTCTTCAGTGCGGCAATTGAGTCTGGATACGTCTGGCTTGCCGTGATTGGCGTGCTCAACAGCGCCATTTCGCTGTACTACTACGTTCGTATTGTCGTCTTCATGTGGCTCAAGAACGAACCAAGCGGTTCGGAACCCGTCATCAATCCGGCCATGGCGACCGTGCTGGGAGTGGCCCTCGTCGCGACGCTGGTGCTGGGGATCTACCCACGTCCCCTCTTCGAGTTTGCCGAGGCATCGGCTCGGACGCTGGGCGTGGCGCAACTGCTGCAGGTGGTCCGGTAGAAAAAGGGGTCGGGAGTCTTTTCGAACGCGATCAGGCGAAAAGACTCCCGACCCCTTTTTCGGCGCAGGTGTGCCGGTTTTTGCGCGGGTTTGCTGTGGGCTGGTGAACTTTTTCACAAGGTACGCTATACTCCTGCCGGTTCCCGAAGCGTTGCCCGCGTCGTGTCGCCACGCTTGCGCTGATCTGCGCGCACGACGTTGCCGCTCCGGCACCGCGTTTGTTATCATTGCCCGTTTGTATTGAGTCCGGAAGCGAGGACATGTGGGCCCGGTGCCCCGGGACCATCCGGACGATCGGCAGACCGGCCCCCCTCGACAACATGCCCGATAACGATCGCGGTCTGTTTCTGGCGCGCTCTATGAGGTCTCTGCAAGAGAACCTCCGGAGATCTGCGCCGGCGGCCACGGCCAGCCGCACGATGATTGGGGCCATTCTGCTGCTTGGAGGAATCGGCTACGCGCTCGACGTCTGGATGGAGACGACGACCCCGTGGTTCCTGTTTGGCGGGTTGGTGCTGGGAATGATCATCGGGCTGTACGGATTGGCAAAGAGTGTCTGGCACAAATGACCCCGGTGTCCTGGATGATCGGCGTCAGCCTCGTGGCCTGGCTCGTAGCAGCCGTGTTCGTGGGTCGTGACAACGCTCTGGCAGTTTTCGTCGGCATGATCGGACCGCTCGTTGCCACCGTCATCAGCTGGGTACTGTCGGATCGGACGTATCGGCGGAATCCACTGCGTTTGAGGGGCGTGATGATCCTGGCGTTCATGGCCAAAATTGTGTTTTTCGGCCTGTATGTCGCGATCGTCCTGCGAGTGCTGGGGCAGCCGCTCGTGCCGTTCCTGATGAGTTTCACCATGTATTTCGTCGGGTTGCATTTTGCGCAGGCGCTGCTCCTGCGACGACTGTTTGCTTCGGGAATGTCCCCGGCCCGTTAGACGATATGACAGCTCAGGAAATCCAAGAACACGGTGAGCACGCTGCCGCTGAAGCCGGCAAGTTCGATGTCGGCGGAACGATCATCGGGCACGTCTCAAACAGCCCGATTGATCATCCGCTGATCCACCTGCCCACGGTCTTTGGCATCGACTTCTCCGTGACCAAGCACGTCTTCATGCTGTGGATGGTGGCTGCGCTCGTCTTTGTGGTGATCACCTGGACGGTCCGGCGGCACCTGAAGCTCGCCCGACCTGTTCCATCCGGTTTCATGAACGCGCTGGAGGCCGTGGTGGAGTACGTCCGAGACTCCATCGTTCAGCCGAACGTGGGGAAGAAGTGGGTGTCGACGTATACGCCGCTGTTCCTGACGTTTTTCGTGTTCATCCTGACGGCCAATGCAATCGGGCTCGTGCCGATCTTCGACGTGCTTGGGCTAATCGATCACTGGGTGCTGCACACGGGTGAAGACTCGTTCGTCAAGCGGCTGCTGCACGGCGGGACGACCGCGACGGGCAACTTCAACGTGACGGCGGCCCTTGCCACGATCACCTTCTTTGCCATCATCGTGGCCGGGACGCGAGCTCACGGGTTTGTCAAGCACTGGAAGAACCTGGTGCCTCACGGTTTGAATCCGGTCATTTACGTCATCCTCATCCCCATCGAAGTGATGGGACTGTTCGTTCGGCCGTTCGCGCTCACCATGCGTCTTGCGGCCAACATGACGGGTGGGCACATTGCGATTCTGATCATTTTTTCGTTCATATTTCTCTTCGCAGAGAAAATGGGGCAGGCCGCGGGAGTCGGGGTCGGCCTGATCATGTCGGTGCCGCTGGCGGTGAGCATCTCCGCCCTGGAGATCATTGTCGTCTTGGTGCAGGCATACGTGTTCACGTTGCTCTCGGCGGTGTTCGTGGGGATGGCGATTCACGTGCATCACTAGAGTTGGAAAACCGAAACCTCGATATTCACGCTGCAAACCAACCAGAAAGGATAGGCGAATGAACAGCACAGGGTTCTTCCGCAAGGCGACGGTCACGACCGTCGTAGCCATTGCGGTGTTCGTGGTCTTCAGCCCGACCGTTTGGGCACAGGAAGCCGGGGCCGCCGCCGGATCGGCGCTCTCGCTGAACGTGCTCGGTGTGGCATTGGGCATGGGCATGATCGTCATTGGCGCCGGTCTCGGCATCGGCAAGCTCGCGGCGGCGGCGGCCGAGGGGATCGCCCGGCAGCCGAGCGCGGCGGCCCAGATCACCGGAGCGGTGAACCTGCCGCTGTTCCTTCTCGAAGGCGTCGCAATTCTGGGCGAGATCCTGGCCCTGGCGTCCTTGTTCTTCTAAAGGCGTCTTTCCGAAGGACGCGAAGGGTAGGGCGGTATGAACAATCCGCTGGTCCAGCTCGATCCAGGGCTCTTCATCTGGACCATCGTCACGTTCCTGATTCTGTTGACGCTGCTGGCGAAGTTTGCCTGGGGTCCGCTCTTGAAGACGCTCGACAGCCGTCAGGAGGCGATCAGAAAATCACTGGACGATGCCCAGCAGGCCAAACATGAGCTGGAGCGGCTGCAGCGCGAGTCGGCACAGATCATCCGCGAAGCGCGCGTCGAAGCCGAATCGATAGTGTCCAGGAGTCGATCTGACGCCGAACGGGTCAAAGAGGAAATCAAGCAGAGTGCCAGGGCGGAGGCGGCAACGATCGTCCAGAATGCCCAACGCCAGATCGGACTCGAGACTCAGCGAGCGCTTCAGCAGATTCGTCACGAAGCGGTGGATCTGTCGGTGATGATTGCTTCGAAACTCATTCAGCGAAACCTCTCGAAGGAAGACAACGAAAAACTGATCGAAGAGGCGTTGAAGCAGGTCTCGAAGGCGTAACAGAAAAAGGGGTCTCCCGACCCCTTTTTCTGTCAGCGAGACATCTTCTGCAGCAGCGACTCGGCTTGTACTGCTTCTGGTGACTTGGGGTCGACGGTCAGGACTTTCTTGAGCTGGGCCACAGCGGCGTCGGTCTGGCCCTGGTTGCTGGCCAGGATTCCAAGCTGCAGAACAGGTTTCGCCCAAGAGGGGTCGGCGGTGGCCGCCTTCTGATAGTAGTCGCGCGCGGCATCGAGCTGTCCCTCACTCTGCCGGATATCCCCCAACTCGTAGAGCGCCGTCCCGTTGGCAGGATCGGACTTCAGCACGGTCTCGAACGCTTCAACCGCCTTGGCCGTGTCTTTCTTCTGTCGATAGGCACTGCCGAGCTGCAGGCCGATTGACGTAAGCGCGGGCGCTTTCGTCAGCGCGGCACTGTAACCGGTAATTGCCCCATCGAAATCTCCCTTTGCATACGCCTCGTCTGCAGCAACAAGATCGGCGCGAAGCAGCTTGACGTCCACACCTGCAAGCGGTCCGGCCAGGATGAGTGAGGCAATCCGTTCCATGCGAATGATGACCGGGCGCGGCGGCCTCGAGGCAGACGCGGCGCTGATGGGCATCGCGAACGTGGTCGGCTGGAACCCCGGGAATTCGACCGTGAAGTGCCACTGCCCCGATCGCAGACCGACGAGAGAGATGCGACCTTTCTGATCGCTGGTCGTGGTGAGCGTGCGCGGGTACGCGGCGGGATTCTCCGCCCGCATGGTCGCTCCCCGTAACGGTTCCCCTCGATCGTCGTAGACGATCCCCGTCATCAGCCCGCTCTGCGCCATGGTCGGTGATACGAACGCGCAAAGAATGAGCGCGGCGAGCGCGAGCCGGAACGTCAGGCGGGGCGTATTTTTGTGCATGACATTGCCAGTATACCTTACGGTTACCGGCAATGATGGTGACAGCCCATCAGTTTCGTGCTGAAAGTGTGCTCCGCCTCATTCGTAATACCTCGTCGGCGGTGAATGTCCAGTCGGAGTGTTCCGACATAGACCACTGGTTGAGTTTCCAGTCGGCCCGCATGAGACCGCGCGGAGCGTGTGCGTTCGTGCCGAGGAGGAGATGACCCACCTCGTGTGCCATCACCCGGCCCATGAGAACCGCCGCCTCAACGCCGGATCTGCTTGCCAGTGCCAGCACTCGGCGGGAGTGCACCGTCGCCAGGACCCCTTTTCGCTTCAAAATGACGGCATACCCCAGCACCTCGCCAGATTGTTGGCGCGCGGCGTCAGGCCCTGGCCCTTGATTGATCCGCAATGTGAACTCGTCCTTGTCGGGACTGCCTTCGCACAACCGATCATCCGGTTCGCTCGGGTCCTGACGAATGACACAGATCCGCCACTGACTGGTCACACCTGCGGCGCCAAAAATTGACGCCGCATTGCGCGCTGCTTCCTCCAGCAACGAGTCGGCCAACCCGGCATAGTTGTAGATGCGAACGACTGCCGAACGTTGATCTGTCGCGGCTTCGGCTTGTACTGCCGTGCAGCCGCGCGCCACGACAACTTCGAATATCACCGCGAGCGCAATGAACCGTCGCATGTCGTCCTCCGAAACGAGCTCGCTTTTCAAATGAGCCCGCTGAGGACGAATGTGTGCCTTCGGAGCAGGTACCTCAATGGCGCGGGGACAACCGAAAGGTGACATGTTGGTGACACGCGATATGTCAGTGACGACTGGACTTCCGCAGCTTGAGGACTCGCAGGTCGGGGCGTGCATCCGTTGATTTGCGCACGTGCACTGGTAGACTTTGAGCGATGAGCCAATCCGAACTCGAACGGATGAGGTCAATCAGGTTCGGAGTCTTTGAGGTGGATCTCCGATCGGGCGAACTTCGCAAGCAGGGGATTCGCGTACGGTTGCAGGACCAGCCTTTTCAAATTCTCGTGCTGATGCTGGACAAGCCTGGAGAAGTGGTCACGCGAGAGGAAATCCGTCATCGACTGTGGCCCGACGGGACGTTTGTCGATTTCGAGCACAGCCTCAACGCGGCGATCAAACGGCTGCGCGCGGCCCTCGGCGACTCGGCGGAAAATCCCAGGTTCGTCGAGACTCTCCACCGGCGCGGCTATCGATTCATCGCGCCGATCAACAGCATCGTGCCACGGGGCATCATGAGCCGCGCCCGCGAGCCCGAGAAAAGCGCCACTCAGAAGTGCAGGATTCTGATTCTGCCGTTCGTGAACATGAGCACGGAGCCCGAACAGGAATACTTCAGCGACGGGCTGACAGAGGAAATGATCGCGCAGCTCGGTCGAATGCACCCGCGCCAGCTGGGGGTGATCGCGAGAACGTCGGCGATGTTGTTCAAGCGGGCGGGCAAGACGGTCGAGCAGATAGGCCGCGAGATGGACGTGACGTACGTGCTCGAGGGGAGCGTGAGGTGTGACGGCGGTCGCGTCAGGATTACCGCACAGCTGGTAGAGACCGAGGGCCAGACGCATCTCTGGGCAGACAGCTACGAGCGGTCGTTTCAGGACAGTCTGAGTGTGCAGTCTGAAGTGGCAGGCCGGATTGCACGTGCACTCGCCAATGAGCTTCTTCCCGCCGATTCAGGTGCGGCAGTTCAGGTGGGTACGTCGAATACAGACGCGTATCACACGTACCTCAAAGGTCGATATCACTGGAACATGCCCGGTGATGAAGGGGTGGAAAAGGCCATCGGGTTCTACCAACGGGCAATCAAGCTCGATTCCTCCTACGCTCAGGCGCATGCCGCCCTGGCGCGTGCGCACGTCGCATGGTCCGACGCCTCACACAAGCCGGGCCGACTCGTGCTCGAGGACGCGCGAGCGTCGGCTCGCCGTGCGCTCGCGCTCGATCCGCATTCGGTGGAAGCTCATCTGGCTCTGGCGGAGGTGCACAAGAGACTTGACTGGGATTGGGCTGCGGCGGAAGAGCGGTATCGCACCGCGGTGGCGCTCAATCCCAGCAGCGATGCAGCGCACCGCTCGTACGGGGTTTTTCTGGCGGGCCTGGCCAGGCACGACGAGGCCCTCGCCGAGGTCGAACGCGCCGTCGAGCTCGACCCGCTGTGTCTGACGGTGAATTCAAGCGCCGCGTGGGTCTGTTATGCCGCTCGCCAGTACGACCGCGTGGTTGCCTGGTGCCGTCACACTCTCGAAATGAGACCCGATTTCGCGGCGGCGCGCCGGTTCCTCGCGGCCGCCTATTTGCAAATCGGCCGCGTGCCCGACGCGATCGCAGAGCTCGAGGGAACAATTCGACAGTCAGGTCCAGAACCCGTTCTCGTCGCCTGGTTGGCTCACGCCCGGGCGATTGCCGGGAATCGGGACGAGTCGCTGGCAGGACTCCATCAGCTCCAGCAGCTGGCTCGTACGCGTTACGTGTCGGCGTACCAAACGAGCCTGGTGTACGTAGGGCTTGGCGATGTCGACGGGGCGTTTCGGTCGCTCGAACAGGCCTGCCAGGACCGCGCCGGAGGTCTCGTCAACCTCGGCATCGAACCCCGCCTTGATCCGATCCGATCCGACGCTCGCTACGGGGCGCTCGTCAGGCAACTTGGCTTGCCTGTGTCGGTCTAGACCTTGCTGAGTGTCCGGTTGCCAATCTTGTCACGGTACATCTCGTCATCGGCAGCCTGGACGAGCGCAAACGGATCTTCCAGATCCGCCGCAGCTTCGCCGCAGCCGATGCTGAGCGTGATGCGGCCGAGCGCTCCCATCTGTCCCGTCAGCCGGCGGCACTCGCTCTTGATCTCGCTGGCTTTGCGTCGGGCATGCTCGAGATTGCAGGAAAGCAGGACCACGAACTCGTCGCCTCCCCACCGAAAAACGTAGTCGACGTCGCGAACACGGCTCAGCAGCAGATCCGCAACCAGCTGAATCACCTGATCGCCCGTTTCGTGGCCCAGGCGATCATTGATCGCCTTGAAGTGATCGATATCGATGAAGAGCAGGGAGAGCGGCAGGCCATAGCGTTGGTGCCGCTTGAGCTCGCGCCCGATGATCTGGTGGAAAAACCGGCGGTTGTAACATCCGGTCAAATCGTCGCTCACGGCCAGTGCCTGCAGTTCGGACTGCGCGGCAGAAAGTTGCCTGTTGGCAACCCGCAGCTCGTAGGTCATGTCTTCGGCCACGAGCAGGTGCATGCCGAGCGCTTCCAGAAAATACAGCGTGGCGTTGATGGTCAGGGCCTCAATGGGGACCTCGTTCAGCAGTGGCGAGCCCAGGACGTGAATTCCGATCCACAGATTCGAGATGGCCAGCCCGATGAGCGACCCGCCAATGAGCGTCGCGCCAACCATTCTGAACTGGCGCACCAGCGTCAGGAATGCCGCACCGGCCAGGCTGAGGGTTAACGCGGACACCAGATGCCCTGGCACAAAGACCGAACGTCTTCCGAGGGCAAGCGGCGCGAGCACGAACCACACCACCAGCGGCAGGACCGCAAACAGCAGCTTTGGCGAAAGGTGAAACGTTCGTCGGAATCTGAGTGCGCTGACGGCCATCAGCAACGAGGCCGCGATTGAGAGCAGGTGCGAGAGGCCCAGCATGAGGCCCGCGCTCAGTTCGTCACCGAACGCTCGACCCGCCAGGAGCAGGCTGGCCGATATCAACGTCCAGCTGCATGTCCAGTAGAGCGCGTAGAACTTGCGGCGATAGATGAACAGCAGCAGCAGGAGACAGGCGAGGACACCCGCGCCCAGGGCCGCCATGTCGGTTGGCGTGGTGACGATGCGCGATGGACCGAACGGATCGAGACCAACGGGTCCGCGCTGCAGCTGAAAGAGGAGACCGATCTGATCGGCCGCGAATCGGACAGTTTCAACAAATCGCATAGAACGTCGGCATCAAAGGACAACGCTCCCGACGGTGGCACCGAACGGCGCCGCTCGTCCCGGTCGTGCGACGACTGACAGGTCCGAGCAAAAGAGGGCT
>DATBJG010000107.1:0-11448 GCA_036556585.1 Vicinamibacterales bacterium
TCAGCGTGCAAGTCATTTCGGACGCCATTGCCGCCGCGGTGCCGGTTTCCAGGGGCAGCTATGGATGGGACGGAGCGTTCGGCACGCACTTCTGGAACGATCCGAAGGAACAGATTGTCGGCGTGATGATGATTCAGACACAGAATCCGAATCGGCAAGCCGACCGCGACTTCGAGACTGCGATCATGCAGGCCATTATTGAGTGACAAGGCGGACCGACAGGTCCGCCCTACGTACTGATAGCTCAGGAGGATCTCTCGTGCGCGCAAAAACCGTACTCGTCGCATGCGTCAGCGCTGTGCTCTGGTCGATATTCCTGCACGCTCAAGCGCCGGCCACACCTGATCGGCAGCGGGCGCCTGAACCCTGGCGGTTCGCTGGAACACGACCCTGCGTTGGACCTGAGGGAGGTGTTTTGCAATGCCCACCCGCTGCTCGAGGCGTGGCGGTTCGCGCCGGCCGCTTGTTTGACAGTCTGACGGGTCAGATGATGACCAAGCAGGTGGTGCTCGTCATGGGCGAGCGCATCACCGAGATCGGTCCGGAAGGGCAAGTCAAAATTCCGCCAGGTACGTCGGTGATCGATCTCAGCCAGGCGACCGTCGTGCCAGGGCTCATCGACACGCATTCGCACATGTACAACACGAGGCGGCCCAACTGGACGACCGAGCGATCAACGCTCATTGCCATCCAGAACGCGCAGGCCGACCTCCACGCGGGCTTCACCGCCGCGCGCGACATGGGTTCTCACGGCAACGGCTACGGAGACGTGGACATCCGTAACGCCATCAACCTGGGGGACATCGATGGTCCGAGATTTCAGGTCGCGGGTCGGGGAATCGCCTGGGGTCCCAAACCCGCAGACCCCTCGGCTCCGCCCAATCCATTGACAAGTGCTGTCGTTCGCACTGTGGAGGAAGCTCGAGCGGCAGTGCGTGAACACGTCGATCGCGGAGTCGACTGGATCAAGCTCTACCCGACCGGCGCGTATTCCTTCTCGGCAACCGGCGAGGCCCAGTACGTGCTGATGTATCCACTGCCCATCCTTCAAGCACTGATTGAAGAGACCCATCGTCTTGGTCGTAAGGCGGGGTGTCATGCGTTTGGCGGCGACGGGCTTCAGTTCGCCATTACCGCTGGATGCGACACGATCGAACACGGATATGGGTTGACTCAAGCTCAGCTCGACACCATGGTCAAGAAAGGGCTCGCCTACGATCCCACGTTCGTCAGGTACACCGAGCCGTACATGGACGACAACGACGCGAAAAACACGGGGGGCAAGTACCGGATGATCCCGATTTTCGAGCGCGCGGTGTCAATGGCGGCGGCCACCAAGGGCCTCAAGATCATGGTCGGGAGCGGCGCTGATGGGTCGACGCTCCCGCACGGCACGCAGGCGTCCGAGTTCGAATGGCTGGCCAAACGTGCCGGCATGGGACCTGTGAGGGCCATCCAGGCGGGGACTATCACCAACGCCCAGGTCATGGGATGGCAGGATCAAATCGGATCCATCACCAAGGGCAAGTTCGCGGATCTTGTGGCCGTGTCCGGTGACCCGATCGCCGACATCACCGAGCTGCAGCGGGTGAAGTTCGTAATGAAGGGTGGAAAGGTGATCAAGAACGAACTGAAGAACTAATGTTGCTCACCACAGAGGACACGGAGGACAAATTCACTCTGTGACCTCTGTGGTGAACCTCGGCACTACTTCGTGAATTCCTTACAGGCTTCCACGTCCGATCCCCAGTATTCGATGCACTTGGCGCGATCCATCGGGCCCTTCCCCACCACCTTTGCGATGAGGAAGTCGACCACCAGTTCGATCTCCCGCTGCTGAAGTGTGTTCGCGGGATCGGGCAGCAACAGCTGACGCTTCTTCAAGTCCGCGTCGGTCATGCCGTAGCAACGCCCGTCGCTGTAGGCAAGCCGATCGAACGCGGGCATGTTCCGGCCGGGACGTCCGCACTTGATGGCCGAAATGAGCTTCGGCCGATCGAGCAGTGTCGTGCGCAGGTTCGCGCCATCGGGCATCTGGCTGTCCATCTTCCGGCCATCCGCCGCCCACCCGTGACACGCCTGACAATCGCCCTTTTGCCGGTAGATCCGCATGCCGGCGGCGACATCTTCCGCACTTGGCGGGGTCTGTGTTGACGCGGTTGGAACGATCAACGCCCCCGCGATACAGGCAATGAATCCGGCGATCACTGAGTATCGCCGGCGTGCCGGATGTTCCACACTCAAACCTACCTCCATGTTTTCTTTGTCAAGACACGACGATCACTACAAACTGAGACACGAAGAACACGAAGCGCTGCCATTCAAGCATTCCCGATCGTTCTGAAGTTCGCCACCAGATGATCGGCCGTCCGCCATGCGAGCGCCTGCGCCGTCAGCGTCGGGTTGTGGGCGCCGCTCGTGCCCATCACCGACGCGCCGAGAATCCCCAGATTGGGAACCTCGTGTGAAAACCCCCACCGGTTCACGACGTTCGTGTCCGGATTGTCGCCCATCCGCGTCCCGCCATAGGCGTGCGTCGACGGGCCCATCGTACCGAGGGGTTCTCTGATCGTGTCCACGGCGCCGGCCGCCTCGTACCACTGCACCATCTTGTCCTGAATGAACGCGGCCACCTTGCGTTCGTTGTCCTTGAACCCGGCTGTGATTCTGCAGACAGGGAACCCAAGGGAATCCTTCACCGTTGGATCGAGATCCAGGTAGTTGTCTTCGTACGGCAGCGTTGTCTTCTGAAGATAAGAGGTATTCCACCGATCGGCGTTCTCTTTGACGAACGCCTTCCACCGGGAGCCCCACTGTGGCGCCCGGTCGAAGGTGCTCATGCCGGCCGCAGCAATCGGTCGTCGCTCCGAGAAAATCCAGAGATTGCCGCCACCGATGAAGTCGAGCTTTGAGTGATCGAAGTTGTCGTCGGCCCAGTCATCGATCGCGGTTCCCTGGGCTGGCAGGCCGTACCAGTTGTTCAAGTTTTTCGGAAAGAGCGCCGTAACGGCCGCGCCGGTGCAGTGACTGAAATAATGTCGCCCGACTTGCCCGTGATTGTTCGAGAGTCCATTTAGAAACGGCTTCGACTTCGACAGCAGAAGCATCCGCACGTTTTCGTAGGTATAGCCGGCCAGCAGCACGACATCTGCAGGCTGCACGTAGGTTTCGCCGTCCTTGAGATACTCCACCCCGCTGACGCGACCCGCCTGATCGACGGCTATCGTCGTGACATGCGCACGCGTGACGACCGTCAGCCGCCGGGTTTCCTGCGCTCTCGGAATCGTGGAGACGGCTGTCGAATTCTTGGCGTTGATGTGACATCCGCCGCGATTGCAGAATCCATGGTAGGCGCAGGCCGCACGGTTCTGGTAGGTGCGCGAGTTGATGGCGGCCGGCCCCGGAAACGGGTGCCAGCCGAGGGTGCGCGAAGCGTTTGCCATCAGTTCCGTGAACCCTGTACCACGGAGCGGTGGCATCGGATATTCACGCCGGCGCGATCCCTCGAAGACGTTGCCACGCTTGTCGATCTTGCCGTTGACGTTCCCCGCCTGACCTGACACCCCGACCTCGTATTCGACGCGTTCGTAGTAGGGCTCGAGCTCCTCCAGCCCGAACGGCCAGTCTTCGACCGTCGAACCCTTTGGAATGCGCGACGCGCCGTACCGGCGGGTTGTCTCGCTCACCACTTTGAAGTCCCACGGATTGAGGCGCCAGCTTTGCGCCCAGTAGTGAAGCGATGTGCCGCCCACGGCATTCATCATTGGATGAATCGCCAGACGAGGCGAATATGGAGCGCCCTCGCGCTCCCTGTGCGTCGGGATCTCGCGGTTGGCCTTTTGAACCGATTGAGGCCATCCGCGAAAATTGTTCTGAAGTTCGTCCGGTGCAAAGTGGCTCGTTCGAAGCCAGTCGCCCGCCTCGAGGCCGATCACATCGAGCCCGGCGCGGGCGAGCGGCAGCGCGGCAACACCTCCGACCGCGCCGAGACCGACGATGACCACGTTCGTCTTTTTCAGATTAACGGTCACGTTGCCTGCCTTGGGGTTGTCCCGCAGGGCCGTTCCCCTTGAACATGTCGAAGTCGTATGCCGATCGGTGATTCGGTTTGACGACGGCGGCTGTTTGTTGTTGATCAGCGGTCACCGCCGTGCGGACGCCCGGATAACCGATCAGATCCCAACCCACGAAGTTTGCATTTCCCCCGTAAGCTGGATCGCAGAAGGTGCCTTGAATCGTATGTGCACGGACCAGCGCAAAGAACGCGGCGGAACCGAGTGTGAAGCCCGGGACAATATCGCGGTCCAGCTCCATCAACACGGCGTCCTGGTCGGCCGCCGGGAGCTGCGCAAAAGCCGCGCCCTTCGACGTCCGGGCGTAGGCGTCAATTGCCGCAAGACCTGACGAGTACGCCTCTCGCGAAGACGCAAGCGGCCCCCCAAGGGCACGGTCGATGTAGCGCGCAGCCCGCGCCTCGGCTGCCCCCGGACCAGATTCGTCACTCGGGATGATGCGCGCAACGATGGCTTCGAGCGTGCTGGACTCGGGTCGCGTCAGCGTTTCGAGCGCGTCCGGCTTGATCGTCGCAACACCTTGCCCCAACGCTTCTACGTTTTCGAACATCTCCACCGGAACGGCCGCCACCGCGCTTGCCATCCCGGCCCGCTTGAGCAACTCGCGGCGCGAGATCCCGCCGGATTCTGTATCCGCCATCTTCCCTATCCTCCCCATCCGCCCTATCCGCCCATCCGCCCATCCGCCCATCCGCCCCAGATTCTAAGCCGCCTTTTGTTTGTATTGACGGGCAATGCCCCGAGGCGCAGAATCAGGGCGTTCCTGCCAAATTAGGGGTCGCCATGAACAAGTACTTGGCCCTGGTCCTGCCTGTTTTGGTGTCGATCACCGCTCCCTTTCTCTATGCCGCGGACGTGACTGGTGAACTCGTCGATCTGGCGTGTTACAAGAAGGACGGCGCCAAGAACCGGGGGGCCGCACACCAGGAGTGCGCGATGACCTGCGCTCGAAAAGGGATGACGGTTGCGCTGGTCACCGAACAAGGCGAGGTGTACCTGGTTGGTGGAGCCCTGGCGCAAAACAGCAATGCGCGGCTCGTCAACCATATGAGCCACAAGGTCTCGCTGCAGGGTTCGCTTGCCATCGAGAACGGTACGAAGACGATTCTGGCTTCGGCAATGAAGATGATTTCGAAATAGCGGGAGGCGATTTTCCATGCGTAGTCGCCTGAGCATTTTCGCCATGGGTGTCGGCCTGGCTGGGATAGCCGGGCTGCTCTGGCTGGTCGCGATCCCCACCGAGGGGCAGTCGACCAACGTGGGCACGTTTCCTGGGTCGTACAAAGCGCCCCGCATGCCCGACGGCAAACCCAATCTAAACGGGATTTGGCAAGCCTTCACAACCGCAAACTGGGACATCCAGGACCATGAGGCACAACCCGGACCGCATCCGGAGCTCATGGGTGCCTACGGCGCAGGTCCTGCGGGACAAGGTGTCGTAGAAGGCAACGAGATTCCGTACCAGGCCTGGGCCCTGGCGAAGAAGAAAGAGAACTACGAAAACCGCATGAAGGTTGACGTCAGCAGCGATGAGCGCTGGCACGACCTCGGCGACCCGGAACTGAAGTGCTACATGCCGGGCGTGCCGCGCGCGACATACATGCCTTTCCCTTTTCAAATCGTCCAGGGGTCAGGACCGGAACCGTACATCCTGATGGCCTATGAGTTTACGAGCTCGACGCGTGTCATACGGATGAACTGGAAAGACGAGGCCCCCGCAGAGTCGTGGATGGGCTGGTCGCGTGGACGCTGGGACGGGGACACGCTCGTCGTCGATGTCACCGGCCTGCGCAAGGAAACCTGGTTCGATCGCGCAGGCAATTTTCACAGTGACGCGTTGCATGTGGTCGAACGCTACACGCCCGTTAGTCCCTATCACCTTCAATACGACGTCACGATTGAAGACCCCCAGGTCTTTACGCGCCCGTGGAAGATGAGCATGCCTCTCTATCGGCGTATGGAAAAGGACGTTCAGCTTCTGGAATTCAAGTGTGTGCCTTTCACCGAAGAGCTCGTGTTCGGGCCGTTCCGGAAACGGTCCAGTGAGTAACGACCATGAAGATCATTAGTTTCATTGCGGCGCTTGTGGTAATGGTCGCTGGTGGCGTCCTGCTGACGTTTGCTCAGAGCGCCCAGGGCCAGGCACCCGCCGTCAAAGCGAAATCCACCACGAGTCCACCGGCAAAGACTCGCCGGACGCCGTGGGGTGATCCGGACCTTCAGGGGATCTGGAATATTGCGACCAGCACGCCGCTGCAACGGCCAGACAGGGTTTCGGCCAAGACCGTCTTGAACGATGAAGAGGCCGTAGAGTTCCAAGAAGAGCTCGCGCAGGAGCTGAATCGGGATCGGCGCGACGGAGGCCCGGAAGCCGACGTCAACCGCGCGTACAACGAGCATTGGATGGACGCGCGTCGATTGGAAATCGTCAAAGACAAACGTACGTCGCTCATCGTGGATCCTCCCGACGGCAGAATCCCCGCCCTGGTGCCGCCAACACCGGAAGTTCAGAAAAAGCGCGAGGCCGGGGCCGCAGCGGCGCGCAGGTTTGCTGCGGGGATGCCACGGGGCCCGGAAGAAATGTCGAACCCGGTGCGCTGCATCATTCGAACCGACAGGCCACCATATCTTCCGACGATCTACAACAACACGTACCAGATCTTCCAGAGCCCTGGATACGTCGCCATTCTCGTGGAAATGATTCACAGCGCGCGCATCATTCCGGTGGACGGTCGACCGCACCTCAGAACAGGTCTCAGGCAGTGGCTGGGAGACACGCGAGGCCGCTGGGACGGCGACACTCTCGTGATCGAGACGACGAACTTTCGGCCAGACAGCACTTTTGGAGATGCCGATCCATCAACCTACAAGTTGACCGAGCGGCTTACGCGCGTGGATCCCGACACCATCGCGTACGAGTTTACCGTGGAGGACCCGAAGACCTGGACGCGACCCTGGACGGCGCTCATTCCGTGGAACAAGACCCAGGATCAGCTGTACGAGTACGCCTGCCACGAAGACAACTACGACATCGTCCATCTGCTGGCGGGCGCCCGAAAACGCGAAAAAGCCGGTGAGGCCGTCAAGTAGCGCAGGCCTTTAGCGGAGATGAAGGCGTAGCGGCGGGTCTTTAGACCCGCCGGTGAGGTGTCCTATGCGAATGAAGTTCTTGGTTGCTGTGATTGCCGTGATGGTTCTGGAGCTCGCTCCACTCGTCGCCCATCACGCCTTCAATTCCGAATTCGATTCGAAGAGGCCTATCAAACTGCGGGGTACCGTCACGAAGATGGAGTGGATCAACCCGCACGCCTGGATCCACGTCGACGTCAAGAAGCCGGACGGCAGCGTGGAAAAGTGGATGATTGAAGCCGGTACACCCAACACACTGTTCAGGCGCGGCTTCACCAAGAATTCGCTGCAGGCTGGAACCGAAGTCCTGATCGACGGCTATCAATCAAAGGACGGCTCGCTCAGGGCCAACGGAAGGGACCTGACGTTGCCTAACGGGCAGACGCTGTTCCTCGGCTCGTCGGGCACCGGGGCACCGTACGAAGACAAGACCAAGTCGAAATAGGATCGTTCGGATCGTTCGAATCGTTCGGGTCGTTCGGGTCGTTCGGATCGTTCGGATCGTTCGGATCGTTCAAGGAGGCGCATGAGGGTCCGCGGTGTGTCGGCACTGTCAATCATGACGCTTTCGGCGGCCGGCTGGCTCGTCACGGGCCACGCTCAAGGGCCGGCGCCGAGAGCGAGCGCCTCAGAGTTCCGGCCTGTGACCGAAGCCATGCTGCGCAATCCGGCAGCGGGTGACTGGCTCAACTGGCGACGCACCGACAATGCCTGGGGATACAGTCCGCTCGAGCAGATCGATCGACAGAACGTCCACCAGCTTCAGCTGGCCTGGTCGTGGGCAATGGACGACACAGGTGCGCAAGAGGCGGCGCCACTGGTCTACAACGGGGTCATGTATCTGCCAAGCCCGCGCGGCGTCATTCAAGCGATGGATGGCGCGACAGGAGATCTGATCTGGGAGTATCGTCCAGGCGCAACTCAGCCGTCTGCCGCCCCCGCACGCAGCGGTGGTGGAGGTGAACAATCGGCCATACCCCGCCTCGCACAACGGCCCGCGACTGGTGGTGGTGATACCGGCAGGGGCATCCAGAGAAGCCTTGCCATCTACGGCGACAAAATCTTCGGAACCACCAACGATGCGCATATCGTTGCGCTCGATGCGCGAACGGGAAAACTGGCGTGGGATGTGGCCGTCGCGGATCCGAAGCTAGGCTACGAATACACCTCGGGCCCGATTGTCGTGCGAGGCAAGGTGATCGCAGGTATCACCGGCTGCACCCGCTACAAAGACGATGTGTGCTTTATCTCGGGACATGATGCGGCAACCGGGAAGGAACTGTGGCGGACGTCGACCGTTGCCAGGCCGGGTGAACCGGGCGGCGACACGTGGGGTGGGCTACCGCTTACATTTCGCGCAGGAAGTGACGCGTGGATTCCCGGTTCGTACGATCCCGAAACCAATCTCGTGTATTGGGGCACGGCGCAGGCGAAACCCTGGGCCAGAGCCGTTCGCGGTACCGACGAGGCGGCACTTTACACGAACTCGACACTGGCCCTCGATCCCGACACAGGAAAGTTGCGTTGGTACTACCAGCACGTGCCCGGTGAAACCCACGACATGGACGAGGTGTTCGAGAACATCCTGATTGACATGGGCGGGCGGAAGTCGCTTTTCAAGATGGGCAAGCTCGGTATTCTCTGGCAGCTCGATCGAGCGACGGGAGCATTCATTCGGGCTTCGGATATCGGCTATCAAACCATCCTGAGCGTGGACGAGCACTCGGGCAAGGTCAGCTACCTGCCTGGAAAGATCCCGCAGGTTGGTGTGGAACTCGACTTCTGTCCAAGCACCGCAGGATTCAAGAGCTGGCGCGCAATGGCCTTCAGCCCGCAGACAAATGCCTTGTATATCCCGCTCAATCTGAACTGCGAAATCGCAACCTTTGGTCCAGGTCCTTCAGAGCGGACGCTCGGCGGCGGTGGCGTCGGTCCCGTGAAGCGCCGGGACTACAAGCATCCCAAGTCGGGCGGATCGCTCGGCGAATTTCTGGCCATGGACGCGAGGTCTGGCAAGATTCTGTGGCGACATCGCACGCCGTCACCATCAAACACGGCTGCGCTCACAACGGCGGGTGGAGTGGTCTTCGGTGGCGACTGGGATCGCCACATGTACGCCTACGACGCGACCACCGGCCGGATTCTGTGGCAAACTCGTCTCCCGACGTCGGCGCAAGGGTTTCCTGTCACCTATCTTGCGAACGGGAAGCAGTACGTGGCGATGCCCGCCGGCATTGGCGGGGGCAGCTGGTCGACGCTGATACCACCGGAACTGGCCCCGGAGATCCGGCGACCCAACTCCGGTAACGTGCTGCTCGTGTTTGCACTGCCGGGCGGGTTGAATTGAGAAAATGTCTCGTCGCCGGGCTCATCTGGCTCGGAGCCGCGACAGTTGAGGCCCAGCGCACGGTGTGGGATGGCGTCTACACGGCTGAGCAAGCCAACCGCGGCCGGGTCGAGTACATGCAGTTCTGTGCCTCCTGCCATGCTGACGATCTTCGAGGCAAGAGCACGGCGCCGAGTCTGGTCGAGGAGAGCTTTGCGTTCCAATGGGGTGAGACTTCAGTTGAAGAGCTGTTTGTGAGAACCCGGACGCTGATGCCATCCGACCGTCCGAACAGCCTTTCGAACGAGAGTTATCGCGACATCATCGCGTTCATCCTGCAGTCGAACAGGTTTCCCGCAGGCAACAAGGAGCTCGATGCAGAAGTAGAGGGACTCCGGCTGATTCTCATTACAACAAAACAACCTGGTGCGGCGAAGCCGTAGACTCGCGACGGAACCGCACGGGGGTGCCGCCTCCGCGCCGAAGGCGCTTCGGCGAGCCTGGCCGAAGCTTTATACTTCGGCAGACAAGCGAAGGCCGGGGGCCGCGCGAAGAATGAGAAGAATGAATGGAGGTACAGTAGATGACCGGACTGGCTCGACTGCTCTTACCGGCTGCTCTCGGCCTGGCGATGGTATCAACCCCGTCTGGCTTTGCGGCCGACATCGACCGTGCCGCCGTGGACTTCAAGACCCCGGCCGACATCAAGTTCGTCAAGAACGCCGCGGGCACCAACGAACAGGCGATCCTGTTTGGCGATCCCGCCAAGCCCGGCCCTTATGTCGTGCGCCTCAGATGGTTTCCGGGCAACATGAGTCGGCCACATTTTCACCCAAACGATCGCTTTTTTGTTGTCCTGTCGGGAACCTGGTGGGTTGGAACGGGTGAGAAATACGATCCCGACAGCACGGTGCCCGTGCCTGCCGGGAGCTATGTGATCCACTACGCCGGCAAGGTTCACTACGACGGCGCCAAGAAGGAAGAAGCCGTTATACAGGTGTGGGGAATGGGGCCGGCAACCAACACTCCTGCCGAGAAGAAGTAACGTCTAGAACCGCGACGTCAACACTTCGACAGCTTTACGGATAAGCGCCTGGGATTTGGGCCAGCTCAGGCGCTTGACCGCCGCATCCGGCGTCAACCAGGACGATTGGCGCCCTTCACCGGGTCTACCCTCGTGGACGACCGACATGAGAAAGTAGCGGATACGCTGCGGTTCGCCGTCGATCTTGAACACGATGTCGTCCAGCGTCTTGGTAATCCTCGCGAGCACGCCCGCTTCTTCCTCGACCTCACGGACGGCGGTCTCTTCAGGCCGTTCCCCGTCTTCGACGTGGCCTTTCGGGTAAACCCACTGTTTCGGGCGACGACGGGACGTGACCAGCAGGAATTCTGGCGTTTCGGACCTCATGCGGTACACCACGCCGCCAGCATGAGTCAGGGTGGGACGTCGACGTCGGCTCTTTTTTCGAATCGTCTTGATGGGCGTATCTCGTTTCTGAGCGAACCCAGCAGGTACTATCGGCCGGGGAGGCGACCCGCTTCAGTATAGCGTCGGGGCCAAGCTATCCGCGCGCGAATCAAGTCCCACTGCGAGTCTCCTACCACTCGTTGCCGTCATCACGAGACGCGGATTGGCGGATCGACACGGATTGGAACGGGCGACCGGCAGTCGGTCGTTGGCCCGAGTCAGCCACGCACCCCGTGAGAAGTGAGAATATCCAAGCTTCGCGTTAATCCGCGTGATCCGCGTCCCGTGATTAGGCCCACTCGGCGGCTGCCAGTTCTCACGGAGTGTTGGCGTCCGTGCCTACGGCCCGCGAATCAGCATTCGATGGTGCCTGCCGCGAGGCACCGCAAAGGACAGCAGTCATGCCTACCACTCACACGATCGTTTGTGCGATTGATTTTTCGGAACAT